>NZ_LT703003.1:1661279-1993535 GCF_900149695.1 Anderseniella sp. Alg231-50 | reverse complement strand
ACGATTACGATATTATCCTTCTCGATCTCAACCTGCCCGACATGAGCGGCTATGACGTGCTCAAGACGTTGCGGGTGGCGAAAATCAACACACCGATCCTGATATTGTCCGGCATGGCCGGCATCGAGGACAAGGTACGCGGTCTCGGCTTCGGCGCGGACGACTACATGACCAAGCCGTTCCACAAGGACGAACTGGTTGCCCGCATCCATGCAGTTGTACGACGTTCGAAAGGCCATTCGCAGTCGGTCATCATCACCGGCGAGCTGCAGGTCAACCTGGATACCAAGACTGTGGAAGTCGGTGGCCAGCGCGTGCATCTGACCGGCAAGGAATACCAGATGCTGGAACTGCTGAGTCTGCGCAAGGGCACTACGCTGACCAAGGAAATGTTCCTGAACCATCTTTATGGCGGCATGGACGAGCCGGAACTCAAGATCATTGACGTGTTCATCTGCAAGCTGCGCAAGAAACTGGCTGCAGCAGCAGATGGCCAGAACTTCATCGAAACGGTTTGGGGTCGCGGTTATGTACTGCGCGAAACTGAAGACGTTGCCGCCTGACAGCACCGAAAACCGAGTGCGGACCTGAAGGGTGCCATGTGCACCATGACGGCACCAGAACACCCCCGGCGAGGCTCTGCCGGGGGTTTTTTGGTTGTTGGGGCACAATATCCATCTGGCGCGTGCACCGGCTGGTCCGCAAAAACCAGGCTTGTAACCCGCCCGCCCCCATGGCACTGGTACAACAAGCAATCAGAACCCCATGAGGTTTTCATCAATGAGCAAAACCGACCTGCCGATTCTTGAGCAACGCCGCATAGAAGCCAATATCATCAAGCCGATCTACGAAGAGATGAAGGCTGAAATCGGTGACGAAAAGGCCCGCAAGATCATTTCAGCAGCCATCACCAAAAATGCCATCGAGCAAGGTGCCGCTTACGCAAAAACCGAAGGTGGCGACACCTCTCTGGAAAGTTTCCATGCCCTGCTGCCCCAGTGGAAAGCCAATGGCGCCCTTGAGGTTGATATGCTGGAAGAAACCGAAAGCAACGTGAATTACAATGTAACGCGTTGCCAATATGCTGAAATGTATAAGGAAATGGGATTAGCCGACATTGGCCACCTGCTGTCGTGCGGACGCGACGGCACGTTCTGCAAAGGTTATGATGCCCGTATTTCGCTGATCAGAACCCAGACCATCATGCAGGGCGCATCCCATTGCGACTTTCGTTATTCGATCAGGGATGAGGATGCCTGAGCCACAATTGCTCGTGCACAGTCCGTCCCCAGGTCTCGCCTTCGACTTCGCTTGCCAGATGGAATCCGAAATCTTCATACAACCGCCGGGCCGCGCCCAGGCCGCGAAATGTTGTGAGCCACACCCTGCCGCCTGCAGCCTCGTCTGCAAATTCGACAGCCCGTTTCATGAGCGCCCGCCCGGAACCGGTCCCGCGCAGCCTGTCTGACATGATGAACCATCTGAGGTGCAGGCCATCATGCATTTCGCCGGACTTGTCATGGTCCAGTATCAAAGATCCTTCAATTGCGCCATCCCGGACCACCAGCCAGACCCGGTCGAGCCGCTCATCATAGCGTTGAAGGAACGCCGCACACTCAATTGCCACCTTGGTTTCAAACGCCAGCCCGAACCCCCATTCCTGGGCGTAATAGTTGATGTGGTGAGCGGTAATCGCCGCCACGGCTCCCGGCCTGTATCCTTCAACGATCTGAAGCTCAGGGTCCATTGCTCAAGCAGGCAGTGCTGAGTATTCAACCGCATCCTCACCGGTATTGGCGGCCGTGAGATCAAGCTCGCACTCATTTGCCAGTCTCAGAGTGTAGTAAACCTGGGCAAGACGGGCATCCATGGCATCTTGCTGCGCATCGCCTTCCAGCATGACCAGGGTCTTTTCGGGCACCTTGGCGTTCTTGCCTTCGGCCCGCGCGGTCAACCCGCCGCCATCAGCCACACCCATGGTGATCTTTCCGCCGCGGGGAATGGATGAAATCGCCAGCATGACCAGGTTCAGGATCAGCTTGACCTGGTTCTTCGGGCGAATTTCGCGCGGAACTTCCCATTCAAGCGTGATCTTGTCTTCACCGATGAACTTCTTGGCCACGTCTTCCGCGTCACCTGTATCGATGCTGGATCCCGCAGAGCCGGCGGCTCCAAAGGCGATGCGGCAAAACTGAAGCTTTGCCGATGCCTGCCGCGATGACCGGCGCACCAGATCAAAGGCAATGTCACGCATTTCAGCGTCCTGTTCGTCCTCCAGTACTTCGAGCCCGTTGGCAATGGCGCCAACCGGTGAAATGACATCGTGGCAGACTTTCGAGCATAGCAGTGCTGCAAGGTCGAGATCACTCAACACAGCGTTGAATTTCATGAAACAGGGTCCCTCTTACGGTTGTCTTCTGTTGATTTCCCGGCGTGAGTCTAGCGGGGTGTGCCAAGCCCTGCCAACCCGGCAATACCGGATTGCAACAACACCTTGTTCCGACTCAACAATTCAACTACAGAACATCCAGCGCCTTGTTTACGGCAAAGTCAAAATTGTGAAAATGTGAGCCGAATCAACTTCATGACCATCCCCGAACCATCACAGCACCTGCTGTCGCTGATGAAAATCGCGCATGCGGCGGGCGCGCGCATCATGGAAATCTACAATGACGATTTCGAGGTCGCCAGCAAGGCGGATGCCTCGCCTGTAACCGAGGCGGACATCGCAGCAGAGGCCATCATTCTGGAAGGCCTGAACGGGCTGGACCCGACCTCCAACATAATCGCGGAAGAAGCCGTATCTGCCGGTGCAACGCCTCAGGTCACGCAGGAATTTTACCTGGTGGACCCGCTTGACGGCACGCGCGAGTTCATCAGCCGCAATGGCGAGTTTACCGTCAACATCGCACTTGTACGCGATGCCGCCCCGATTGCCGGCGTGGTGTATGCACCAGCCCTGTCGACCCTGTACGCAGGTGAGTTGGTTTCAGGCGCCTTTGAAACTTCCTTGGAAGCTGACGAGAGTTTTCCGGCGGCCCCGGCGCTGCAGCGTATCGAATGCCCGGCATTGCCGGCATCAGGTATCAAGGTGGTTGCCAGCCGCTCACATCGTGATGAAACAACCGATGCCTGGCTGGCACAACGCGATGTTGCGGAAATTGTGCCTGCCGGTTCGTCCCTGAAATTCTGCCTGCTGGCCAGCGGCAAGGCCCACCTGTATCCGCGCTTTGGCCGCACCATGGAGTGGGACACCGCGGCCGGTCATGCGGTGCTGGCTGCCGCAGGTGGCGAGGTATTCGAGGCAGCCGGAGAACCGCTTCGGTATGGCAAGGCAGGCCGCGGTTTCGACAATCCCGCTTTCATTGCGTCGGTGTCGGCGCAAGGCTGCTGAACCTTGCATGCTGAACGCATTCTTAATCTTCTGTTTCAGCAATATTTTGTTAATCGTATACGGTCCATTAACGCCTCATCACGCATACTGATCTGAGTTTACTGCCCTTGATGGCTGGGCAGTTGTTTGAGTTTGTCAGTATCAGGTGAGTAAAACATATGAAACGTATCCTCGCGCTCGCTGCGTTTGCGAGCCTTTCCATCACAGCATTTTCAACATTGTCAGGCCTGGAAAACCGTGCCCAGGCGCGCGGCGCAGATGCCGACGACGGCACGTCATACTCGCGCTCGGGATATGAGCAGTCCGAGGCAAACACATACAGCCCGGAAGAAATTGTCCAGGGCGGCCATCGCTGGTTCGGCACCACCACCAAGGGCGTTGCCAAGGCTGTCGAGACCGTGTTTTCACAGGCAGGCCGTCCGTCCGGCTATATCATCGGTGAAGAGGCCTCCGGCGCATTCTTTGGCGGGCTGCGCTACGGGGAAGGCATCCTGTTCATGAAGGACGGCACCCGCAAGAAGGTTTACTGGCAGGGCCCGTCTGTCGGGTTTGATCTTGGCGGCAACGGCTCCCGGGTCCTGGTTCTGGTGTACAACATCAACCGCGAAACCCAGATTTATGACCGTTTCATTGGCATTGAAGGGTCCGCTTACATGGTCGGTGGGCTGGGTGTGAACTTTCAGTCGAACGAAGAACTCAAACTGGCGCCGATCCGCACCGGCGTCGGCGCTCGCCTCGGTGCCAATGTGGGATACCTAAAATACACCGAATACCCCACACTGAACCCGTTTTGACGCTCGCCATAGTTGTATGGTGCAGATAACGCCGGGATGGGGACAGGCGGAAGTATACTTGCCTTCGCACACGTCCCCGCCCAAGCCGGCCTTTGGGAAAAGGCATGGAATCCGGTTGTGAGTTACATGCTTGCTAAGTGGGAGTTTTGCTTTTCAACACGATAAACACGGGCTATCGCACAATTAACCTTCACACCAATCGTGCAGTGTACTACGATTGACGCTCTGGCAATCTAATTCGACAGGTAGGTTGCCGGAACTACCATTTGTTAGTCGTTTGTGGCGCACCGCATGTTTGGGTCCCATCCGACAATTGTGTGGTCATTGCCCTCTGGAGGACTCATGTCTCAAATTGAGACTATCATGCTGGTTGCACTGGGGTTTGTCGGTGCGCTTCTGGTTGGATTGCTGGTTGTACGCGGGCTTTGGACTTACGCAGTCAGTCTCGGGAAACGCCGGGTTGAACGTCGCGCGCCGTCGGCCATTGCCGAGCTCAGGGCAGACAGGGACCGGTTGAAGGCGGAATACGCCATGCAGGGCCGACGCCTGCAGCTGCGGCTCGATGATTTGAAAACCCGCATGGCCGAGCAGATGGCTGAAGCGTCCCGGAACAGAAACCGCATCGAACACCTGGCTGATGAAATCAGCCGCCGCGATGATGAACTGACCAAGCGTGACGAGGACGCCGACAATCTCCGCTTGCAGATAACTGCACTCGAGCGTGAATTGACGGACCGGACTGAATTGCTCCAGCAGGCGAAGGATCTTCTGCAGGCCAAGGAAGAAATATCCATCGAATTGCAAAGCAAGCTGAAAGTTGCCGAAGCCAAGGTCTCGGATCAGTGGTTCATCATTGAGACGCTCAAGAGCGACAACCCTCCGGCCTCGGCCGACCTGACGGGAATGGCGTCGTCAAAGTTCGAGAATGCCCAGGAAAGACTGCGCCAGCGTATTGAGGAAATGAACTCCCTCACCCGTCAAATTGACGAACAACGCCAGGATTTGTCAGTGCAGCAGGATGAACTGGCAATCTTGCGCGAGCAGATAAACCGGTCACGCGAAGCCGATGCCAGGGTCGCTGCCGCCGGCAAGACAAAATCCAAGCAGACGAATGAAAAGTCGGCCACTCCTAATCAGGACATGCTGCTCAAGTCCGGTCAGGTAAACGCGAGCGAGCAGCTTGAGCAGAAAATCATCGAGACCGAGCGTGAAACTGAAACCCTGACCGAAGAGTTGTCCCGCCTGGACGAAATGTGGAACAAGAACAACACCGATATGGATGCTGACGCCGCCGAAAACCCTGCCACTTCCGAAAAACCGGAGGATAAAAAGGCAGAGGATGAAAAGGCAGAGGCAACCAAGAAATCCACTAAAGCCCGCAAGGCGAATCCGAAGTCCGATCCCGCAGACACC
This sequence comes from Anderseniella sp. Alg231-50, assembly GCF_900149695.1. Lineage (NCBI taxonomy): Bacteria > Pseudomonadati > Pseudomonadota > Alphaproteobacteria > Hyphomicrobiales > Parvibaculaceae > Anderseniella > Anderseniella sp. Alg231-50. The sequence continues at coordinate 1,987,934 of NZ_LT703003.1, read as the reverse complement.
GCCAAGGACAAGGCCGCAAAGAAACCGGCTGACGATGCGAAATCAGATGCTGACGGCCCGCAGGAAAAATCGGCTGAACAACAGCAACAGTCTGCGTCTGCGAAAGCCAGCAAGGCTAAATCTGGAGCTGAAACCGAGATTGCCGAACCTGTCGCAATGGCTGAAGTCAAGTTGCCGGGTTCGTCCATGGAGGTCACGGCGGTGGCCCAGGACAACAGTCAGCCTGTCGGCAAGACCCTGGCAGCAGGCGCGAATGCGGGAAACAACAATATCATCTCGCTGGCCCAGCGCATCAGGGCGCTGCACAGCGATGTGCCCGGAAATTCATGACGCAGCCGCTTTTGGCGTTACTGCGGCTTGATGTTGAGGCGCTGCACGATGCCCTGCCTGGCAAGGCTGTAGACAATAATGGCTTCGCTGCCGTCAGGGCGGCGCACATGAATGGCCAGAGAGCCTCTGTTCAGCGACACTGACTGCACTGTTTCTCCTGGCCCCACCGCGAGTTCTATCGCTTCTTCCGCACTCACCATCGGAGGCGGCAATGTACTGGCCCGATTGACCAGCGTGTAGATAAGAAACGCAAAACCCGCTACAATCATCAGACCCATCGTGTAGACGGCAATCTTGAGAAAGATAAACCCCGGTGAGTCTCCTACCGGCAGGTCATCATCATCATCTGGCTTTGTTGAATTTTTTGAAACCTGGTTATTGACCATGCCTGATCCGGAAGAAATATTCGAATTGACCCACGATGGACCAGCCACCGAACGGCTGGATAAACTACTTGGTCAGGCCAGTGACGACCATTCCCGCGCCCGCTTCCAGATGCTTATTTCGCAAGGCCATGTGAACGTGGACGGCACATCCATAGTCGACGCCTCATTCAAGGTCAAACCCGGATCTGTTGTTTCCGTCATTCTTCCCGAAGCGGAGGACCCCGAACCTCGTGCAGAAAACATCCCGCTGACAATCGTGCATGAAGACGATCAGGTAGTTGTTGTCGACAAGCCTGCCGGTCTGGTTGTGCATCCGGGTCCGGGCAACTGGACCGGTACACTCGTCAATGCACTGATCGCACATTGCGGCAGCAGCCTGTCGGGTATAGGCGGTGTCAAGCGGCCCGGCATCGTTCACCGCCTCGACAAGGAAACCTCAGGCCTGCTGGTGGTTGCCAAGACCGACAAGGCACACCGTTCATTGTCGGAACAGTTTGCCGCGCACGGGCGCGACGGCCGGCTGTCCAGACAATATCTCGCTATAGTGTGGCGCGAGCCCCAGCCGCGCCGCGGCACCATCGACACGCTCATCGCCCGCAGCACCGCCAACCGGATCAAGATGGCGGTGGCAAAGTCCGGAGGACGCCAGGCGATCACCCACTACGAAACCATACGTTCATTGCCGGCGTCCGGAGAAACAACAGCCTCCCTCGTGCGCTGCCGGCTGGAAACCGGCAGAACCCACCAGATCCGGGTCCACCTGGCCCATATCGGTACCCCCTTGCTGGGAGACAGGGTTTACGGGTCCAGCCACACGGCGTCCGCCAGCAAACTCAATGATGCAGCACGTGAGAGCCTCGCAACACTGTCTCGCCAGGCGCTGCACGCCGAAACTTTGGGTTTCGAGCACCCCGAAACAGGTGATCCAATGCTGTTCCGGTCTGCGTTACCAGACGACATGCAGGATCTTTTGGATAAAATTTGACCTTGACGTAAAGGTTTAAAGTCATGCAAACGTGACCAAACTGTAATGCTATTACGCCGCTGAAGCCTTTAAATCAGACGCTTCACTGCCTATATCGAGGTTAACTTAGGGCAGAAATTACCCCTGCCGGGGTGAAAGGTACAAAAACAATGACAACAACAGGTAGCAATCTGCCGGTACTGTCCGGTGAAAGCGGCTTGCAGCGTTATCTGCAGGAAATCCGTAAATTCCCCATGCTGCAACCCGATGAGGAATACACGCTCGCCAAGAACTGGCGCGATAACGAAGATCGTGACGCAGCGCACAAGCTGGTAACCAGTCATTTGCGCCTGGTGGCGAAAATTGCCATGGGTTACCGCGGCTACGGCCTGCCGGTGTCGGAAGTCATTTCCGAAGGCAATGTCGGGCTCATGCAGGCGGTCAAGCGCTTTGAACCTGAAAGAGGTTTCCGCCTGGCCACCTATGCCATGTGGTGGATCAAGGCATCCATCCAGGAATATGTCCTGCGCTCCTGGTCACTGGTGAAAATGGGCACGACTGCCAGCCAGAAGAAACTTTTCTTCAAGCTGCGCAAGGTAAAGGGCCAGATTCAGGCCCTTGAGGACGGCGATCTCAAACCGGATCAGGTGACCGAGATTGCAACCCGTCTTGGCGTGCCGGAACAGGATGTGATTTCGATGAACCGTCGCCTGGGTGGTGATGCATCGCTCAACGCTCCGCTGTCGAAAGACGGCGAATCCGGCGGCGAATGGCAGGACTGGCTGGTCGACGATACCGAAACGCCGGATGTGGCCTATGAGCAAAGCGAAGAACAGGATATGCGCTCCAAGCTGCTGCATCAGGCCATGAACGGGTTGAACGAACGCGAACGGCGTATTTTTGAAGCCCGCCGCATGTCGGAAGATCCATTGACACTGGAAGACCTGTCGCAGGAATTTGAAGTTTCGCGTGAACGCATTCGCCAGATTGAGGTGAAGGCCTACGAAAAAGTGGAAAAAGCCGTCAGGAAGGCATCAGCCGAAATGCTGGCCTGACCCCAGGGCGAAACGGTTTCGGCAGACCCCGTGCAGCTGCCCCGACACTCCGTACACGATCAAGGGATGATTTTTGGTTGATTCAGCCAAAAATCATCCTGATTTGATGCAAAATGCGACCCGGAAAGTTACTCTTTCGAAACCCCGATCCGCTATTGTTCAACGGCACGCATGAACAATCGGGGCGGTTGGCTCACCAGCTGAAATAGCTTTGCTGAAGGTTCTGGGATTCCAAAAAACACCGCGTTTTCTGACAAACGCGTTTTTGTTTTGTGTCGGTGCCCTGCTGCTGGTCGTCGGGATCAACTTCGCGCGGATTGAAATCAACCGCCTCTCTCATGAAAAAGCTGTTGAACTGGCCCACGCCTGGTCCACCCAGATCGCTGAAACCACTCCGTATCTTCCGCAACTCCTGACAACGCCACGACGAAATGCTCAACCGGTTCGAAGCCTTGGCAACGTCCAGTCTGTCGGCCCGATCCTGGGATATCGCATTTATGATAAAGCCGGAACTCTGAGGGTTCTGGTTGATGACGCCGCATCGCCGCCCAATGCGGCAAGGCCGGCATTCCACACCAGGATTACCTTGCCGATCACCAACGGTGGCAGGAAAATCGGCACGATCGTAACTGACGTGGACGCCAGTGGTTTCCATGATGTTTTGGTGGTTGGAGCGATCAAGATTGGCGCCATATTTTCAATCGCAATCAGTTTTCTGCTGTTTGTGAGTTTGATGGCCAGGCTCGCATCCCGCCAGGAAGCGCTGCGCAACTCGAACCGTTCGAACGAGAACGATTCAATAACCGGCATGCCCAACCAGCCCGCATTTCTGGAGATGCTGGCAACGGCTCATTCGCAGGAGGTGGCGCAACATACGACGACCAATCTGTACCTGCTCAACCTGGACCGCTTCACCCGCGTCAATGAACGGCTGGGCAACTCGGTCGGCAACATGTTGCTGAGACTGGTGGCGGAGAGACTGCGCCTTGCCTGCGGCAACTCCGTTGTTTGCGCGCACATCAATGGCGATACGTTTGGCGTCATCGCCGACGAGACAACCGGCAAGCGCATGCACAAGACGCTGCAGCAGGCATTCCTGCAACCCTTCAACTTCGGACAGAACGTTATTCGCCTGTCTGCCAGCATTGGCGCGGCAACATCAACCGCTGGTCTTCACAGCTGTGATGAACTGCATCACCACGCCGAACTCGCACTGCGCGCAGCAAAGACCAATGGTGGTCATCAATTGGTCACCTATGACAGCGACACCGTTTTGGAATTCCGTGAAATTGACCGTATCGCGGCAGCTGTCGAAGACGCCTGCCAGAACAATGAATTCGAACTGCACTATCAGCCTGTCGTAGAGTCCAGAACCCGCAAGCTGTGCAGTTTCGAAGCCTTGCTGAGACTGACCACCGCCGATGGTGAAAAAATCGGCCCGGACAAGTTCATCCCTGTCGCTGAACGCATCGGCCGCATTGAGGAAATCGGCCTGTGGACACTGCGCGAGGCCTGCAAAACTGTCGCCGGCCTCCCCAAACACATCGGCATGGCGGTCAATCTGTCGGTCCAGCAGTTCAACTCCGGAAATCTTGTTTTCGAAGTGCAGAAAATCATCAAGGACACCCGCGTCGATCCCGGTCGCATCGAACTTGAAGTGACCGAAGGCATCATGATCGGCGACACTGATCCAGTATTCAAGCAGCTCTCCGAGCTGCAGGCACTGGGCATCAAGATCGCACTGGACGACTTCGGAACGGGATACTCCAGTCTCAACTATCTGTGGCGCTTCACCTTCGACAAACTGAAGGTGGACCAGGCATTCATTCGCGCATCCGACCACAACCCAAAAGCCCATGCCCTGCTGTCCAAGATTGTCGAAGTTGGACGCCTGCTGGACATGAAGGTCACAGCGGAAGGCATTGAAACCGAGAACCACGCAACGCGGGTCGCGGACCTCGGTTGCGACTATTCACAAGGATATCTGTTCGGAAAAGCCATTCCGCAGACCTCGCTGGCATCGGTTGTTATCAGTGAATTCGCTGAATACATACGCCGCCAGACCGGCGGCCAGGCTGACGTCGATGGCGCCGAGGTGGTTTCAGGCTAGACGGGCCGGTTTTGGCTATCTTACCTGGTCCTCGAACGGATCGCGCATCAAGATGGTGTCTTCACGCTCAGGGCTGGTGGACAGAAGCGCAATCGGACAATCAATCAGTTCCTCGATCTGGCGTACATACTTCACTGCCTGGGCCGGCAACTCCGCCCACGAACGTGCGCCGGCTGTCGTATCACTCCAACCTTCAAAGCTGGAAAACACCGGTTCGACCCGTGCTTGCGCGCCCTGCCCCGCCGGCAGCCGCTCGATCGTTTCACCATCAAGCTTGTAACCGGTGCAAACCTTGATTTCCTCAAAGCCATCCAGGACATCAAGCTTGGTCAGCGCAATACCGGAAATACCGGCGGTTTTGATCGCCTGACGCACCATCACCGCGTCAAACCAGCCACAGCGCCGCTTGCGGCCGGTGACAGTCCCGAATTCGCGGCCGCGCTCGCCGAGCTTCTCGCCGGTTTCATCAAACAGCTCTGACGGGAACGGGCCTGAACCGACCCGCGTCGTATAGGCCTTGGCGATGCCAAGTACATAATTCAGCATATCGGGGCCAACACCGGAACCGGTTGCTGCCTGAGCTGCAACCGTGTTGGACGATGTCACAAATGGATAAGTGCCGTGGTCAATATCCAGCATGATACCTTGCGCCCCTTCAAACAGGACGCGCTTTTGCTGCCGCCGTGCATCGTCCAGCAAGCCCCATGTGGTATCCATGAAGGGAAGTATACGCGGAGCGATGGCCAGCAGCTCCTCGCGCAGCGCACGTCCGTCCACTTCGGCTTCGCCCAACCCGCGCCGCAGCGCATTGTGATGCGCCAGCAGCCGTTCGATCTTGGCGTCCAGCGTTGCCTGGTTTTTCAGGTCATACACACGGATTGCACGCCGGCCCGTCTTGTCCTCGTACGCCGGCCCGATGCCGCGCCCCGTGGTACCGATCTTGCCGGCACCGGCGGCGACTTCGCGCATGCCGTCCAGCTCACGATGCAGCGGCAGAATGAGCACTGCGTTTTCCGCGATACGCAGATTGTCCGGCGTTACGTCCACGCCCTGCGACACCAACCGGTCTATCTCGTCACCAAGTGCCCAGGGATCAATTACCACGCCGTTGCCGATAATCGACAACTTGCCGGGGCGCACAATGCCGGATGGCAACAGGGACAGCTTATAGGTCACTCCGTCAATGACCAGTGTGTGACCCGCATTGTGCCCACCCTGGAACCGCGCAACCACATCTGCGCGCTCAGACAGCCAGTCGACCAGCTTGCCCTTGCCCTCGTCGCCCCACTGAGCGCCAACCACCACTACATTTGCCATCTCCAGGCCCACCCAAGTTGCATTAAGAAAAGCGAACGGCCCTCACCGCGTTCAAGCAGCAGGGCCGTTGCAAGTCTTTACACTGCTACCAATACCAAAGGAACCGATTATTGACACCTTTGACCAATTTTTCGCGTTTACTGGCTAGGCATGCTTCACGCCGTGGCCTGGCCGACCACAAGTGGAGCATGACAATGTCCAGTGGACGCGAAAAACTGGCCTTTGGTATCACCCGTTTGGAAAGCAAAATGCCTGCTGCGCAGTGCCGCAGCGGCAATCCTGTGGACAGTCTGCGACCTTTATCCGCTGAACTGTACCTGAACCGGGCAGGTTTGTGGTCTAGCGCGGTATCGCCAGCTTCATCTGGGAGGGATGCACGACGGTGTAACCGAACCTGATTTCGGACTTTGCCTGAGGTTCAAGCGGCACATCCCATACCACAATCCCTTTTTTGTTGTCCGGTTCAGTCACGCTCGGCTCGGTTGTCTCACGCAACATGTCCACCACGACCTCTTCGTGGGTGGAATAGGGCATTCTGTCTGTAACGTGCACCTGGACAGCAAACGTATGCAGGTTTTCGATACTGGTCACATACAATCGCCTCAGGGTGCTCTGTTCGGTAATGATGCCACTGGAGCCTGCGGTGTTCTCAACTTCCCGTCGGATGACGCGAACCAGATCATCACGGCCAAACCCGAGTTCGGTTTCTTCTCCAGGTGCAATCTGGCGCATGCGGGCCTTGCCCGCAAACACGCCGTCCCGAAACAGCGAAACCTCACCGGCAAGCAACGGGGTCTCGCCCGCAATCGTGAAAACGCCTGTCAGGTAGCCGACCGGATCGACGTGCGGTGCTGTATCAACTCGTATTGCCGGTTCAACCGTCCGGGCACCAATGCGCACAGATTTCAAGGCACCGCTGTTGGGCACGCTTGTCTGCCCGGCAATTGAATAAACCGCATGAAACCCGGCATTGCTGACTTCGGCCTGACGCTGTCGAACCGGCGCTGGCGCCGATGCGGCAAGTCCAGCGGCAGTCTTTGACCGCATTTCCTGCGTACCGGTTGTATCGGAAAAGCTTTCAAGCGCCGGTTGAGCTGGCCGCACCTTGTCCGGCTGTGGCCCGATGGCGACAGGCTGCAGGATGGGAGAAGCCGTCCGCCCGGTCACTGTGGCTGTGGACAGCTTCAGGGCCACGCCGTCCCACGCCTCTCCGGACCGCTGATACACAAGGGCGCGCTGCACCAGCTTCAACTCCGCCGGTTTTCCGCCCGCCGGCAATTTCAGGCGAGCATCATATACCGGGCGCCAGCCTGCATCAGACACCGAATACTTCACGGACAATGTCATTTTCGCAGGTGCCGATGCGCTGACCTGAATAGCAACTCTCGTGCGTGCCTTCGGCGTTGTTGCAAGCAATTGCAACTGGCGCCGCAAAACCTGTTCGCGCTTGCCGATCTGCACAATCGCCTGGTCTGCCTCCAGCACCACGGAAGAGATTTCCGACAGCTCGCGACTGGTCAGCAGCAACAGGTTTCCGATCTGCTCAGGCGACAGCACCGGTTTGTCACCGCTGGCAAACGGTATCGCTGCAAAGCCGCCTGTCAGTCGTTCAAGCGTTGCCCGGCGAAACTGGGCATCGACACGTACACGCTCATGCCTTGCCCGGTCCCGTGCCAGCGCTTCCAGTTCGTCCTGCAAGGACTTGCGCTTGCCGGTTGCTTCCTGCTCGGGATCGAGCGCTATCCTTGAGACATCAACAGTTCCGATTTCAGCGTCGCTGACAGACACTGCCTCGACCTGCACCGATGCTGCCATGATCCCCTGCGGCAGCGTGTCGAGGACCAGTTCATGCGCCCCGGCCGGCAGCTCAACCAGCCCGGTTCGCGTCAATTGTGCACCGCGGGGGTTCACCGTCACTTCCACAAGATCAAGCTCGGTTCGAATTTCATCCGCCAGCGCCGGTACGAGACTTAACGACAGAAAAACACCAGACAGCAGTACGCAATGCAATTTCATCATTTGACTTCCCTCAAAGTCGCCACTCTCGACCTGAAGTAGGTTATGCTAGAGCATCATCGGCTCAATTGAACCCACAAAGTTCTTCCGGAACCTGGGCGGTGACCGAAATAGGCCGCCTGAATTGAAACATCTGGCCATGCCAGAATACCGCTTTGCGCCGGGAAAGTTACATCTTGCTGTCTTTCAAGTTCACACCTGTCATGTCCGGATTGGTGATCCTGGCAATGACCGTCGCGCAGGCACCGGCGCGCGGCGACGATGAAGCAGCCGTCATTCAGCGCGGCAAGGAACTCGCGCAACTGTTATGCATGCGCTGCCACGCAATTGAGGGTCCCGGGCCCGGTAAAGAGGAAAAATCCCCGCCGTTTTCCACCCTGGTGCCAAACCTGACACTGGAAGGCGTGGCCGACCAGCTGCTGGAAGGCCTTCCGCTGGGCCATGATCCGATGCCCAAATGGGAGTTTTCCGAACAGCAGGCCGAAGACCTGCTGTTCTACATTGAATCGGTAAAGGCCGAAGATTAGCCTCAGAAGGTCAGGCACTTGGCCTGTTGCACCTGAGGCAGCGCCTCGATCTTGGCAAGCAGGTCCGGCGTTACGCGACCATCTATCTCTGCCAGGCAGATGGCATTGCCGCCCGCTTCGTCACGACCGAGGTTAAACGTCGCGATATTGACATCTGCATCACCCAAAAGGCGCCCAAACGCGCCGATAAATCCAGGCTTGTCCGCGTTCGTCACATAAATCATCTGCTTGCCGAGTTCAGCTTCCATATTGATGCCCTTGATCTGGATGATACGCGGCTTGCCGTCGGAGAAAACCGTACCTGCCACCGAACGCCCCTGATTGGTGGTTCTGACGGTCAACCGGATATAATTCTCATAAACGCCGCGCTTGGTCTGGCGCACTTCATCCACCTTGATCGAGCGCTCCTTGGCCATGACAGGCGCAGACACCATGTTGACGTCGCCGAGAATGGGGCGGAACAGACCTGCCAGCAATGCAGACGTCAGCGCCCGGATGTTCATTTCGGCCACATCGCCTGCGTATTCAATCGCAACAGCCTTGATCGAGCTCTCCGTCGCCTGCCCTGCAAATGACCCCAACTGTTCGGCTAGCGCCACGAACGGCTTCAGCCGCGGTGCTTCCTCAGCCGAAATTGACGGCATGTTGAGCGCATTGGAAACGGCACCCTGCAACAGATAGTCGGACATCTGTTCTGCAACCTGCAGCGCAACATTTTCCTGGGCTTCCGACGTGGCCGCGCCAAGGTGGGGCGTGCAGACCACGTTCGGATGGCCGAACAGCGAATTCTCCTTGGCCGGCTCAACCTCGAAAACATCCAGTGCGGCACCTGCTACATGCCCGGCGTCAAGGGCCGCCTTGAGCGCTTCTTCGGACACCAGGCCGCCGCGGGCACAATTCACGATACGCACGCCTTTTTTCATCTGCGTCATCGCCTTGGCATTCAGGATGTTCCGGGTCTTGTCGGTTAGCGGCGTATGCAGCGAAATGAAATCCGCACGCTTCAGCAAGTCTTCCAGTTCAACCTTCTCCACGCCAAGCTCGACCGCTCGCTCTTCCGACAGGAACGGGTCAAAGGCGATGACCCGCATGCGCAGGCCCAGCGCCCTGTCGGCAACTATGGATCCGATATTGCCGCACCCGATCAGACCGAGCGTCTTGTTGAACAGCTCGACCCCCATGAAGCGCGATTTCTCCCATTTCCCGGCCTGGGTTGAGGCATTGGCTTCCGGTATCTGCCGCGCCAGCGCCAGCATCATTGAAATGGCGTGTTCCGCCGTGGTGATCGTGTTGCCGAACGGCGTGTTCATCACGATGATACCCCTTGCCGAAGCCGCCGGGATTTCAACATTGTCGACCCCGATTCCCGCCCGGCCGATCACCTTCAGATTGGTTGCAGCCTCTATGATCTTGGCGGTGACCTTGGTGGCAGACCTGATGGCAAGACCATCATAATCGGCAATGCGCGCCAGCAGCGCATCCTTGTCCTTGCCAAGGTCAGGTTCGAAGTCCACATCGATGCCGCGCGCCTTGAAAATTTCAATCGCGGCGGGTGAGAGTTTGTCAGATACGAGTACACGAGGTGCCATCGGGCTTGCTCCGGTTTTGGAAATTCTGTTTGTTCAGGTGAAATGTCGGGTTCTTCAGGCGGCAGTCGACGCAGATGCCTGCACGTAGGCCCAGTCAAGCCAGGACGTCAGTGCTTCCACATCGGACGTTTCAACCGTTGCGCCACACCAGATGCGAAGGCCAGCCGGTGCATCGCGATAGGCGCCAATGTCGAACGCCGCTTCTTCGGCCTCCAGAAGCCTGACGATTTTCTTTGGCAGGCCGGCTGCCTCGTCGTCACTCAGCCCGGATACCGCGGTCGCCGACAGTTTCAGGCACACGGACGTGTTCGAGCGGGTTGCTTTTGCCACGGCCAGGTTTTCAATCCAGTCAGTGCGATCGACCCAGGCGTTCAGCGCACCCGCATTGGCATCGGCACGCGCCATCAGTCCACCCAGGCCACCGGCGGACTGCGCCCACTCCAGTGCCTTGATGTAATCCTCAACACACAACATGGACGGCGTATTGATGGTTTCGCCCCTGAAGACACCGGTATTTATCTTGCCGGCCTTGGTCAGACGGAAAATCTTGGGCAGCGGCCATGGCGGCGTATAATGTTCCAGCCGCTCAACAGCACGTGGCGACAGGATCAGCATGCCGTGACCGCCTTCTCCGCCGAGCACCTTCTGCCAGGAATAGGTCACCACATCGAGTTTTGAAAAATCCAGCCGCTGCGCAAATGCAGCTGACGTTGCATCGCATATGGTCAGCCCTGCCCTGTCTGCCGGGATGAAATCGCCATCTGGCACTCGCACACCGCTGGTCGTGCCGTTCCAGGTGAAGACCACGTCACGGTCAAAATCAACTTCAGACAAGTCCGGCAGCTCGCCATAGCCTGCCTTGATCAGCCGCACATCATCCAGCTTGAGTTGCTTGACCGCGTCGGTCACCCAGCCCTCGCCGAAGCTTTCCCAGGCCAGCATGTCCACGCCACGCTCACCCAGCAGACTCCACATGGCCATTTCAACCGCACCAGTGTCGGAGGCGGGCACGATACCGATCAGGTAGTCGTCCGGCACCTGCAGCACGTCTCGCGTCAGGTCAATCGCGCGTTTCAGACGCAGCTTGCCGTCGCCTGCGCGATGCGAGCGTCCGAGAAAGGCAGATTTCAGGATATCGGTTGTCCAGCCGGGTATCTTGGCACATGGGCCGGACGAAAAACGCGGGTTGGCCGGCCGCGCTGCCGGTTTTGCAATAGTCATTTCTGGTCATCCTTCCAGATGAAAAGCCTCTCGTTGGGGAGAGGTGTCCCACTGACCGGGATACTGGAAGGCGTGCCTGCAATCAAGTGCGAATTCGACGCAGTGCTGATGCAGGTAAATGAGAAGTCAACAAAACAAAACGGCCTGCTCCGGGAGAAGAGCAGGCCGTCAGGTGCTGTGCCGCCACAAGACTGTCAGGCAGACATTCACGATCAGCGTGACGACTGGTTGTCACAACCAGATGTCACCTGGCTGATTTTTTTCGAAAGCGATCTAGAAGCTCCAGCGCAGACCGCCGGTCACGACATGATCGGCATAGTTGGGGCCTGAAACATCGATCTCACGGTAGTTATAGCCCGCGTCCAGCGTGATATTCTGGCTCATCTGGAATGCAACACCAGCGGTCGCTGTCCAGGCAAAGCCTTCGTCATCCGAAGGTGAACCCGCGCCGGAATAATCAACGAAGCCATAGCCCGCACCAATGCCGACATAGGGTGTGAAGCCCATGGACAATGGCACATCAACATAGGCGTTCCACAACACTGTGGTGGCGCTCACGTCAAATGGGCCCGCATCGTGGTCAAATGCATGATCAGCGCGCAGATCCGTACGGAAATACTGGTTGATCTGATAACCCACACCACCGCCTGCAACGGCAGCACCACCGTCACCAAGACCACTGATGTCGAGCCACGAAAATCCCGCATCACCCCGAACATACCAGCCCGACACATAATTATCGTCCTGCTGCACGAAAGGCGCAGGCGCCGGTTGCGGCGCTGTATCGATATCGGCGGCAATAGCTGCCGGCGCCATGAACGCAACAATAGTTGTGGCCAGAAGGCCCGTTTTCAGAAAACTCATCACCTCTAACTCCTTTTCCCCGATACTCTAGGGGTATCCCTGCTTTGTAGATGTTCATGCCTGATCTGTTGTTGCCCAACAGGTCATGAAACATGCACATCCGCCCACTCGCATGAGACAGAGAAATACCGGATCAAGGTGTCTGTTTGCGGTCGTCATTGAGGCATCAAAACGACGTCTTACCAAGGTTACCAAAATGACGTCAAATTCGCGCCGTTGCGACACGTTCGGGTTACTCACCCTTAACCATCAGCCAAAAAACAGGCCCGCATGCCTGGTTCCACCGCCGGAATCCTGAACATGCGAGCCTTCGTTTCCCCTCAAAAAATACGGGGTCTTTCTTTAACGGAGATCGCCCTCCGTAAGTCTGTTACCAGGTAGACTCTCCGAAATGATAGCGCAGGCCGACCTTTACTTCATGAGCTTGAATGCTGTCTACGCTCATGGCTCCAGAATCAACACCAACAGGTGGTGCGGTATCAATTCCCGAAATAACCTCTCCCAGATCAATGTAGCGATAGGCCAGATCAAACTTCAGGTTCGATGTAATGTCGTAGGCAACACCGATACTGACATGATAAGCGAAGTCGTATTGACTGCCGTCAGCCGCGCCTAACGGACCGGTCAATCCCGATATCTCATGCCTTGCTGCACCAATGCCGCCGCCGACATATGGTGTGAACCCGCCATAGTTGGTGATATCCCAGAATGTTGAGACAAATACGTGCTGTGATCCGATATCTGCACTCAGTGTATCCGGATCAACGCCTGTAAACGCATCGGTCAGGGATGATTTAAGATGGATGCCTCCGGTGACCTCGATGCGCAGGCTGCTGGACACCTGACAGCCGAGACCGCCTTCAAAGAAACCGGTCGGATCAATCTCCGGGTTAATCGCCGTAGAGGTATAACTCCCCGCGCCATCGCTGCTAAAGCCGTTGCCGATTGGCTGAATGACATTGGGGCGATCATACATCGATGCGCCGCCGTCAACACGGGCATACAGACAACCCAGAAAGCCACTAAAACCGTCATCCGGCAACCGGCCGTCATAGTCCGCGGAGTGAGCTGCCCCAGCAACGCTCAACCCCAGTGCAGCGAAACACACTCTCAGCAGCGTGCGACCCATCATTTGTACTCTCCATTCACTGAACGCTTCTCATGGTTGAGAAGCAAACTTGCCAATTGCCGTTCAATCCCGGTTTCATGTTCCGGATACCGTCTGGACCAAACCTTCAATGGAGATAATTAACCAAACCGCTTAAGAACCTCTTAAGCATGTTTGCAGTTTTTTCGAGGACGCCCGAAAAGTGCAGGACAACCGCGCAAAACAGGAGTTTTTCAGCTATTCAACCAGCTTAAAAACCGGATTCCGGATACTGGAGTGCCCGCGCTAGGCGGCGTGACGCTGAACCTCGGCGACGATGTCGTCGACCACGGAAGTTACCAGGTCGGCATTGTCGCCTTCCGCCATGACGCGGATCAGCGGCTCGGTTCCGGATTTTCGAATGACCAGCCTGCCCGAATTACCCAGCTTCTCTTCTGCCGCGGCAATCGCCTTGATGACCGGGTCCTGCTCCAGCGGCTTGCCGGCACCATAGCGGACATTTTTCAACACCTGCGGAACCGGTTCGAACATCCGGCAGATATCACTTACCGAACCGCCGTTCTGCACCAGCACCGCCAGCACCTGGAGCGCTGCAATCAGGCCATCGCCGGTCGTATTGAAATCCGACAGCACAACATGTCCCGACTGCTCACCGCCCACATTGAAACCGCCTGAACGCATGCGTTCCACGACATAGCGGTCGCCGACCCGGGTACGCTCGAGCGTCAGGTTGTGAGAGGCCATCAGGCGTTCGAGGCCAAGGTTGGACATAATGGTCGCAACCAGCCCGTCACCGCGCAGCAGGTCCTGCTTGTACCAGGAGGTCGCAATCAGGGCCATGACCTGGTCGCCATCGATGACATTGCCGTTTTCATCGACGAGAATGCAGCGGTCCGCGTCACCATCCAGCGATATGCCGATATCGGCGCGCATCTTACGCACCTGCGCGGCCACTTTCTGTGGATGGGTGGAGCCGCACTCGTCGTTTATGTTGAAGCCGTTCGGTTCGACCCCGACCGGTATCACTTCCGCACCAAGTTCCCACAAGGCTGTTGGCGCCACCTGGTAGGACGCACCATTGGCACAGTCGACAACGACGCGCAGACCATCAAGCGTCAGTTCCTTCGGAAACGAGCTCTTTACAAACTCGATATAGCGGGCCTGGGCATCTTCAATACGCTTGGCGCGGCCAATGTGTTCCGATGCCGCCAGTGAAATTGTATCGGGCGCCAGCACCAGTTTCTGGATTTCGTTTTCCTGGTCATCAGACAGCTTGTAGCCGTCGGGGCCGAATATCTTGATGCCGTTGTCATGGTAGGGGTTGTGTGAAGCCGACAGCATGACACCGAGGTCAGCCCGCATCGACCGGGTCAGCATGGCAACCGCCGGGGTCGGAACCGGCCCGAACAAAAACACATCCATGCCGGTGGACAGAAACCCGGCTGTAAGGGCCTGTTCCACCATGTAACCGGAAAGCCGGGTATCCTTTCCGATCACCACGCGATGACGGTGGTTGCCGCGCCGGTACAACGCGCCTGCCGCCATGCCGATTTTCAACACGGTGTCTGCCCGCATGGGATAGCTGTTGGCCTTGCCCCGTACGCCGTCAGTGCCGAAAAATTCCTTGTCCATTCGATAGTCCCTGCCAGCTGTGCACATCAGACCCAGTGTCTTTGATAGCGCACCAATGTACCCAAACTTCGGCTAAAACCAAAGCAAACCGTCAGCGTTTACAAGTCTTGGTCCCGAGCGGTTGTTGCTCGCCACATACTCAGTGCATGGCGCGTCGCCGGCACATCATGCACACGCACAAACTGGGCAGCCGACATCGCGCCCAGCAGGGCGGCTGTTGCAGATCCGGTCTGCCTGTTGGCGGCCACCTTTTCGCCTGTCACGGAGCCGATGAAACCTTTGCGCGACGCACCCAGCATAACCGGCACGCCAAGGCCGTGAAACAGGGCAAGCCCGGCTAAAAGCTCCAGATTATGGTCGAACGTCTTGCCGAAACCGATCCCGGGATCGGCAATGATACGGTCGCGCGAAATGCCGGATGCTTCAACTGTCTCAATACGCTTGTCCAGCCAGTCGTAAACGTCCAGCAGGACGTTGTCGTATTCAGGCTTCTGCTGCATGGTCTTGGGATCACCCTGCGCATGCATCAGGCACACCGGCAAACCCGACGAAGCGGTGGCAGCCAGGGCGTCAGTGTCATAGGTCAATGCGCTCACGTCATTGATCATTGCAACACCGGCTTCTGTCACCTTTTGCATGATAGCCGCTTTGCGGGTGTCGCATGACACGCTCAACCCGTCAGCAACGAGAGTCGTTATGACCGGTTCGATGCGCCGCCATTCCTCCATCTCGTCCACAGGATCGGATCCGGGGCGCGTTGACTCGCCGCCGACATCCAGCAGCACCGCGCCGGCATCTGCCATGGCCCTGGCGTTGACGATGGCCTTGTCAGCATCCGCATTGACGCCACCGTCGGAAAAACTGTCAGGCGTGGTATTGACGATACCCATGATATGGCAGGCATCCATCGCAAGACCCGCAACGGGTTTGCGCGGTGCGCTCAACCGATTTACCCAGCCTGCAACATCATGGTCACGCGACGCCTTGAGGGCGGCCACCTTGCGTGGTGTCCAGCTTGAACCGCGATCTTCGCTGACCAGCGCCATGGTCCAGCAGATGCGCCCGCCTGCCAGCGGCAGGCCCGCGCCGGCTTCGATCGCCAGGGCCGCGTCCGCGCCATACACCAGCCCGGCCGGGCGAACATACAAACTGGTCATGTTGAAATGGCCCTCTAGATCAGGATGGCATCACCTGCAAACCCAGGCTGACTTATACAAAAATCGGCCGGACTTTCCCATCGGGAAAATCCGGCCTGTAGCAACATGCATCGAAAACTCAGGTTTGTGGTTGCGGCTCCAGCTCGCCGGACCCTTCATCACCCTTTTTCTTCTTGGTAACCGGCACTGATGATCCCGGCTTCGCCTTCGGCTTGGCGCTGTCATCGTCATCGCGCGACGGCGGCTTGCCGTTCAGAAGGTCGGTAATCTCATCACCCGACAGGGTCTCGTATTCAAGCAGCCCTTGCGCCAGTGCTTCCAGATCCTTCTTCTTCTTGGTCAGGATCGTGCGGGCGGTCTTGTAGCCGTCATCCACCAGCCGCTTGATTTCACTGTCGATCTTGCGGGCTGTCTCTTCCGACATATTCTGGGTCCTGGCCACGGAGTGCCCAAGGAATACTTCTTCCTGGTTATCACCGTAAGACACCATGCCAAGTTCCTTGGAGTAGCCCCACTGCGTGATCATCGCCCGGGCGAGCTTGGTCGCCTGGTCGATGTCGGATTGCGCGCCCGACGTCACATTGTCGGCGCCGAAGGTCAGTTCTTCGGCCACGCGTCCGCCCATCATGATGGCAAGCCGCGACGTCATCTGCTTGAACTTCATGGAATAGCGGTCGCCCTCGGGCAACTGCATGACCATGCCCAGCGCCCGGCCGCGCGGAATGATGGTCGCCTTGTGAACAGGGTCAGCCGCCGGCACGTTCATGGCAACGATGGCATGACCGCCCTCATGATAGGCGGTAAGCCGCTTTTCTTCCTCGTTCATGGCCATGGAGCGGCGCTCCGCGCCCATCATGACCTTGTCCTTGGCGTCTTCAAAGTCCGACTGCGTCACCAGGCGCCGTGAGCGGCGCGCCGCAAGCAAAGCCGCCTCGTTGACCAGGTTGGCAAGATCAGCGCCCGAAAAGCCCGGCGTACCGCGGGCAATCGTCTTGGCATTGACATCCGGTGCCAGCGGCACATTGCGCATATGCACCTTCAGGATTTTCTCGCGGCCTTTCACATCCGGGTTCGGCACGACAATCTGCCGGTCAAAACGGCCCGGGCGCAACAGGGCCGGGTCCAGAACGTCCGGACGGTTGGTCGCGGCAACCAGGATGACACCTTCATTGGCTTCAAAGCCGTCCATCTCAACAAGCAACTGGTTGAGTGTCTGCTCGCGCTCGTCATTGCCGCCGCCGAGGCCTGCGCCGCGGTGCCGGCCGACGGCATCAATCTCGTCGATGAAGATGATGCAGGGGGCATTTTTCTTGGCCTGCTCGAACATGTCGCGCACACGGCTGGCGCCAACGCCAACAAACATCTCGACAAAATCCGAACCCGATATGGTGAAGAAAGGCACATTGGCTTCGCCGGCAACGGCGCGCGCCAGCAATGTCTTGCCGGTGCCGGGAGGCCCGACCAGCAGAGCACCTTTTGGAATCTTGCCGCCAAGACGCTGGAACTTGTGCGGATCACGCAGGAATTCCACAACCTCTTCCAGGTCTTCCTTGGCTTCATCGACGCCCGCAACATCTTCAAACATCACCCGGCCATGGCGCTCGGTCAGCAATTTGGCCTTCGACTTGCCGAAGCCCATTGCCTTGCCGGAACCGGCCTGCATCTGGCGCATGAAGAAAATCCACACACCGATCATCAGCAGGATCGGGAACCATGACAGCAGCATGCCCGGGAAGGCGCCATCGCTGTTGGCGGCCTGGGCACTGATGTTGACACCCTTTTCGCTGAGTGTGGTGACTAGGTTGGGGTCATTCGGCGCAAAGGTTTCAAACGCCTTGCCATCGTTCAGCTTGCCGGTAATCTGGTCGCCCGCAATGGTGACATCACGCACCGTACCGGCTTCCACCTTCGCAATAAACTCTGAATAGGTCAGGCTGTCGGCCCGGGTCGAGCTGCCGGGTTGTTGAAACAGGTTGAACAAAGCGAACAAGAGCATCGCAATGATCACCCACACGGCGAAGTTGCGGAAATTACCCACGGGCAATACATCCTTTCAGGAATGTGTCGGGATGGCCTATATAAACAGCACTGCCACCCAGATAGAAAATCTCGGTTGAACCTAACATAGGTACGTCTTTATCCTTTGCCAAGATTAACTCAAGCAGGATAATTAAGATTGAGCCGTTTTCGGGCCTGCAATGCGGTGGAACACGACATTTTGTTGACGTTGCGAGCCGGGATTGTCCCCATCAACCGGCATGATCACCTGATTTTCACCGGCAATTACCACCGGAAGACCCTGCCACACGAAATCCGGCACGGTTGCCGGCCGCGCCGGCAGCAGGTTTTCGTCCACATCACGCAACACCATCAACTCTGCCGGATCAGCTTTGATACCCGCTGAAACATTGTAGCGCCGGTCCCATTCGGCAATACACTGTCCCGGTTCAATCCGCACGGGCGCCTCATTGATCCGGTCAGCCTCTCGCCCGACCACAAACTCCACGGCCCTGCGCACGATGCGGCATCCGCCAAATGTCCTTGCCTTTCCCGTGCCCGCCTGCATCCAGGCCAGCAGTCCTTCCGCACCGGCAAGGCTCTGCACCATGCCGCCGCCATAGGCCCTGGTGGTTGCCAGCACGCATCGCAGCTGAATTTCATCCGGCGCCTGAAAAAATGGCTCCCGCCCGATACGCGCAAATCCGGACGCCTCGTGGACAACCGCATCGCGTGTCAGGGTAACTGCAGCCTGAACCAGCGCTTGCCGCGCCCGCGAAAGCCGGCGCGACGAACGCGCCAGGTCTGCGTGGCTCACCCCTTGCTGTTCCAGCTGCTTGAGGGCCTCACGCACCCGCACCCGTTCGTATGCGGCATCGCTATTGGTGGGATCTTCCACCCAACTCACACCGGATTGCATCAGTGTCGCACGCAACCGTGCCCGGGAAATTTCAAGAAGCGGGCGGATGACGGTCAGCCCGTTAAGTTCGGTTTCCGGTTGCATGGCGGAAAGCCCGTCGACACCGGCGCCTCTTGCCAGCGCCATGACGAGGGTTTCGGCCTGATCCTCAAGCGTGTGGGCTGTTACCAGCACTGCTTGCTGGTGCCGGCAAACTTCGGCCATCAGTGCATACCGCGCTTCGCGGGCGGCCGCCGGTACGCCCGTCTCGGGATGGGGCCCGTCCCATTGCAGTATCTGCGCCGACAGTCCCAGCGACGTCGCTTCGCGCACTACAAATTCGGCTTCCGCCGCCGCTTCCGGCCGCAAGCCGTGATCCACGGTTACAACATGAATGTCCGGACGCGCCTGGGGTTCCAGTGCGCTGTTCCAGCGCGCAGCCAGCCGCATGAGTGCCATTGAGTCAGAGCCGCCGGAAACGGCCAGGACGAGACCGTTTTTGCCTGCCAGGTGCCGGGAGAACAGTGCCGCTGCTTCGTGATCGTCAATGACCTCGATGTCAGCTACAGCCGGCACGCTGCATTTCTTTGAGCGAGGTATTGCGCAATGAGGCCTTCTTGCCGAACTTCTTGTTGACCTCGGCAAAAGTCGAACACGCCTGCTTCTTCTGCCCCAGCTTGTTCAGCGACATGCCCAGCTTCAAAAGGTTTGAGCCTCGTTTGTCGCTTTTGGGGAAATTCTGATAACCCACCAGATAAGTCTGGGCCGCCTGCTTCCAGTTGCCCTGCGCATAATAGGCTTCACCAAGCAGGAACTGGGCATCATCAGCCAGCTCATGTTGCCGGTGCTTGGTCACAAATGTGCGAAACCCGGAAACGGCCCCGGAAAAATCCCGTGACCGGTAGCTGGACTGCGCCTGCTTGAACAGGCCGTCAGGGCTGGTTGCAGCCAGATTGCCGGAGCCGGTCGATCCGGCACCGAGACTACTGCCACCCGCACTGCCGTCAAGCAGGGCGGTTTCCACTTTTTCCGGCGCCAGCGACGGACGTCCCTGAGCGTCGAAGCCTGGCTCCTGCACCGGCTCGGGCTGATAGGCTTGCGGGCCTTGCTGAAGCTGGTAGCGCGGCTGACCCTGAAGTTGTTGCTGTTGCTGAACACCGGCAGACTGGCCGCCGCCAATCGGCGGCAAGGCCTGCGATTGCACGCCCTGAACCTGGCGCGGCTGCTGATTGGCGTTCTGCTGCCATTGTTGCTGCACTCGCGGCTGCAGCGGTTGTGCCTGCGGCTGCAGCGGCTGTACCTGCGGCTGCAAAGGCTGTGCTTGCGGCTGTAATGGTTGCGCCGGCGGCAGGTAGGTCGGTTGCGCCGGTGCCGCAGGCACTCCCTGGTTGGTGTTCCGGTTCAGTGTTCCAAGCACCTGGGGTCCGGAGCCCAGTCCGCCGCGGGGAATTTGCCCGCCCGCTGATGGCACACGCTCAATCTCCACCGATTGCTCAAACCTGCCATAGTTCGGCGCTGGCGCAACCTGCCCCTGGTCCCATTGCCCGGATTGCTGTTGCGGCGCGATAGCCGTCGCCACCTGCCGCTTCTTCTTGAACAAAAGCCCCTGGCGTTCCAGTTCACGCAGCCGGTTCAGTTCGCGCTGCATGTCATATATCTGCTGGGCCATTGCATTCATCTGCGCTGACAGCTGCTGCAATTGTGCCTGTATCTGCACATTGCCGCCACCTGCCCCGGCGCCACCGCCCCTGCGGACTTCCGCTTCCAGCCGGATAATCCGGTCATACAGCGAATTCCATTGATCCGATTGCGCAAATGCGGAACCCGCCGGCAAAACGGCAAGTCCCAGCAACGAGATTGCCATAGAGCGTTTGAGCTGTTTGATCATGAATGCAGTCCCTCAAGCGAATTTGTGTGCCGATGGAATAGAATTGTAACGGTGTCCGGCTGATTTCTCAATCCGGGTTTGGTTCAGTCACAAGTCAATATCCGTTCAATTTGCCCGCTAAATCCGGTCAAACTTGGACAGATAGCCGTTTCAGGCTTGCTATGCAGAAAGGCCCGCGGGCGCGCCGCGAGCCGTTCAACACATAAAGTCGCCCGGTAATCCGGCATCAACCAGGGGATGCACCACCTGTTATGGCAGTTACGGCCCGGCGGTTCTGCGCCCAGCAGCTTTCCGCATCGCAAAGCGCGACGGGGCGCTCCTTGCCATAGGCAAGCGTGGCGACACGTTGCGCCGACACACCTTGTGATATCAGGAACTCGCGGGTCGCTGTGGACCGGCGGGCAGACAGCGCAATATTGTACTCACGCGTGCCGCGCTCATCGGCATGGCCCTCGACCTGGATGGTAACGTTCGGATATTGTGCCAGCCACTGGGCCTGGCGGCGCAGCGTTTCCATGCCCTCAGGCGTCAACGTGGTCTGGTCCACCAGGAAGTAGATGCGATCACCGACATTAACGATGAAATCCCGTTCAGAGCCCGGTGCAACCCGGGTCGCATTGTTAGGGCTTTGTGACAGCAAATCAGGTTTTTCTGATTTCGAGCACCCGGCCAGCACCAGCATTCCTACGAATGCAAGTGCGACCTTGCGGCCTGCATTGTTGCGAAACATTTATCCCACTCCTTGTGGCATCCAGTTGTCCACCCGCTTGTTGCAAAGCCAGCCCCACCAGGCTCAAACGCAACGCGGCAAATTCATGACGGGCCAATCGACCCTTGTGATGGCAGATTTATGACAATACATGCCAATATCTGTCCAGTGCGCAGTTCAATTTCCGGTTATCTGAGAAGAGGCGACCATGCCGGATCAGATGCAAAAGTCGGTGTCGGTACCGGGCGTTCGTTATAACCCGTCAGGTCCACCGAAAACATTTTTGCACCCCCGTTTTCTCCTCCCGATTCCCGGAAGAACATGATCACCCTCCCATTTGGAGACCATGTTGGCCCTTCATTATGGAAACCTTCGGTTAATATTCTCTCACCAGAACCGTCCGGACGCATCACACCGATGGAAAATCGGCCCGCGCCAAACCGGGTAAAGGCAATATTATCACCGCGCGGTGACCAGACAGGCGTCGAATAACGCCCTCTACCGAACGATATGCGCTGCTGGCCGGATCCGTCGGCATTCATCACATAAATCTGTTGTCCACCGTCACGGTCACTTTCAAATACGATACGGCGTCCATCCTGCGAATAAGACGGTGCAGTATCAATAGCTGCCGTGTTGGTCAACTGGCGCAGCCTCCGGGTCCGCAAGTCCATCTCGTAGATATTGGAGTTGCCGCCTTCCTGCAGGCTCATGATCACTTTCTGGCCATCGGGCGAAAATCTCGGGCTGAAACTCATATTGGGAAACTCGCCGACCACTTCGCGCTGGCGGGTATCGATGTTGTACAGATAAACCCGTGGCCGGCCGCCGGCGAAGGACATGTAGGTGATTTCCTGCGATGTCGGCGAGAAGCGGGGCGTCAGCACCAGATCATTGCCATTGGTCAGTTCGCGCGTATTGAACCCGTCCTGGTCCATGATGGTCAGAACCTTCTTGCGCTGGTTTTTCGGCCCGCTCTCGGCGATGTAGACGATACGGCTGTCAAAATAGCCTTCTTCGCCTGTCATCGCCTTGTAGATGGCATCAGAGATCAGGTGCCCGATACGGCGCCAGTTCTTTTGCGTCGTGACAAACTGCAGGCCAAGTATCTGGCTCTGGCCATAGACATCCCACAGGCGGAAATCAGCGCGGATGCGGCCATCGCCCAGGATGACGGCCTGCCCCGTAACAAGTGCACGTGCCTGAATGGTCTGCCAGTCGACAAACTGCGGCTGGGCATTGAAATCGACAACCTGCTGCAGGTACGAGTTCTGCGGCAGCGGCCGGAACAGGCCGGACCGTTCCAGGTTGTTGCCGATGATGGTGGTGATATCTATGCCATATTTCTGGGACTGCGGATCGGCGCCGCCGAAATTCGGCAAGGCGATAGCGATCGGGTCCACCTGCCCCTGGTTGATGTCAACTTCCAGCACCGCATGAGCAGGCAGCACCAGTCCGACCCAGATCAACGCTGTCGCAATAGCACGCTGCAGGATTGCCAGCGACAAACCGCTTGTTCTTACCGTCATTCGTTTCATAGAGGTTCCCTACTCAATTCAGCCCGACCATCACGCTGGGATCGAATTTCATTCTTATATCCGCCCACAAACTATGGGTTTCCTTGGGCATTCTGTCGTATGGCTGGCACTGGATCAATGCTGCAAGGGCAGAGCGTGCCGCCGCCTGGGCGGCCGGATGATTGGTCACCTGCTCGATCAGAGGCTGAGCCGTCAGGTTGCCGTTGATGTCGAGCTGGAAGCGCAAGGTCACGATCAAACCCGCCGCGTCGCGTGCGCCGGCCGGGATTGACCAGCACTGGCCCACCCGCTGCCGCAACCAGTCAAGCGCTGTTGCCGTTACCTGCCGGTCCTCGCCGCTCAGGTTTTGCAGACCCTGCAGGGGGGTTCCGGTATCGGTTTGGTCGCTGGGCGCAGCCTTTTCCTCATCGGTCTTGTTGAGCAGGGCAGCAATATCGTCCAGCTTGAACTCCTCCTGCTTTTTCTTCTTTACAATTTTCTTTGGCGGCTTGGGTTTCACCCGCGGCTTGGGAACCGGCTTGCGTTCCGCCTTCTTTGGTTCTTCGACCGGTTTCGGGTCTGGTGCAACTTCCTCTGTCTTCTTTATCAGTTCTTCAAGCGGAGTGGGATCGGGCGGTGTCGGTTCCGCCTGCTTCGGTTCAGGCTTGGGCTCAGGCTTTGGTTCCGGCTCAGGCTGGGCTTGCGGCTCACGCGCTGCCTGCTTGATTTCCTTGGCAGGCTTAGGCGTCGGGCGCTCTATCTTTTTCTCGACCCTCTGAACCTTGGGCTTGTCCTGCGGTTCCGGATCCTTCTTGACCTCTTCGGTCGTCTGGTTGGCCCGTTTGGCCACGTCCTGGAAGTCATCGATATTGACGGCAATCGGCGGCGGTTCGGGAATGTTATGCTGTTCCGGCGACGGCAACACCACGATCGCCATCAGCAGGATGGCGGCGTGCACCGCAAAGGAAGTCAGCAAACTCCAGTTGATCCGCATATGCTCTAGCTCACCTTTAAGGGTCCCGGCCCTAATTCTGAGGGTTGCTTAACAGGTCAATACGCCGAAAACCACTCGCGTTCAGTTCGCCGATGACCTGCATCACCAGGCCGTAATTCACCCCCTTGTCACCACGGACGCGAACACGCTGGTCCTTGGTTTCGGCCTCTGATTGTCTGCTTTGTGCAATGGCGGTCAATTTTGGCGCGAGTGTGTCGGCGGAAACCTCGGTATCGCCGATATAGATCTTGCCGTCTGCATCGATTGAAATGGTAATCGGGTCCTGCTTCTCGCCCGGCGTCTGCTCTGCCTTGTTTTCAGGCAAGTCAATGGGCACCGATACATTGAGCAGCGGTGCCGCCACCATGAACACGATCAGCAGCACCAACATCACATCAACGAAAGGTGTGACGTTGATTTCGCTCATCGGTGCGAAACCGGACGAACGCCGGCGCCGTCTGCCGCCGCTGCTCCCGCCTACCAATCCTCCTGCCATGATCTCTCCACTGTCTTAAGCCGACCGGTCGCGCTACATGCGCTCATCAAGCTGGCGCGAGATAATCGAGCCAAATTCGTCTGCAAAGTTCTCCAGCCGGGCGGCGATCTTGCCGATGTCGCTGGAATACTTGTTGTAAAACATTACCGCCGGGATCGCCGCCAGCAGGCCGAGCGCCGTTGCAAACAGCGCTTCCGCCAGGCCCGGTGCCACCACCGCAAGATTGGTGTTCTTGGATACGCCGATGGCCCGGAAAGAGTTCATGATACCCCACACCGTGCCGAACAGTCCAATGAACGGCGCAGTCGATCCGACCGTTGCCAGCACCAGCAGCCGCTGTTCCAGCTTCGACATTTCCTTTTGCAACTGTACGTCCATCACCTTGTTGATCCGCATCTGCACACCGGCAAAACCTGCCCGCATGGCCGAATCCTGTGACCGTTTCCATTCGCGCATGGCCGACATGAACAGCGCCGCCATGCCCTTGTTGTTGCGCGGGCCCAGCGTCAGGTAAAGGTCTTCCAGTGACTGGCCCGACCAGAACAGTTGCTCGAACTTGTCCATCGAGGCTTTCATCTTGCGCACGGCCAGCCATTTCTCAAAGACAATGCCCCAGCACAGGATAGACGCCACAACCAGGCCGATCATGACCAGCTTGACCATTGGCGACGCGATCAGGAACAGATTGAACAGCCCGAACTGGTCGGTCTGCGCCGCAAGGTCCCCCACTTTGACTTCCATATTGTGCCTGCTCTAATTCACGCGCCCACCCAAACGGACGACAATAAATGATTCTCTATGATTTGGCGGGCTTCAAAAGCCTGCTCACTTTGTCGAAACTGCGGCGTTGAAACCCACACAAACCCCTCTCCCGTTTCCACAGGCACTCAACGCTGCATTAGTTAACAGAAGGTTACTTTCAACGCCATCAGTGCATTCACGCTTGCGACATTGCGCGCATCATTTCAGGTGGAATTCGCTGTGGCCGCCCGGCGCCGTTGACCAGCGCAAGTGTTACTTCCGCCTCAAAAAGCACCTTTTCGGCGAGTTTTACCGTTTGCACCAGAACCAGTTTTGCACCAGATGCCCGCTTCAGCCGCGTGTCTACGCACACAGCGTCATCGATTCGCGCCGACGCCCTGAAATCGCACTCCATGCGCCGCACCACGAAATGCATGCCGTCACCGGCAAGGTCTGAGTGATGTACGCCTGCGAGGCGCAGCATGTCGGACCGGCCACGCTCGCAGAACTTCAGATAGTTGGCGTGATAGACAATGCCCGAAAAATCAGTGTCCTCGAAATAGACGCGGATATCGAGGTGATGAACACCGTCTTTGAGATGACCGGACAAACTCATGCCGGGTCATCATCCTCGAACAGTTCCACCTGCCGGGTGGCCAGCAGGTCAGGTGTTGCCAACCCCAGGTGCTTGAACGCATGCGGGGTCAGGATGCGTCCGCGCGGCGTGCGGTTCACGAAGCCCTGCTGGATGAGATAGGGCTCGATGATCTCTTCAATGGCATCGCGCGGTTCCGACAAAGACGCTGCAATGGTTTCAATGCCCACAGGTCCGCCGCCGAAGTTGATTGCGATGCACTTCAGGTAACGGTGATCCAGCGCGTCCAGGCCGAGACTGTCCACTTCCAGCCGCTGCAATGCCTTGTCGGCAGCCTGCCGGTCGACCTGCTCGGTACCGTCGACGGAGGCAAAGTCCCGCACCCGCCGGAGCAACCGCCCGGCGATGCGCGGCGTGCCGCGGGCCCGGCGGGCAACCTCAAGCGCGCCGTCTTCGGTCATGGCAAGGCCAAGCACCCGCGCGCCGCGTGTCACGATATCGAGCAGTTCATCTTCTTCGTAAAAGTTGAGTCTGACCGGAATGCCGAACCGGTCGCGCAAAGGCGTGGTCAGGAGCCCCGTACGCGTCGTGGCACCGACGAGGGTAAACTTGGCCAGGTCAATGCGCACCGAGCGGGCCGCCGGGCCTTCCCCGATAATCAGGTCAAGCTGGAAGTCCTCCATCGCCGGGTACAGCACTTCTTCCACCGCCGGGTTGAGCCGGTGGATCTCGTCGATAAACAGCACGTCACGGTCTTCAAGATTGGTCAGAAGCGCGGCCAGGTCACCGGCCTTGGCGATAACGGGACCGGACGTCGCCTTGAAATTCACCCCCAGTTCGCGCGACACGATCTGCGCCAGCGTGGTTTTCCCAAGCCCAGGGGGCCCGGCAAACAGCACATGATCCAACGCCTCGCCACGCGTGCGGGCCGCTTCAATAAACACTTTCAGATTGGACTTGGCCTGGCGCTGGCCGATAAACTCGTCCAGCACCTGAGGCCTGAGGTGAGTGTCAAACTCATCCTCACCGCGTTTGACGGGCTCTATCAGACGATCGTTCACCGCGCCAACTCCTTCAGACCGAGCCGGATCAGGGTTTCAGTGGCGGCATCCTCGCCCGCCTCGCGCATGGCGGCGGACACCGCCGCGCCTGCCTGTGACTGCCCGTAGCCCAGGTTGACCAGTGCCGAGACGGCTTCCGCCGCTGCGGTCGGGCGTGGTGCGTCAAGCGCGCCTGACACCGCGGCCAGCGCCGCATCTCCGCCGGAAAATGCCGGGGCCTTGTCTTTCAGTTCTGTGACAATGCGCTGTGCCAGCTTTGGCCCCACGCCATTGGCGCGGCCGACCATCGCCTTGTCGCCGAGGGCAATGGCATTGGTCAGCTCCGCCGTGGTCAAGGTGGACAGCAACGCCAGTGACACCTTGGTGCCGACGCCCTGTACATTATCCAGCAGACGGAACCAGCCGCGTTCAGCCTCGCTGGAAAATCCGACCAGCCGGATTGAATTTTCAGATACCAGCATTTCGGTGTGCAGCACCGCCGCCTCACCGGGCGACGGCAGCGCGGCCAGTGTTTTCGTCGAACACGCCACGTGATAGCCGACACCGCCCACGTCCAGGATGACATGATCATCGCCATACTCATCCACGATACCTTTAAGCCTGCCGATCATCCTGCTGCCTTCAATGCTGCGGCCAGTGATGCCGGTCCGCGATGCTGCGCATGACATATGGCAATCGCCAGGGCATCGGCCGAATCCGCAGAGTTCGGCGTACACTTCGGCAGCAGTATTTTCACCATTGCCTGTATCTGGTGCTTGTCGGCATGTCCTGCCCCGACCACGGTTTTCTTCACCAGGTTGGGTGCATATTCGGCCACCCGCAATCCGGCTTGCGCCGGCACCAGCATGGCGATACCGCGGGCCTGGCCAAGTTTCAGCGTGGCGCGGGCATCCTTGTTGACAAAGGTTTCCTCCACCGCTGCCTCATCAGGTTCGTAGCCGCTGACCACTTCTGAAAGCTTCTCGTGCAACTGCATCAACCGGTCCGAAAGCAAGGAGGTGGCATCAGATTTGATGGTACCATCCGCCACATAGGAAAGCCGTGTGCCTTCAGCCGTCACAATGCCCCAGCCGGTGTGCCTCAGCCCCGGATCAATGCCGATAATGCGAATCGCCTGTGTCATGAAATCCACCCTACCCGGCCTGTTCGCTTTGAAGCAAACCCGTGCATCGCCCGGCCTCGGATAAGTTCTGTACACTCGTCCATTCGACTATAGCGTAGATTGCAGAATTGCCGTAACGTACAACCCATAATTACAAGCCACGCATACAAGTGGCGCTTGAGGGAGCCGGGGAATGTCGGATTTTGTGGCCAACGCAGATTTGGTCAACGCTATCGGTATATTGGGTGTTTCACTATATCTGGGCTCGTACGCTGCTTTGCAGACAGGTTTCCTGCGCGGCCAGGGGTATCTCTATCCTGCCATCAACATGGCTGCAGCTTCCTGTGTCCTCATCAGCCTGATGCAGCATTTCAACCTGTCGTCCGCCATCATCCAGATTTCGTGGATCACCATCAGCCTCGTCGGCATTGTGCGCATGTACGTCGTGCAGTCACGCCTGAGTTTCAGCGACAATGAACTGTTGTTTATCGGTGACGTGCTGGCCGGCCTGCCTCGCCAGCGTGCCCGCGCTCTGCTGGATACCGGCCTGTGGATGACGGCGAAACCGGGCACCGTGCTGACCCGGCAGGGAAAACCGGTGGATGATCTGTGCTACCTGGCCTCCGGCGAGGCCCAGGTCATTGTTGACGGCAAGGCGATAGCCACAACGAGCACCGGCGCGGTGATCGGCGAGGTGACCTACCGGACCGGCGCTCCGGCTACTGCAACCGTGCAGGTGACCGGGCAAATGCAACTGCTCCGGTTCAACGCCGACAAGCTGCGTGCCTTTGTTCTCAAAAACGAGGACATCGGCGCCATACTTGAGCAGAACATGGCCAACCACCTGCGCTCCAAACTGGTCTCCATGTCGGAAACCGCCAGCAAGAAGCCGGCTACTGCTTCCAGGAAACCGGCAGCAGCCTAGCTCCGGCCTTCAAACGACCAGCCGCGACCGGCCGGAACATCGATGCAACTGTTCCCCCGCAGACACTTGCGTGGCATTTAGCACAGACCTGCCACCTGTGGTTGTGTTGACTGTCAGAGGTCGAACGCTCACCAAACGAAGCGTTCGCGTAACCAAAGCAGTTTCGAAGGTAACATTCGATGCGGGAGTTGTTTACCGACCTGGATATCTTCAACGCCATCGGCATCGTCGGTGTTTCCCTCTACATCGCCAACTATACTGCCTTGCAGACGGGCTTCGTCCGGGGTCAGGGTTATGTCTATCCCACTGTCTGCCTGATCGCAGCGTCCTGCGTGCTGGCAAGCCTGATGCAGGATTTCAACCTGTCGTCGGCAGTCATTCAGGTTACCTGGATCACGATCAGCATCATCGGCATCACCCGCATGTATGTGCTGGGTGTCACTTCACGCTTTTCCGATCAGGAACGCCTGTTCATCCGCCATATGGCAAACGGGCTGCCGGAGCACCGGGCCCGGGCACTGCTGGACAACGGCATGTGGCTGACCGCGGACCCGGGCACCGTACTTACTCATGAAGGCGAGCCGGTCGATCATCTCAGCTTTGTCGCGAGCGGAAAGGCCAAAGTGATTGTGGCCGACAAGACTATCGCCACGTCCGGCGCCGGCATGGCCATTGGAGAGATAACCTAC
Source organism: Anderseniella sp. Alg231-50 (assembly GCF_900149695.1). Lineage (NCBI taxonomy): Bacteria > Pseudomonadati > Pseudomonadota > Alphaproteobacteria > Hyphomicrobiales > Parvibaculaceae > Anderseniella > Anderseniella sp. Alg231-50. Next base: position 1,958,045 of record NZ_LT703003.1, on the reverse strand, counting down.
CTGTCGGGAGAACCGGCGACCGCAACCGTCGAGGTCGCGGAGAAAATGCACCTGATCCGGTTCGAGGCGGACAAACTGCGTGCCTTCGTGCAGAGGAACCCGGACATCGGCGCCGTGCTTGAGCAGAACATGGCCAATCATCTGCGATCGAAACTGGTGTCCATGTCGGAAACGGCCAGCCGGGCACCGGTTCCCGCTTCAGCGGACGCAGCGGCTGCCTAGGGCGTGATGAACCGGTCTTCAGGCACCACCGCAATCGGCGCCAGTTCCACCAGAAAATCTTCGTGGCCCAGGCCCGCAACCATGATCGATGTGCTTGTCGGGGCATTGTTCGCATCGAGAAACTCAGCCCTCACCTGCTGGATCAGCGGCAGCTGTGACCGGTCGGTGTAATATGTTGTCACCGCGACCAGATCATCCAGCCTGCCGCCAACTGCGGCCAGCACTCGTTCAATGTTGCGAAAACACTGACGAGTCTGCTCGGCAACATCGCCCTCGCCGACGATCTGCTCGGTCTCGTCCCAGGCCACCTGTCCGGTAAAATGGATCACTTTGCCTTCCGGCTGCACGACACCCATGGCGAACCCGCGCCCGCGCGGCGACCATACGCCGTGTGCATCAATTGTCGTTTTCATGGCCTGCTTCCATCATCCAGTTGACTTTTGATCCAGCTTGCAAAGGCTTGCGCGGCTTCGCCCGCCGGCCCGGTATCGTTCACCCGCATGTAGTAGCTCCACCGGCTGGGGATCGACAAGGCGAACGGCCTGACCAGCTGGCCGCTTTCCAGTGCCGCGCGCGCCGTCAGAGCATCGCCGAGTGCAACCCCGTGACCCGACGCTGCCGCCATCTGCACCATCGGCATGTCGGAAAACACCAGCCCGCCGCGCGGGTCAACCTTTGTGGCCCCGGCCGCTTCGAGCCAGCGCTGCCAGTCGACATGAGTGACCAGGTGCAACAGGCGCATGCGTTTCATGTCCGACGGTTTCCTGAGGCCCGGCTCGGCGCTCAACGCGGACGGGGCACAGACCGGAAACAGTGCGACCTGCGCCAGCAGGTCGGCCTGGTCGCGCAGCTGGGCTTCGCCGCCGAAGGCTATCTGTACATCTGCTGTTTCATCGGCGATGTCCCCCAACACCCGCGCCGCCGCAAGATGAACGCTGATGTCCGGAAACTGCGCGATGAACGAGCCGATCCGGTCTGCCAGCCAGAAGGTGGCAAATCCGGGCGGAGCGACCACTTTCAGTTCGCCCGACAAGGCAGGCTCATCTGCGGCAGCGCGTGACATGATGTCGAGCGCACGCCTGGCCTCTTGCGCATAGCGCTTGCCGCGGACCGTCAGGCGGATACCGCGACCATCGGGTTCGGAAATGGCAAAGCCCAGGTCATCCTCCAGCCGGCGCAGCATGTGGCTGACGGCTGAGCGGGTCAGCGACATTTCTTCCGCCACAGCACCTGCGGATTTCAATCTGTCCAGCGCTTCCAGGGCCCGCATCGCCTTTACCGGCGGCAACCGTTTGAATTTGCTCATACAAACGCCCAACTCATTGACAAATAAACGTCAACAATAGCGCGAAAAAATTCACTTGTATGTCAAAATTTGTCACCTCATCATATTCAACAGACTTGATTCAGATGAGAGACAGTATTCATGGACGCCGAGTTTTCCCGCCGCAAACTACTGGAACGCAACCATCTTCGCGCGCTTTATGAGCGTTCCGATGCCCGCGGCGTGGTGCAGGCCGGATCGCATTTTGGTGCAATTGCGATCACCGGTTACCTGCTCTGGCAAACCTGGGGCACCTGGATGGCGGTGCCGGTATTCATGCTCCACGGCATCCTGATCAACTTCCTCTATGCCGGGCAGCATGAACTGAGCCACGGCACGGTATTCGCAACCAAATGGCTGAACGAGTGGCTGGGCCGCCTGATCGGGTTCGTGATGATATATCCACGTGACTTCGACAAGATCCAGCATTTCGCCCATCACCAGTACACCCAGAACTGGGACAAGGACGGCGAACTGATCCGCGAGCCCTACACGCTCACCTCCTATCTGTTGTGGTTCTTTGGCCCGGCCTACTGGTATTCCCGTATCCGGCGTATTTTCCGGTTTACGCTTGGCATCGTCACCGAACCTTATGTGTTCAAGACCCAGCATGACCTGGTCATCAGGGAAGCCCGTATGTCACTGATCGCCTACGTGCTTATTGCGGCGGTATCGGTGTACCTGCAGTCATGGGCGGCAGTGATACTGTGGCTGGCCCCGATGATGACGATGAAATTTGTGCACCAGTTGCAGAACACCATCGAGCATCTGGGCCTCAGCCATGAAGACAACACGCTCGTCAACACCCGCTCGACCGACACCAATCCTGTAATGAAGTGGATGTGCTGGCAGATGCAGTATCACACCGCGCACCATACGTTTCCCTCGGTGCCGTTCTGGAAACTGAAGGAACTGAACGACGAGATTGAGAGCAAGCTCGGCCATGAGGTCAACCGCATGGGCTATATCGAGTTCCAGCTTGAACTCATCCGCAAGCTGTCCGGCGGCAAGTCGGAAGCCGATTACCCCATGAACGAAGTCTGGATTACCCGGCGCAACGGCACTCTCGATCGGGTTGTGTATGACTAGGGTTACGAGACCGGACCTGCAGGTCTACCAGTCTTTATGGGCCATGCAGCCGCACTCGCCTGACGGCGTGAAACTGCCGTTGGCAGAGGTTTGCGACATGGTTGCCGCGGAAGGCTTTTCCGGCATGGCTATCGACCTTGGCGCTGCCGATGTGCAAACGGCTCATGATGTCCGCCCCCACCTTGAGCGCAACAACCTGACCCCGCTGATCGTCGCGTTTCCCAAGACAGTTGAATCTCTGCGCGACACGCTGAAAATGTCGAAGGAATTCGGGTCGCCCTTTGTCGATGTTATCGGCCAGGTGTTTCCGCTGTCGGTCGACGGCGGCATTCCGGTCATCCGCAAATGGATCGAGATGGCGGACGAGGTCGGCATCCCGGTGCAGTTCGAAACCCACCGCAACTGCATCACCAATGACCTGTTCTACACCCTGCAACTGCTCGATGCCGTGCCGGAAATGCGGTTGTGCTGCGATCTGTCCCATTATGTCGTTGACCGGGAATTCTGGTATCCGATCTCGGACGACAACCAGGCCCTCATCCAGCGCTGCATTGAACGCTCCGACAGTTTCCAGGGCCGTGTGGCGTCGCGCCAGCAGATCCAGCTGCAGATCAATTTCCCGCAGCACCGCAAATGGGTCGAGGTTTTTGAAGACTTCTGGCGCCGTGGCTTTGACTCATGGCTGAAGCGCAATCCCGAAGGATCGCCGGTTTTTCTGTGTGAGCTGGGCCCGCCCGAGTACGCCATGACCGGACCGGACGGCAGGGAACTGTCTGACCGCTGGGATGAAGCCAGGCAGATGCGCGATACGGCACAGCGCATCTGGGCGGAATCCTGTCAGGCGGAAACAGGCTGACTTCCAGACTTTCCGCAATTGCTGTTTCCTCATCCACAGTGCTAGCCTCATCCATGGGTTGGGCTGGGGAGCAAAACCCGGAGGAAACATGCATGCCTGATGCGCAGCAGACAAAGGTCGTCAAGGCCTGGCTCGAGAATCTTGAAACCGCCCTGAAAGCAGAAGACACAGACGCTGCAACCGCGCTGTTCGGCGAGGACAGTTACTGGCGCGATCTGGTGTCCCTGACTTGGAACATCAAGACCAGCGAAGGCCGTGACGACATTGCTGCCATGTTGAAGGCAACGCTCGGTAACGCGAAACCGCAAAACTTCCAGATTGAAGGCGAAGCCAACGAGGCGGACGGCGTCATTGATGCCTGGTTCACCTTTGAAACGGCCACCGGGCGCGGCAAGGGCCTGGTGCGGCTGATCGACGGCAAGGCGTGGACCATGCTGACATCGCTGCAGGAACTGAAAGGGTTTGAAGAAGCCAAGGGCGCCAACCGGCCAAAAGGCGTCGAACACGGTTCCGCCAAGGGACGCCTTACCTATGCCGAACAGCGTGACAAAGAAGCTGCAGAGCTTGGCTACAAGACGCAACCCTACTGCCTCGTGATTGGCGGCGGACAGGGCGGCATTGCGCTTGGCGCCAGGCTGCGCCGGCTCGGCGTGCCCACCATCATCATCGAGAAGAATGAACGCGCCGGTGACAGTTGGCGCAAACGCTACAAGTCCTTGTGCCTGCATGACCCGGTCTGGTACGACCACCTGCCCTACCTGCCGTTTCCCGATCACTGGCCGGTCTTCTCGCCCAAGGACAAGATCGGCGACTGGCTGGAAAGCTACACAAAGCTGATGGAGCTGAATTACTGGTCAAGCACGGTTGCCAAGTCGGCGTCCTATGACGAGGCCGCCGGCGAATGGACCGTCGTAGTTGAACGCGAGGGCAATGAAGTCACGCTCAAGCCAAAGCAACTCATCCTGGCAACCGGCATGTCGGCAGTCCCGAATGTGCCGCAACTGCCCGGCCAGGACATCTTCAAGGGTGAGCAGCAGCACTCCAGCCAGCATCCCGGACCTGACGCCTACAAGGACAAGAAGGTCGTCGTTGTCGGCTCCAACAATTCGGCACACGATATCTGCGCCGCGCTTTGGGAGGCAGGCTCCGACGTGACCATGGTGCAGCGCTCATCCACCCACATCGTCAAGTCCGAAACCCTGATGGACGTGGCCCTGGGCGCGCTTTATTCCGAAGAAGCGGTCAAGAACGGCATCACCCACGATGTCGCCGACCTGATCTTCGCGTCACTTCCCTACAAGGTATTGCCTGCAGTCATGCAACCGCAGGTCGACGAAACCAAGAAACGCGACAAGGCGTTCTACGACCGGCTGGAAAAGGCCGGTTTCGATCTGGACTTCGGGGCGGACGACACCGGCCTGTTCATGAAGTACCTGCGCCGCGGCTCGGGCTACTACATTGACGTCGGCGCGTCGGAACTCGTGGCAGACGGCAAGATCAAGCTCGCCAAGGGCCAGGCGGATCATCTCACAGAAACATCCGTTGTCCTCGACAACGGCCAGGAGTTGCCTGCCGACCTGGTGGTCTATGCAACCGGCTACGGCTCGATGAACGGCTGGGCCGAACGGCTGATTTCCAAGCAGGTGGCCGACAAGGTCGGCAAGTGCTGGGGGCTGGGATCGGACACGCCCAAGGATCCCGGTCCTTGGGAAGGCGAGCTGCGCAATATGTGGAAACCGACGCAGCAGGAAGCTCTGTGGTTCCATGGCGGCAACCTGCATCAGTCACGCCACTATTCGCAGTTCCTGTCACTGCAGCTGAAAGCCCGACACGAGGGGCTCGACACCCCGGTCTACGGCATGCAGGAAGTGCACCATCTGAGTTGATACGGACTGTCTGCACAAGCCGGCCCGCCGAAACCAGCGTCTGCATGACGGCCCGACAGGTTCCCGTCATGGATACCAGCCGCCTTTCCGGCGGGCCTCAGGCTTTTGCGTTCGCGCAGTCAATTACGGCCTTGGTCAGCTCAACCACTCGCTTGGCGCGGTCGGGATCCTGGTATGGTTCCTTTGCATGGATCCACTCGGTCCATGCTTCCAGAGTGAAGGCATCGCCGGTACGTTGCCTATGCAGCCGGTCAATGTGCTTGAAATACTCTTTGACCTTGTCCGGCTCGCCCAGTTGCAGGTACGACCGGGCCATGACCAGGTAGCTCCATGTGCCTTCCAGTTCGGTAAACCGGTTCAAAACTTCAACAGCGCGGTCAGGCTGGCCGTTCTCTTCGTAGGCCCAACCCAGGAACTCATCATACCATTGCTCGTGATAAGGATGCAGCCTGATCGCCTGGTTGAGGTTCATGATCGCCTGCTCGTAGCGCCCGGTCAGAATGAACAGCTGCGCCACTTCAGCAAGCAGCCTGCAATCTCCCAGGTTTAACTCGCGTGCCAGATTGTAATGATGCTCGGCACGATCATAATCGTGTTTGAAAAACAGGTATGCCCAACCGAGAACCCAATGTCCCAGGTGCAGGTCCGGTTCGTTTCTGACCGCCCTGAGTGCGTACTCGAACGCCTGGCGCCCGGACGCCTCATAGTCATCCGAGTAGTCCCAGTCAAAATCGATGGCATGCTGCCAGGCAAGTCCGGCAACCGCCGGCCAGTACGGCGGATCACTCATCGCAATGGTCTTTTCGAACTTTTCCTTTGCCAGCCGGCTCCAGTCCTTGCCCTTGTTCCATGGCGGCAGGAGCGATTTGTGAAAACAGTCTCTTGCTCTGAGATAGCGGTCATAGACTGTAAATTCCCTGGGCGCCTTGACCACTTGACGTTTCAGTTCCGCCTTGGCGATCTGACCGGAACTGGTCATCAGGGATGCTGCTATTGAGCGTGCAATTTCATCGACAACTTCGAGCAGATCAGGGTTCTTGCGGTTGTATCGGCTGGTCCACAGCTGGATACCGGTGTCAGCTTCGATGAGTTCCGACGTAACCCGGATGAGGTCTTCACCCTGCTGCAGGCTGCCCATCACCAGATATCGGACACCCAATTTGCTGGCGATGTCGCGCAGATCGGGACTGTGCCCGCTGAAGATGAAACTCGATCCGCGATCGATCACGAAAAATTCCGGCGATAACGACAGGTCAAATATCAGCTCTTCGGTCAGCCCGTCGACCAGGTGCTGATTTCCCTTGTCAGGCGACAGATTCGCAAAGGGAAGAATTGCCACAGACGGGCGGTCATTTATCGGTGCGCGAGACAACGAAACGGCTGGATTGAACGGCTCCGATTTCTTGCCCATCTCGAAACTGGACCGGTAAACCGTGACAGGCTCGACGATATTCTTGAGGCGCTGCTTGCCGATCGACTCAAACGACACGCCAATTTTGGCACGGACTTCGCGAAATACTTTTTCCGATATGCAGATACCGTCCGGCTCCGCCAGTGCTTCCAGCCTGGCCGCAATATTCACGCTGTCGCCGTAAATATCGTTGGTCTCCACTATGATGTCGCCATAGTTGATCCCAATACGCCAGCGCAATTTCCTGTCGGACGGCACGTCCTGGTTTTTTCTGATCAGCTGAGCCTGCAGTTCAACCGCACAATTAACCGCGGCAATCACGCTGGGAAACTCGACCATGACACCATCACCGGTGGATTTTACAATCCGGCCGGAATGAGCATCAACCTCGGGATCAACTATAAGCTCGCGTTGAGAAATCAGCAGGTCATGGGTGCCGGCCTCGTCCACTCCCATCAGTCCGGTATAGTTAGCAACGTCAGCGACCAGCACAGCTGCCAGCCGGCGAACAGACTTTGCCTTCATCATTACCTGTCAATCTCCCCGAACTGCTCAATGGAACACGCAGAGGCTCGGACAAAAGGGGCTTTCCGTTCTACTTGGCAGACTTGCCGTTCCGGGCCCTGTCGACCAGATTCTGGAGTATATCCCGCTCGCATGTGAGAAACTTCTCCCACGTTTCGGTATAGCTCGCGTCCGGGTCAGTCGCCTTGACATACTGCTCGACCTGGCATTTTTCTTCGGTCAGATCTATGACGAGCTCAAAATCGTCGACCTCTGCGAGAGACCTGTTCGTCCGGCATCGATCACCCAGAAACCTCGCCCAGCTATCCTTGATAAACTGCGCCTGGTTGGTGAATCCGCTGCCGTCAAACTTGTTCACCTCTGCAATCAGGTGATCCAGCAGTTCGGCTTCGTTCACCAGTGTTTTTCTGACTTCATTGGCAGTCATCACGCCCTCCAATTTCAACGTAATGCAAATGCCGTCCTGATGGCAGCTTACCCGGGTTACATCTGCAATCAAGCAGGATTCTTGACGATGGGTTAGGAGCACGAGCATGGCTGCTTCCCTGCCAGGCCTCTTGACGTGATCAAGGTAGCGGAAACACACTCACTGTTCGCATACTCACAAATACCGGAACCCGCATGTCTGAACTCTGGAAAAAACCCGCTGCTGAAATCGCCCAACTGGTCCGGCTCGGCGCCGTTTCGGCAGTTGAAGTCACGCGTGACGCCCTTGCCAGGCTGGACGCGGTCAATCCGGCCATAAACGCCGTTGTACAGTTCATGCCCGAAGAGGCGCTCGCAACTGCCGAGGCCGTGGATGAAGCTGTTGCACGCGGTGACCGGCTGCCGCCTCTTGTCGGTGTTCCGGTTACGGTGAAGGTCAACGTTGACCAGAAAGGGTTTGCCACGACTAACGGCCTGCGCCTGCAGAAAGACCTTGTCGCGTCTGAGGACAATCCGGTGGTGGCCAACCTGCGCGCTGCCGGTGCCGTCATCATCGGACGTACCAACACACCCGCCTTTTCAATTCGATGGTTTTGCCGCAACTCGCTGCATGGTCATACCAAGAACCCGCAGAATCCCGCCATCACACCGGGCGGCTCATCGGGTGGTGGCGCGGCTGCAACCGCTGCCGGTATCGGGTGCATAGGCCATGGCACGGATATTGGCGGATCGGTCCGATACCCGGCCTACGCCTGTGGCATCCACGGTTTGCGCCCGACGCTGGGACGCGTGCCGGCGGTAAACTTCACTGCTCCCGACCGCCATATCGGCGGCCAGCTGATGGCTGTCTCGGGCCAGCTTGCCCGCACCATTGCAGATGTGCGGCTGGGATTTGAGTCCATGGCGGCACAGGACCTGCGTGATCCCTGGTGGGTACCGGTTCCGGCTGTCCTGCCTGAACAACCCAAACGAGCCGCGCTGACGGTGGCGCCAGAAGGCATGAAAGTCGACCCTGCCGTTGAAACCGCCTTGCGTGACGCAGCGCAACGGCTGGCAGATGCCGGCTGGCAGGTGGACGAGGTCGAATGCCCGCCGTTCAGGGAACCGGCCCTGCTGCAGGCCACCTTGTGGCTGGCCGAGTTCCGTCGCGGCGCAGCTGACGCTGTCAGGAAAGAAGCCGACCCGGACGCAAGCTTCGTGTATGAACAGATGGTGCGTCTGTGCCCGGAACCGGACATGAACGGCATTCTGGATGCCCTGCAGCGCCGGGCCACCCTGACACGCGACTGGCAGATGTTCCTGGATCAGTATCCGGTGCTGCTGTGTCCGGTTTCAGGCGAACTGCCGTTTCCCGATCTGCTGGACGTTGAATCCCCGGAAGCATTTGACAGGGCCATGGAAGCACAACTGACCCAGGTAGGATTGCCGCTGATGGGCCTGCCGGGCCTCACTGTGTCCACCGGCATGACTGACGGCAATATCCCCGTCGGTGTTCAGCTGATCGGCGGGCGCTATCGCGAAGACACCCTGCTGGCAGCAGGTGAAGTGATTGAAGCCGGCGGCGTCCCAGCGCTTCCTGTTGATCCTGCTGCGGGCTGAATGAGCAAGTCAGAACAGTTTTTCTCCAGAGGCTGGTGCGCCTTCGAATCCGACCCTGCTATCAGAAGCTGGGTTGAATTCGCCTTACCTGCTGCCCGGGTAACCCTGTCCGACCCGGCACAGAAGGAATGGACACGCTATCAGGGCACCTGGTTTGCCGGCGTCAACGCGTTGCCGAACGACGCTTGCGGCCGGCTGCCGCACGGGCCCCCGCTGGCGGGCGAGGCGATTGACTTCATTGCCTCGGAGCTTGGGCTGCCAGTGTTCAACTGGGACCAGGCTCAGGTCTCCATCTGCTATCCGGGCTACCCGCAGCCAATGCAGGGTGAGACCGACGGTCAGCACAATTTCCGCAAGAACCGCGATGCCGCTCATGTTGACGGCTTGCGCGGTATCGGCCAGCCGCGACGGCGGTTCCTGGAAGAAGGCCACGCATTCGTGCTTGGAATTCCAATGGTGGAAGCCAGCCCCGACGCCTCGCCATTTGTGATCTGGGAAGGATCTCACGAGATCATGCGGCGCGCTTTCATGTCCGTGTTGGAAAATCTGCCACCCGCCGACTGGATCAAGGTTGATCTGACGGACGTTTATCAGCAGGCACGCAAGCAATGCTTTGATGAGTGTCGACGCGTCGTCATTCACGCCCGGCCCGGTGAGACCTACCTGGCCCACCGCCTTAGCCTGCATGGCGTGGCCCCTTGGGGCGAGGCCGCATCAGCAGGCCCGGATGGCCGCATGATCTGCTATTTCCGCCCGGAACTTGCTGACCGGGAAGGATGGCTGTCGCTGCCTTGAGCCCGCTTAGGCCGCCGTCAGCTTGGCCATCACCTCATCAGACACCTGGAAATTTGAAAACACGCTCTGCACGTCTTCATCGTCGTCAAAGGCCGCCATGAGTTTCATCAGCGTGCCGGCCTTGTCTTCATCAAGGTCGGTATTGGTCTGTGGCTTCCATACCACATTGACCGAGTCTGCCTCGCCGAGATCCTTTTCCAGCGCAGATGACACATCGCCGATGTTTTCAAACGTGCAGATGACCACGTGACCGTCGCTATCAGACGACACGTCATCGGCACCGGATTCGATGGCCGCCATCATCACGGTGTCATCATCACCGGCTTCCGGCTTGTAGACGATTTCACCGACCCGGTCGAACATGAAGGACACAGATCCGGTCTCGCCCATATTGCCGCCGTGCTTGGTGAAGTAGGAACGCACTGCTCCCGCTGTCCGGTTGCGGTTGTCGGTCAGGGTTTCCACGATCACGGCGACGCCGCCGGGGCCATAACCCTCATAGCGGATGGATTCATAGTCTTCCGCATCCCCGCCCTGCGACTTGTTGATGGCGCGCTGGATATTGTCCTTGGGCATGGACTGCGACTTGGCATTCTGCACCGCCAGCCTGAGGCGGGCATTGGAATCTACGTCGGGACCGCCCATTTTGGCAGCGACGGTTATTTCCTTGGACAGTTTCGAGAACATCTTCGCCCGCACGGCGTCCTGGCGGCCCTTGCGATGCATGATGTTTTTAAATTGTGAATGTCCGGCCATGGCCCTCATCCCTTCCAGAATTGCAAATCTGCTGAATTTTGTTGCTTCCGTCTAAACCAGCAAACCATGTGCTGTCCAGATGTACGAATCTGTCCCAGGCTCTGTTAACAAACCGCATTAAACTTGATTCTAAACCATTTACCGGGTGTTAGAGGTTGCCGCGTCACAGTCATGGTCCTGAAAGACGACGGTAATGGACGGCATAAATTGAAAACGGCTGATAAACTGGATCGCCATGTTTCCCAAACGGCGGATATGGCACGCTCTGCGATGGCATCACTTCTGACCTCGCTGCATGGTGTTGCGCACAACTCGATGCCTGGCGATGCGCTGAAAACCGCAGGAGCCATGCAGGCGACTGTTCACCGCATGGAAGACGCCATGTCGTCGGCCCGTCACCTGATAGATGACGGCGACGAGGCATCGGCAAGTGTTGATTGCGCCCGTGTGATGGCCCTGTCGGACTATGCCGAACGCATGGCCAAACTGCGCACCATCGCTGCCCAGATCGAGGCGAACACCAAACAAGGCGGCCATTGAGAACCGCTTACGGTTCTAAGCCCAATCCGGCACGGTTTCCTGAAGCTGCCCGCCGACGCGGACACCACTAACCCTGGTGGCAAGCCCGGTTGCGTCATCGGTTTCCACCAATACTCCACACAGCGTTGCCGGCCCCAGGGCGGGAGAAAACCTGCCTGACGGAATCCGGCGGGTAAACCGGTTCAACGGTTCGTTCTTGTCCATCCCGATCACGCTGTCATAGTCTCCGGTCATGCCGGCGTCGGTCTGGTATCCGGTGCCGCCGGACAGAATATGCGTGTCCGCTGTCGGCACATGTGTGTGAGTGCCCACCACCAGCGACGCCCGGCCATCACAGAAATGTCCCATGGCCATCTTTTCCGATGTCAGTTCCGCGTGCATGTCCACGATGACGGCATCGGCGACCTCGCCCAGCGGGCATGCATCAAGCTCCCGGTCCACAGCGGCGAACGGATCACCCAGCGGCTCCATCTTTGCAACGCCCAGGACATTCATGACCAGAACCCGCTTGCCGGACGCCGTTTCAAACAGGTTTGCGCCCTTGCCCGGTGTGCCGGCCGGGTAATTCACCGGCCGGATAAGCTCCGGTGCCCGCTCGATAAACACCAGGGCCTCGCGCTGGTCCCAGGCATGGTTGCCCAGTGTCACCACATCGGCCCCGTGGTCGCGGAACTCGTTGAAAATGTCTTCCGTTATGCCAAAGCCACCGGCGGAGTTTTCACCATTGACCACAACGAAGTCAGCCTGCAGCCGTTGGCGCAATCCCGGCAGGTGCGAGGAAATTGCATTTCGCCCTGCCCGGCCCACGACATCTCCGACAAACAACAGTCTCATATCTTCGTCCCGGGCTTGAGCGGGCCTTTCTCGGTTAGGATCCAGTCCAGCGGCTGGTCATGCTCGCCGCGTATCACCGCGTCCACCTGTTGTGCTGAATATGCAACCCCGATGGCGGTCACCGGCTTCATGGCCCGCAGTTTTTCCAGCGTGCGGTCATAAAACCCGCCACCGTATCCAAGTCGGTATCCGGACCTGTCGTAGGACAACATCGGCACCAGCAGCACATCCGGATCGACGACCGGCGATCCGTCCGGTGGTATCGGAATGCCCCAGCGTCCCGGAACCGTCGGATCCCCCGGTGCCCAGGTCCGAAACTCCAGCGGGGTATTGTTTTCAATCACCACCGGGACGCAAGTCTCGATACCTTGCGCGCCAAGCATGCCAAGCAGCGCTCGGGTATCAATCTCGCTGAGATACGGAATGAACCCGGATACGGTTTTTCCTGCCATTTCGCCGGCAAACTCCAGCCCGCAGTCAACAAGAGCCTGGGCGGCGCTAATCTTCAACAGCCCGTGCGCTGTCTTGCGGACGTCGCCCGCCGCCTTGCGCGCCAGCTTCTTGGCGTCTGAGATTGACTGATGATCTGTCATGATGCGTGGCTCTTACAGCTTCACCGGCGAGTTGTCACCTGCAGAGACGATGCAAACTTGCCTCTTTAAAATTGCCCCTGCCGCGCGTACATATAGCTCCAGACGGGCTGCCCGGTGCGTGATGGCGTTACTATTCTCTGGGGCCTATAAGATCTTCTAAGGGAGCTGTCTCTGTTTCTGACCGTGGTCTGAGACACGCGGCGCCCACCTACAACTGTAGGGACCCGAGATCTTCAACTCCCACGGCCAATGGTGGCTCGTCGCTTTTCCTGCGGATCGGATTCCTGGCCTAGTGCCACATGTCGGGCACAGACATCTTCCTGCGTGCGATGAAATCCTTCAGAGCTTCATCGGCGGCAGGATCGATCTCCGGCAGTTCGTAATCCGCCAGCATCTCTTTCCAGCGCTCGTTGGCGCGCTGTTCCATGTTCAGCCCGCCGGCTTCAGACCACTGCTCGAACGATGAGGTATCGGCCAGGTCGGACATGTAGTTTGCCGTCTCGAAATTCCGCAGCGTATGAGCAGTGCCAAAGAAATTTTCACCGGGCTGGTTTTCCAGAAACGCATCTGCCGCAAGAGAGTTGTCATCGATATCAAGACCGCACACCATTTTCAGCATCATGCCGCAATGATCCAGGTCCATGACGAATTTCTCGTAACCCAGCGTCAGACCGCCCTCCAGCCAGCCGGCGGAATGAAAGATGAAGTTCGACCCGGCCAGCACGCCGGTCAGCATGGAGTTGGCCGCCTCCTGCATGGCCTGGCCGTCTGCCACTTTCGACGCACACAATTGACCGCCGCAGCGCAATGGCAACCCCAGCCTGCGGCACAGCTGCCCGATGGCAAATGTCGACAGGTTGGCTTCCGGCGTCCCGAATGTCGGCGCACCGGTCTTCAGGTTCATGGTGGTGAGAAAATTGCCGTACACCATGGGCGAGCCCTTGCGCACAAGCTGGCTCAGGGCGATCCCCGCCATGGCTTCTGCATGCGACTGCGCCAGCAAGGCCGGTTGTGTCACCGGGCCCATCGCGCCGCCCAGAATGAACGGCGATATCACGCAGGACTGGTTGGCGCGCGCATAGGCCTTCAGGGCACCGGTCATGATGTGATCGTAGACCAGCGGCGAGTTCACATTGATGTTGCCCTGGATGACGCAGTTTTGCTCCATGTACCCAGACCCGAACACGATACGCGCCATGTCGATCGAGTCCTGCGCCCGCTCAGGCGCGGTCACCGCCCCCATGAACGGTTTGGTCGAGTAGCGAAGATGGGCATAGGCCATGTCCAGGTGACGCTTGTTCACCGGCACATCGACCGGCTCGCACACCGTGCCGCCTGAATGGCTCAGAACAGGCGACATGAAGGTGAGTTTTACGATGTTTTTAAAATCTTCCAGCGTGGCGTAGCGTCGCCCGTTATCGAGGTCACTGACAAAGGGCGGCCCGTAACTCGGCATCAACACCACATGATCACCGCCCAGGACAATCGCATTGGCAGGCTCACGCGCCTCCATTCGGAAACTGGCCGGCGCTGTCGCACAAAGCTGCCTGGCCAGCCCCGGTTCAAAACGTACCCGTTCCCCGGTGACGTCGGCACCGGCGCCGCGAAACAGAGCCAGTGCTTCTTCATCGCCCCTGAATTCAATACCGACCTGCTTCAGGATCCAGTCGGCATGGGCCTCGATGCGGCTCAGCCCCTCTTCGCCGAGAAGCTCGTAGGTCGGAATTTTGCGCGTGACAATCGCCGGGCTTCGAATCGTGTCCGCAACCTTGCGTCTTGCAGCACGGCCAGCCCGCCCGCCACCACGCCGTGGTGCGTGTACCTGCTGTTTGGCGACATCTGACATGCGGGTTTCCGACCAGAGTTTTCACTCCCCGGATGACACACCACTCACCGAGAGGCACACAAATCAAATAATTTGCTCCAATTGTGCAAAATAATTACACGCATGGAATGCACTGATTATTGAATGAAGTGGCGCCGGAACAGGTCAGCTTTGCCGGGCGGTTCTTGAAACCTGTTCCAGGCGTTTTGCCGCGGCTTCGATCCGGTCTGCCGCGGCGGCTTCTCTCTGCTTGGTTTGCTCGATGGCATCGGTGCCGGTCTTGTGGGCGCCTCTTATCTCGCCGGACAGTTCTTCGACGCGCTCCAGGGCTTCCGACAACTGGTCCGCAATGATAAGGCCCGCCATGACCAGAAGCCGGATATCGCCGACTTCACCGACCCCGGACTTGATTTCCCTGACCTGGGTATCGAGCAGTTTGGCCAGTTCGGTGAGGTGGTCTTCCTCACCATCGGCACACTCCATGCTGAAAGAACGGTCATTTACGTTGATGACGACTTGTCCCATGTGCTCAGGCCTCTTCGCCGATTACGGTTCTAACCCGTGCCATCGCCAATTCTATTCGCCGCGCCGCCTGCCGGCTGGCCTCGGTCAGCTCTTCGGCCCGCGCGCGAACTTCATCCAGTTCACTGGCGAGCCGGGCGCGATCATCCTTGAGCGCCGAGGCTTCCGTATTGAGTTTGGTTATTTTGCCCTGATTCTGCTCGGATTGCGCCCAGGCAGCCTCAAGCTGGCGCATGGCCTGTTCAAAGTGCGCAATTGCCTTGTCCAGCTGAGATGTAGACGCCATAGCTGTGTTCCCCGCAACCTGACGAGCCGACTCCCACGGTTCGTCAGTGCCAAATCCCTTCAATACTCTAGGGGGTTACCGGCAATACCGTCAACCGTACATTAATTCCGTTGTTGGCAACCATGTTTATTCACAGTATTCACAACTGCAGCGGTGCGGCCATAGTGCACCATTGACTCCAAATGCCGGAGTGCTATTGGTGGCGCCGAATTTCAACGGTGGAAAAGAAACAGATGACACCGGCTAATCCAGCCGCCGCATCCGGCACGTCCAGTGCCACTGCGGCCACTCCCGAAGATATTGCCAAATTCACTGAAATGGCAAACGCCATTCGAGCGCTTTCCATGGACGCGGTCCAGGCAGCAAACTCCGGGCATCCGGGCTTGCCAATGGGCGCTGCCGATGTGGCAACCGTGCTGTTCGCGCACTATCTGAAGTTTGACCCGCAAGCGCCAAACTGGGCCGACCGGGATCGCTTCGTACTGTCGGCAGGCCATGGTTCCATGCTGCTGTACTCGTTGTTGCACCTGCTTGGTTATGAAGACATGACCATCGAGGAGTTGCAGAACTTTCGCCAGATCGGGTCGCGCACGGCAGGCCACCCTGAATTCGGCCATGCATCAGGTATTGAAACCACCACCGGGCCGCTCGGCCAGGGCCTTGGAAATGCCGTGGGCATGGCCATCGCCGAAGCCCATCTCGCCGCCCGCTTCGGCGACGGCATTGTCAATCACAAGACCTACGTGCTTGCAGGCGACGGCTGCCTCATGGAAGGCATTTCACAGGAAGCCATAACGCTGGCAGGCCATCTCAGGCTGAACAAACTCATCGTGTTGTGGGACGATAACCAGATATCGATTGACGGGCCTGTCAACCTGACGGACTCAACGGATCAACTGGGACGGTTTGCAGCGTCCGGCTGGGACGTGATGCGCGTAGATGGCCACGACTATGCCGAGATCGCCAACGCCCTGTCGTCGGCCCAGACCGCAACCAAACCTGTGCTCATCGCCTGCCGCACCATCATTGGTTACGGTTCACCTGCCAAGCAAGGCACCTCGGGTGCCCACGGCGCGCCGCTTGGCGTTGATGAAATCAAGGCGGCCCGCGAACAGTTGGGCTGGACCCATAAACCGTTCGAAATCCCGACGTCGATAAGGGATATGTGGCGCATCACGGGATTGCGCGGCTGTCGCGAGCGCAAGGCCTGGGAAGACCGCGTCAAGGACATGGCGGCCGGTGAAAAGGTTGAGTTCGAACGCCGCATGGCCGGCACCTTGCCGGAAGACCTGCAGGAAACCATCCTGTCATACAAGCAGGAGCTTGCCGAGAAGCCAGGTTCAATCGCCACCCGCAACGCATCTCAGAACGTGCTTGAAGTCATCAACCCGGTGGTGCCGGAAACCGTTGGCGGATCCGCCGACCTGACCGGTTCGAACAATACCCGCACCAAGGCGATGGTACCGTTTACCGCCGATGACCCGTCCGGCCGCTTCATTCACTGGGGCATTCGCGAACACGGCATGGCCGCTGCCATGAACGGCATGGCCCTGCACGGCGGTGTCATTCCCTATTCCGGCACGTTCATGGTGTTCACCGATTACTGCCGTCCCTCCATCCGCCTGTCGGCACTCATGGAACAGCGGGTGGTTTATGTGATGACCCATGATTCCATCGGGCTTGGAGAAGACGGGCCAACCCATCAGCCCGTCGAACACCTCGCCGCGCTTCGAGTCATCCCCAACCTCAATGTATTCCGCCCCTGCGATGCGGTGGAAACCGCCGAATGCTGGCAGCTGGCATTGCAGGCAGACAGCACCCCGTCTATCCTTGCGCTTACCCGCCAGAAACTTGCACCGGCCCGCACCAAGTTCAAAAAAGAAAACCTGTGTGCCCGAGGTGCCTATGACGTGCACAGCGATGACGATGCCAGGGTGGTAATCTTTGCCTCGGGCTCGGAAGTCGAAATCGCCATGCAGGCATCAGCCAAGCTGGCCGAAAGCAAAATTTCATCCCGGGTCGTGTCGGTACCCTGCATGGACCTGTTCCATCAGCAGGACGCAGATTATCGCAAGCTGATAACCGGTGACGAACCGGTGCGCATCGCCATCGAGGCCGGCGTACGCCAGGGATGGGACCAGCTGATCGGCATTGACGGCACTTTTATCGGCATGTCCACCTTCGGTGCATCCGGTCCTTACGAAAAACTCTATGAACATTTCGGCATCACCGCAGACGCCGCCGTGAAGGCGGCCCTGTCGGGCCTCGAAGCCAGCGCCTGAAGACCAGGCAAGCCGCAGGAACCGCAATTCGCCATGACCACCTTCAGGACACTCGATGATCTGGATGTCAAATCCCGGCGTGTGCTTGTCCGGGTGGACCTGAACGTTCCGATGCAGGACGGCAGGGTTTCGGACACAACCCGCCTGCACGCCGTCTCGCCAACCATCCGTGAATTGTCGGACAAAGGTGCGAAAGTCATTCTGCTGGCACACTTTGGCCGTCCCAAGGGAAGGCCGGTCGCCGAGATGAGCCTTGCCCCAATTGCACAAGCGCTGGCGGATGTGCTTGGCCGTCCGGTGCAGTTTGCTGCCGATGATCCCGGCCAGTTGTCTGACGGCCAGGTCGTGCTGATGGAAAACACCCGGTTCAACGAAGGTGAAGAGCAAAACGATGCCGACTACGCGAAGTCTCTCGCGTCATTCGGCGATATCTATGTCAACGATGCGTTTTCCGCCGCCCACCGCGCCCATGCATCCACCGAAGCTGTTGCGCGGCTGTTGCCCGCCGCAGCCGGCAGGTCGATGGAAAAGGAACTGTCTGCCCTTTCAGCCGCGCTGACGGACCCTGCCCGGCCATTGGTCTGTGTGGTTGGCGGCGCCAAGGTTTCCACCAAGCTTGAGTTGCTGGGCAACCTGTCAAAGGTCGCCGACACCATTATCATTGGCGGCGGCATGGCCAACACCTTCCTTGCAGCCAAGGGAATTCCGGTCGGCAAGTCATTATGCGAACACGACATGGCCGCTACTGCGCTGGACATCCTCAAACAGGCCGATGCAAACGACTGCCGCATCTTGCTTCCGATAGACGCAGTTGTGGCGAAGGAATTTGCTGCCGGTGCGGCCAGCCGGGTCGTACCTGTCAGCGACATTGCAGAAGATGAAATGATGCTGGACGTGGGGCCTGCCTCGGTCGCCGAAGCGGCTGCTGTCTTTGACACCGCTGCAACACTGGTCTGGAACGGGCCTTTCGGCGCTTTCGAAATCGCACCGTTTGACGCTGGCACCGTTGCTGCTGCGCAGCATGCCGCCCAACTGGCAAAAACCGGCAAGCTGGTCGCGGTTGCCGGTGGCGGTGATACCGTGGCGGCATTGAACCATGCCGGTGTGGCAGATGATTTTACCTATGTATCCACCGCTGGTGGGGCATTTCTTGAATGGCTTGAAGGCAAGGCGCTACCCGGCGTCGAGGTCTTGCGGGCAGCCTGAACGGCCATTCGTTTCGAAAAGGGGCATATTGATATGAAACAGACACTCGAAGACATCGCCAACGCCATGGTTGCACCCGGCAGGGGAATTCTTGCCGCAGATGAAAGCACCGGCACCATCAAGAAACGGTTCGACAGCATTAGCGTTGAGTCAACCGAAGACAGCCGGCGCAACTATCGTGAAATGCTGTTCTCGACCAAGGCGGCGATGCGGAAAAACATCTCCGGCGTGATCCTGTTTGACGAAACCATCCGCCAGTCATCGGCCAGCGGCAAGCAGACACTGGTTGAAATGATGCAGGGCACAAACTCCATCCCCGGCATCAAGGTTGACGCCGGTGCACAGGACATGGCCGGTTTCAAGGGCGAGAAGATTACCGCCGGTCTTGATGGCCTGCGCGCGCGTTTGAAGGAGTACCGCAAGCTTGGTGCCGGTTTTGCCAAATGGCGCGCCGTGATCGATATTGCGCCCGGCGCACCGACATACGGCTGTATCCGCGCCAACGCCCATGCGCTTGCGCGGTATGCCGCGCTTTGCCAGGAAAACGGCATCGTACCGATTGTCGAGCCGGAAGTGCTGATGGATGGCCCGGTCGCCTCGCACTCCATCGAACGCTGCTATGATGTCACCGAGCGGACCCTGAAAATCGTGTTTTCCGAGCTCTATGAAGCGCGGGTCAACCTTGAAGGCATCGTGCTGAAGCCGAACATGATCGTGCCCGGCAAGAACGCCGCCAAGCAGGCAAGCGCGGTGCAGGTCGCCGACCTGACGGTGAAGTGCCTGAAAGCATGTGTGCCAACCGCGGTTCCCGGCATCGCCTTCCTGTCGGGCGGACAATCCGATGTCGAAGCAACCGAACACCTGTCACTGATGAATTCGCGTCACGACGTACCCTGGAACCTGACCTTCTCCTATGGCCGCGCCCTGCAGGCAGCAGCGCTCAAGGCCTGGGGCGGCAAGCCAGTCAACGTCAAGGCGGCGCAGGCAGCCTTTGCCCATCGCGCCGCCATGAACGGTCTCGCCTCGAAGGGCAAATGGACCAAGGCGGCCGAGAAGGCCAAATAGGGGTTTAAGCCCATGCGCACGTCCCGCATCATCCACCTTGTCTCCGCCCATGCCGAAGGCGAAGTGGGAGATGTCATCGTGGGAGGCGTTGCTCCGCCTCCCGGCGAGACCCTGTGGGATCAACGCGCCTTCATTGCAAGCGACCAGACGCTCCGCAATTTCGTGCTGAACGAACCGCGCGGCGGCGTATTCAGGCACATCAACCTGCTGGTGCCGGCGAAACACCCGGATGCGCAGTTCGGCTTCATTGTCATGGAACCTGAACATACGCCGCCCATGTCCGGCTCAAACTCCATCTGCGTATCAACCGTACTGCTCGATACCGGACTGGTTGAGATGACGGAGCCGGAAACCCGGTTCAATCTCGAAGCACCCGGCGGTCTTGTCGCCGTCACGGCGCACTGCGAGGCCGGCAAGGCAAAATCCATCACCGTGCACAATGTGCCGTCGTTCGCCGACAAGCTGGATGCCCAACTGGAAGTGGAAGGCCACGGCACGCTGAACGTCGACACGGCATATGGTGGAGACAGTTTCGTGATTGTTGACGCACCGGCGCTTGGGTTTTCCATCCTGCCTGACGAAGCAAGGGACATTGCAACCCTTGGCGCACAGATCACCAAAGCCGCCAATGAGCAGCTCGGCTTCACCCATCCCGGCAATCCCGACTGGTCGCACATTTCGTTTTGCCAGTTCGCCATGCCTTTGGAAGATGACGCCGGCGTACCGTCAGGCCGCAATGCAGTTGCCATAGATCCCGGCAAGCTGGACCGCAGCCCCTGCGGCACCGGGTGTTCAGCCCGCATGGCGGTATTGCATGCAAAAGGACAGCTGGAAGTTGGAGGCCGCTTTGTGGGGCGCTCCATTATCGGGTCCCGGTTCGATTGTCGGCTGGAGAGTGAGACCAGTGTTGCCGGTCATCGTGCCATCGTGCCCAGCATCTGCGGCCGGGCCTGGGTCACCGGCACGCATCAGGTCATGCTGGATCCCGAAGATCCCTGGCCTGAAGGGTACCGCCTCTCCGACACCTGGCCGGTGAAGCTGTAAGCCTCGATAGAGGCAGATCCGTTGATGCTGAATTCCATCGCCATTTGCTTGCTCCGGCAATTCCGCTATCACTGGCTCTCATCGTAGTCACCCTTACCGAATTGGTTCGTCTCATGAACACGCAACCTGCCGAAGATCTGCCCAACTGCCGCCTTTTCCTGGTGCCACCTTCAGGCATGGATGCAGACATCATCGCGGCATGCCTGGCGGCTGCAGCTGGCGCAGGCGATGTTGCCTGCCTGGTTTTACCGGCCGACAAGGCGCTAACGGACAAGGTCATGCCAATCGCACAGCAAGCAGATATTGCCGTCCTGATCACGGATGACAGCCGTTTTGCAGCTTACGAAAAAGCCGACGGCGTCCACATTACCACTGGCACCGATGACGCGGTGGCGGCTCACAAGACACTGGGCCGCAATGCCAGCGTCGGACTTGTCGCATCGGGTTCACGCCACGCGGCCATGGAAGCCGGTGAGACCGACATCGACTATATCGCCTTTGACCTGACTTCACCGGCAGGCGTCGATCTGCTCACTTGGTGGGTACCGCTGTTTGAGGTGCCCTGCGTTGGACTGGGTGCAACTGACGAGACTGCTTGCCTGGACGCAATTGCATCGGGCGCTGACTTTGTCATGCCGCCTGCCGCCATGTGGAGCTCTGCGGACGAGGCGGCGCGACTTGCCCGCACATTGACCGCCGCCGGAAACAGGAGTGCTGCATGAAACTGTTCCTGACCGGTTTACTGGCGGCTTGTCTGGCCTTTTCGACAGCAGACGCCACTGCGCAAACCAGCAAGCTTGCCCCGACCTTCAAGGAGGCAGCAGCTCTTTACTCCGATGAGAACTATCCAGCCGCATACGAGATCGCCGTTCCGCTGGCAACCAAGGGGGATGTCAAGGCGCAGATCATGCTGGGCGAGATGTACGAGCTGGGCCATGGCCGCAAGATCGACATGCCCAATGCACTGCAATGGTACGAAATGGCTGCCGCCCAGGACCATACCGGTGCCATGTTCCGGATCGGCATGCTGAACCTGACCGGACAGGCAGGCGCCGCAGACCCGGCGAAAGCCCGCAAATGGTTGTCCAAAGCCGCTGCCGCCGGTCACATGAAGGCCAGCAATGAACTGGGTCTTATTTACTATCAGGGCAATGGGGTTCTGCAAGATCCCGTTCTGGCCTCCAGGCACATTCGCAAGGCTGCCGACGCGGGCCTTGCCCAGGCGCAGTACAATCTCGGCCTGTTATATGTGAACGGCGACGGCGTCGAAAAGAACCTGACAACTGCCAGCATCTGGTTCCAGAAAGCTGCGGTGCAGGGCCTGCCGGAAGCAGCGCTTGACTATGGCCTGATGGTGTATGGCGGTGATGCAGGACTTCGCAAGGATTACAAGATCGGCGCACAATGGCTGCTGGTTGCCGCCAATTCGGGCAATGCGGACGCGCAATTGTTCATCGCCCGGATCCTGGCAGCAGGACGCGGCATGAAGAAAGACCGTATCGAGGCGGGCAAATATTATACCCTGGCCAGGCAGGCAGGCAGAACCGACGCCGATCTTGACGTGATGATGTCCAATCTGTCGGCGCCGCAACTGGGTGATGCAGAACGCCGCGCCCGGGTGTTCGCCGAAGACCTCAAGAACAAGCGCCTCAACGCAAACGACGGCAAGACTGACCGGAATGGGTGAGCCTCTCGCCTATATGCAGCGCACCCGGGAGTGGTACCTGGCTCTGGGCTACGGCAACCCATATAAATGGGCGCACAATGAAGACGTGCCGTTTTCCGGCCTTGGCCGTCCCATCGCAAAATCCCGCGTCGCTCTGGTCACGACGGCAGCACTGCTGAAGCCCGGCGCTGGCGATCAGGGACCCGGTGCGGCCTATAACGGTGCGGCGAAGTTTCACGACATGTGGTCTCATCCGGTCAGTCCCGTCCCCGACGTGCGCATTTCCCACATTGCCTATGACCGCAACCACACCACGGCTGAAGACCCGCGCACCTGGTTTCCGCTGGAGGCCCTGAAGCAGGCTGGACTATCAGGCCGCATTGGCTCTCTCACGACCCATGTCTACGGGTTTCCAACCAACAGGTCGCAACGCACGAATATCGACAAGGATGCGCCTGCCCTGCTCGAGGCACTGGCCGATGAAGGCACCCAGGCAGCCATCCTGGTTGCCAATTGCCCGGTCTGTCATCAGTCGATGTCGCTGGCCGCACGGCACCTGGAAACTGCCGGTATCGCCACAGTCATCATGGGCTGCGCCAAAGACATCGTCGAGCATTGCGGTGTGCCGCGATTTGTATTCTCGGATTTTCCGCTCGGTAACGCTGCCGGCAAGCCGTTTGACGAGGAAAGCCAGCACTTCACCCTTGGACTGGCTCTGAGCGCACTGGAGATTGTATCGCGCCCGCGCACCACACTTGTGTCGCCGCTGGAGTGGAAACCCGGTGACGACAGCTGGAAAGACGACTATTCCAACCCGGCCAAACTCTCACCCGAAGAGCTCGCCCGCCGCCGCGCGGAATTCGATACAGCCAAGCAGGCGGTCAAGTCGTAGCTCACGCGTCATGCGCAGGCAGACTGCATGTTATGCGTCGCGTAAAACCCACTGGCCATTACACAGCCACGCTGCTACTTCCTGCCCTCATGTGGACCCCCGAAATACTGGCGCTGCTTGCCGTTACGTTTGTTGCCGCCGGTTTCGTCAAGGGCACTATCGGGCTCGGCCTGCCGACAGTGACCCTTGCAGTACTGACACTGCCGCTCGGCCTGAAAACCAGCCTCGCCGTTGTTGTCATTCCACTGATGGTTACGAACCTCTGGCAAGCGCTGACCGGTCCGCATCTGAAGGAGATTTTGACCCGATTCTGGCCATTCCTGCTGACCGCCATTGTCGGCGTCTGGGGTGGTATTCAGGTATTGGCGGCGGCACGGTCCGATTATCTGGTCGCCATGCTCGGCATCATTCTGGTTCTGAACTCACTGATATCGTTTACCCGCTTTCGTACCCCGGCACCGGCACCGGAAAGAGAAACCCTCTGGTCGGTCATCTGTTCGGCACTGGGTGGCCTGATGTTCGGCATGACCGGCAACTTCATCGTGCCGGGCATCTTGTTCCTGCAGGCGCTCGGCATGCATCGCGACATGCTGGTCCAGGCCCTCGGCGTGACCTTCGTGACCATTTCGACAACACTTGCGGTTTCCCTGACCAGCCGGTCGTTGATGACCGGCGACCTGACGGTCATTTCGACACTGGCCCTGATCCCGGCCTTCTTCGGATTGTGGCTGGGCAGGCGTTACCGGCAGTCCATATCCGAAGCCCAGTTCAGCAGGCTGTTTTTCATCGGCCTGCTCATCATCGGCTGTTCATTGCTGTTCGGGTCGATTCGCAACCTGATGGCCGGCTGAGGGTTCAGGTTGAACACGGCATGAAAGACTGCCACCATCGGGTTATGACAAGTGAGATAGATCTACCGCTCATCCTGCTGGCCGCCTTTATCTCGACGGCCAGCCCCGGCCCCGCCACTCTGGCAATTGCCGGAACATCCATGACGTCAGGCCGCCGCTATGGTCTGGCTCTGGCAGCAGGTGTGACCAGCGGTTCCTGGGCCTGGTCGATTGCCGCTGCTTTGGGTATGGGGGCTCTCATGTCTGCGAATGCCTGGGCGTTTGAAGTGATCCGGTATCTGGGAGCATGTTATCTTCTGTTTCTGGCTTTCAAATCAGCACGGTCTGCAATTGCCGGTTCAGGTGAAGCGGCAAGGTATGCCGAAGTGTCATCGTTGAAAACGGCCTATGCCAGGGGACTGGCATTACATCTCACCAATCCGAAAGCCGTGTTGTTTTTCGGCTCGTTGTTTGCCGTGGGAATTCCGGCAGGCTCTCAAGCCACATCGCTGGTTCTGGTGGTGGCGGCAGTCGGCTTGCAGAGCCTGCTTGTCTTTCACGGCTATGCCTTGCTGTTTTCCAGCGCTCCAATGGTAGCCGGGTATAGGAAGTTACGGCGATGCTTCGAAGCAGCGTTCGCCGTTGCTTTCGGGTTCGCCGGCTTCAAAATATTGACGACACGCTTGAACTGACCCGTAAGACGCTGTCGCCGGATCACTACATGGCCTGTCTGAACAACGCAGCATAGTCTTCCGCAGACGCCTCACGCGGGTTGGTGCGATGGGCAAGGTCAGCCAGGGCATGCGGCACAAAATCCTCGATCATGTCTTCGCTGACCCCCATGGCGCCCAGACCCGATGGCAGGCCGATATCTGCGTTCAGTTCTTCAATAGCCACCGCCAGATCAGCCCCGGCAGTCAGTCCCATGGTAGACCGGAGGCGATCGTATTTGTCCTCACAGCCCGGTTCATTGAACCGCAGCACTGCCGGCAGGATCACTGCATTCAGCGTACCGTGATGCAGGCGTAAATCTTCACGTCGCCCGATGGCATGGCTCATGGCATGTACCGCGCCCAGCCCCATGGTGAACGCATGCGCGCCTTCGGTCGACGCCATCATCATCTCCCAGCGGGCATCCTTGTCTGAGCCGTCCTTCACTGCTTTGGCGAGGTTGCGCCATCCGCGCCACAGCCCGTCCAGCCCCACCCCGTCTGCCGGCGGGTTTATCGTCGGGGTCAGAAACGCCTCGATGCAGTGGGTAATGGCATCCATGCCGGTTGCCGCCGTCAGCAGTGGCGGCAGGCCCAGCGTCAGTTCGGGATCACATATGGCCACGGTAGGAACGAATTTCGGATTGCCGAAGGTCAGTTTGCGCCCGTCCTCCATGATGATGACCATGCCCAGCGACACTTCGGAACCGGTGCCAGAAGTGGTCGGGACAGCAATCACAGGGGCCATTTTCTTGACCAGCTTGTTGCCGCCCTGCAGCGGGTCGAACTGGCTCAGCGGCCCGCCGGAGCCGGCCAGCAGCGCTACCGTCTTGCCCAGGTCCATGGCGGAGCCCCCGCCGAGCGCGATCACACCGTCACACCCTTCTGCTTCATAAACTGCCAATGCCGCCATGACGGCACGCTCGGTAGGATTTCCCGGCGTATCATCAAACACCGGTGCGGCTGCGCCCTCGTTTATCGCACCGGTAACCGTATCCAGGATACCGGCAGCAACGATGCCCTTGTCGGTGGCAATCAGGGGTCGCTTGATGTTGTTGCGATCCAGCGATTTCTGCAATTGAGAGATGGCACCGTGATCAAAGTGCGTGGTGGACAGAAACGAAATGACAGGCATGCAGGCGGCGCTCCCGGCTCGGGTGAGTTGACTCTATGGCCCGCACAATCGCGGCTTGAAGTGCCCGCGTCAATTATAACTGCCACTTTCCGCTACCCATTACGGGCCAGCCCTGCTAAACCCCGGCCAACAGGACGGCATGAATTGCCGTCGGTTTCCGCGTTCTTTGAAAACTCCAGGTATCTCGAATGAAAATCAATGGCAATGAAATCAAGCCCGGCAATGTGCTTTTGCACAATGGAGACCTCTATATTGCGGTCAAGGTCGGTCACGTAAAACCCGGCAAGGGCGGCGCCTTTGCCCAGGTCGAGATGAAGGGCATCGTCAACGGCACCAAGCTGAACGAGCGCTTCCGGTCTTCGGAAACCGTCGAAAGAGTACGCCTTGAGCAGAAAGATTTTCAGTTCCTCTATCAGCAGGGCGACATGCTGGTGTTCATGGACAATGAAACCTATGAGCAGATCGAACTGCCGGAAGAATTTGTCGGCGAGCGCACGGCCTTCCTGCAGGATGGCATGATGGTCACCGTGGAAACATACGAGGAAAAGCCTCTGGGCATTTCCCTTCCCGACTATGTGACCCTTGAAATCACCGAGGCTGATGCGGTGGTGAAGGGTCAGACAGCGTCTTCGTCCTACAAGCCGGCGCTGTTGGAAAACGGTCTCAAGGTCATGGTGCCGCCGTTTATCGGAACCGGTGAAAAGATTATCGTCGACACCAGTGAGGTGACCTACGTTCGCCGCGCGTCCGAAGGCTGATATCGGACCATGCCAGCCTCCCCCCTTATTACCGTCATGACCGGCGCTGCCCGCAAGGCGGCGCGTGCCGTATCACGCGACTTCGGTGAAGTCGAAAATCTTCAGGTATCGCAAAAGGGCCCGGCAGATTTTGTCACCCGGGCCGACCGCAAGGCTGAAAAGGTTATCGTTGAGGAACTGAAGAAAGCGCGCCCGAAATGGGGATTCCAGCTGGAAGAAGGCGGCGAGATCGCCGGCACGGACGGGCAGCACGTCTGGGTGGTGGATCCGATTGACGGTACTACGAATTTCATTCACGGCATCCCGCATTTTGCCGTCTCGATCGGCCTGACCCGCAATGGCGAACCGGTTGCTGGCGTTATCTACAACCCGATCACCGACGAACTTTTCGCCGCTGAGCGCGGTGGCGGCGCCTATCTGAACGACCGTCGTCTGCGCGTATCCGGTCGCCGCGATATCTCGGACGCCGTCATCGCATGCGGCATCCCCCATCGCGGACGCGGTGATCATGCCGAGTTCAGGCGTGAGCTTGCCCAGGTACAGGCAAAGGCCGCCGGCATCCGCAGGGCCGGCACCGCATCGCTTGACCTTGCATGGGTGGCGGCAGGACGCCTTGACGGCTACTGGGAACGCGGCCTGCAACCCTGGGACATCTGTGCCGGCATCGTCATGGTGCGCGAAGCAGGCGGTTTTGCTGCCGACATCGATGGTGGCCCCGATGTCATGAACACCGGCGACATCATGGCAGGCAATGAGCATATGCAGTCCGGGCTGAAAGCCTGTATCAAGGCGGCGCGTGCCGGCGAGTAGCGAAATGCCGCAAAACGTCCACACGCCTCAACTACCGTCAACCGATTCTCTCAGCGCACTTCTCGCGGCAGCGGACCCTGTTTTGCGAAAAAGAAATACGCTGACAAAGGGATAGAGTGCGGTTTTGTTTCATTCAAAACCTGAATCGTTGTAGAGACGTGACAAGGTTGAATCTTTGGCTACACTGCGGATAAATTTGTGCTCGGGAAGGACATGAGATCGGCATGCTGGCATCGGATCATCTGAAAGTCTTGGAACTGCCGCGGGTGTATCTCGTCCGCATGGCGGTTTTCACCATTCTAATCTGTATCGGCTCAGCCGTTCTGTTTCCCAATATCCAGATTGCCTTCATGGCCAATCCCGGCCTTAACGGCCTCATCGTCGTGGTTCTGCTGCTGGGCATCGCCTACACGTTCCGGATGGTGTTTCGGCTGTGGCCGGAAGTAAACTGGGTCAACAGCTTCCGGATTGCCAATCCCGGCCTGGAGATTCCGCATCTCCCGCGCCTGCTGGCGCCCATGGCCGCCCAGCTTCGCGACCGTGAAGGCCTGACCATCCTGTCGCCGATAACCCTGCGCTCGCTGCTCGACTCACTGGCCTCGCGCCTGGATGAAGCCCGGGATATTTCGCGCTACATGATCGGATTGCTTATTTTCCTCGGCCTGCTGGGCACCTTCTGGGGCCTGTTGCAAACCGTTTCAGCCGTCGGAGAGACCATCCGCTCGCTCAATATTTCCACTGCCCAGTCCGGCACCGTGTTTGAAGAACTGAAAGCGGGCCTCGAAGCGCCGCTTGCCGGCATGGGCACGTCGTTCTCGTCCTCCCTGTTCGGCCTTGCCGGCTCGCTGGTTCTCGGCTTCCTGGAATTGCAGGCCAGCCAGGCACAGAATCGTTTTTACAACGACCTGGAAGACTGGCTCGCCACATTGACCGATATTGATGCCGGTGAATATGCCAGCAGCGTCGACCTGCCGCCGCACATTGCAGCCGAAATGTCGACACTTCGTTCAGGCATGGACCGGATCAACCGCACACTTGAAACAGCGGTGCAATCCAATGGCGGCGCGCCGCAGAATGCCGAATCCATGGAGCAGCTCGCCGGTGCGGTACACGGGCTTGTGCAGCAAATGCGTGAAGAACAGAAGGTCGTGCGTCAGTGGGCCCAGCAGCAGTCTGAGCAAAACGCCGAGATCAAGCGCATGCTGGCGCGCGTCGGCGCACCTCCGGGCCGGGGCCGGAGTTAGGCGGTGGCGGGTCTCGGCAGAGGACGCAGGCGTGGCCAGGACAGCTCCGGCTTTTACTGGCCCGGCTTTGTGGATGCCATGGCGCAACTGCTGCTGGTTATTACTTTCCTGCTGTCGGTGTTCATGATTACCCAGTTCCTGCAGGCACGCGAAATCTCCGGCCAGGACAGCGCGCTTTCGAGGTTGCGCTCTGAGATCAGCGAACTTACCGAGTTGCTTGCGCTGGAGAAGTCGTCAAAAGCTGAAGTTGAAACCACCCTTGCCGCACTGACCGACGATCTCAAATCCGCCCGCGACGAAACCAGCCAGTTGCAGGGCGTTGTCGACACTTTCAGGTCACAGGGCAATGAGGCAGGCACGCAATTGTCAGCCCTGCAGCAACGGCTCGAAGGTGAGAAGAAAGTTTCATCCGAAGCACTGGCGCGGGTTGAATTGCTGAACCAGCAGATCGCTGCCCTGCGCAGGCAGATCGGGGCCTTGAACGATGCGCTCGAGGCTGCCGAAAAGCAGGATCAGGAAAGCCGTTCGCAGATCGTCGATCTCGGCCGCCGGCTGAATGTCGCGCTGGCCCAGAGGGTACAGGAACTAAACCGGTTCAGGTCGGAATTCTTCGGCCGACTGCGCCGCATTCTGGCCAACCGCGACGATATCCGCGTGGTCGGAGACCGGTTCGTGTTCCAGTCCGAGGTGCTGTTTGCCAAGGGTGCTGCCGCCCTGTCACCGACGGGCCAACTGGAAATTGCCAAGCTGGCAGTAGCTATGCAGCAACTGGTGCGTGAGATACCGGAGGATTTGAACTGGGTGTTGCAGGTGGACGGTCATACTGATGACGACCCGATCAACACACCGCTGTTCCCGTCCAACTGGGTACTGTCGTCAGCGCGTGCCATTGCCGTGGTCGAGGCGTTGGCGGAACAGGGAATCCCGCCCCAGCATCTGGTTGCTGCCGGATTTGGTGAGTTTCAGCCCATAGACCCGGGCGTCTCGGAAGATGCCAAAACCCGCAATCGCCGTATCGAACTGAAGCTCACCACAAGATAAAAAAGGCAGGCTCCGGAGCCTGCCTTTTCACATTATTCTGTCAATCAGTCTCGGCCAAACGGACTGTTGCAGCGCCGCGTATTGCCGTCATAGTCGGTCCAGGTATCGGTGCGAACTTTGTATGAGCGATACTTCCTGCGGCACCAGTCTTCATGGTCGCCGCCGCCACGGGCATAATCCGGCTCGTCATAATCATCGTCGTCATAAAAGTCGTAATCGTCCTCGTAGAAATCTCCATAGGACCAGAACGGCTGTGCATAGTAAAAACCATTGTGGAAATGATTGAAGCCCCGCCGCCGCTTGCGAAATCTCCTGAGCCGCCTGCGCTTCTTTTTCTTGGCTATCTGCACAACGGAAGCCCCGTCACTGAATGCCATGACCGCCGAAAAATGTTGTGCGGCCGCAGGCGTTGCCTGCGACGGTGCACTCATCATCACCAACCCGGCAATACCGGCCAGCAGGGTTACAGTGCTCTTCTTGATTATCAATTCGATTTCCTCCAGTTCGGCGTTTCCGGTTCTCACAAAACAGAAACAGCCGCTTGCCATCAGATGCCAAAACACTAACCCGAGCCGGCATTATTGTCACGCCAGGTAAATTATCCAGTTAACTGACAATTAAACCGGCTCCGAATCGAAGCAGGCTCCGTACCGCGCTTCTTTCGCCTGCCGCCGATATTGTTCCGGGAGTGAATCGGTTGCCGGGCCGGGCACGTCCCGGTTCCGCCTTGTCCGGATTCACCGGCCAGGCTTATTCGCTGAACTGCAGCTTGGCGAGCCGGGCATACAATCCGCCCTTCTTCATCAACTGGGCATGGCTGCCTTCCGCTGCAACGCATCCGTCATCCAGCACGATAATCCGGTCGGCATTGCGGACCGTTGCAAGCCGGTGAGCAATCACCAGCGTGGTGCGGTGTTGCATCAGGTCTTCAAATGCGGCCTGCACATACTGTTCGCTCTCTGCATCAAGTGCGCTGGTCGCTTCATCCAGCAACAACAGCGGCGCATCGCGCAGCACGGCCCGGGCAATCGCGACCCGCTGGCGCTGTCCGCCCGACAGCGTTACACCGCGCTCGCCGACCTGGGTGTCAAACCCTTGCGACAAGCGCACGGCAAACTCATCGACGCGGGCCAGTTTCGCCGCCTGCATGACCTCGTCATCGCTGGCTGACGGCCTGGAAAACCGGATATTGTCGAGCACACTGGCAGAAAAGATAACCGTGTCCTGAGGCACCAGGGAAATCGATCCGCGCAAATCATTCAGCGCGGCATCGGCAACATCTACGCCATCCAGCCGCACCGTTCCCGACTGTGGATCATAAAACCGCAGGATCAGCGCAAACAGGGTGGACTTGCCGGCGCCCGACGGCCCGACAATGGCCACTGTTTCGCCGGGCTTTACCGAAAAACTCAATCCCTTCAGCACCTGGTCATCGGGGCGTGACGGATAATAAAACTTTACCTTATCGAAAGCCACAGCGCCCTTTGCCGGTAACGGTAACGCCACCGGTGTTGCAGGCTCTGCAATACCCGGCTCGGTATCCAGCAGTTCCGACAGGCGCTCCGCAGCCCCGGCTGCCAGCTGCAGTTCACCCCACACCTCTGACAGTGATCCCATGGCGCCGGCGGCAAAGGCTGCATACAGCAGAAACTGGCCCAGCGTGCCCGGCGTCATTGCACCGGACAGTACTTCCTGGGCACCGTACCACAAGATGCCGATGATCGCGCCGAAGGCCAGGAAAATGATTGCGGCCGTCAGGAACGCCCGTCCCCTGGCGCGCGCTGCAGCCGCCGCAAATGCCTCCTGGGTCGCCGCATTGAAGGTCTTGCCTATTCGCGGTTCCTGCCCGAACGCCTGCACGGCCTGCACCGAGTACAGCGATTCCTGGGCCAGCGCCGCCGAACTGGCAAGCGTATCCTGCGCATGGCGCGACAGTTTGCGCACCTTGCGTCCAAAGAACACCATGGGCAGCACAATCAGCGGTATCACCAGCAGCACCATGCCGGACAGTTTCAGGCTGGTGGCGATCAGCATGGCAATTGCCCCGACCAGCATCACCAGGTTGCGCAATGCGACCGAGACAGTTGACCCGAACACGTTCTTTACCTGTGTCGTGTCGGCGGTCAGGCGCGCCAGCACTTCACCGGACTGGGCGGTGTCGTAAAACGACGGTGACAGTTTCAACAGGTGTGAAAACACCGCATCGCGCAAATCCGCAACGACGCGCTCACCGATCCAGGTGACGAAGTAATAGCGGCCCGCAGACGACACCGCCAAAACCGCCACAACCAGCATCATGACCGAAAAATACTGGTCGACGAAGGCCGCATTCTCGCCGGAAAAGCCGTGGTCGATGACCCTGCGCACCGCAACCGGCACGACCAGTGTCGAGGCGGCGGCCAGGATCAGGAACAGGACAGCGATACCGATCTGGGGCCGGTAGCGAAACAGGAAAGGCAGCAGCCGTGACAAGGGCCTGAGACTTGAGGCTTTCGGCCGTCTGCCGGGCTCATCGGTTTCAATTGCCGGCTTGGCATCGCCGCTATCAGACACACCGGCGGGTGACTGAACATCCCGCGGCCCTGCCCGGCCCGTATCAACTGTCAACGTCTTCAATCCTCAATTCCATCGTCATGCGCGCCACATTAGAGCAACATGGCTTCAGTTGAACCCATAAAGTTGCTGGAACGGTTCAGCAGTGATCGTGTTCATGGGTTTTGTCGTGGCAACTAAAACTCATGCAGATCTATCAATGCCATGCTTGGCGCGGCAAGCAGGCGCTTATGTGGCCAGGTGCCGCAGTCCGCAAATTTCGCAATAGGATTTCAGGCATCCGCAAGCCCGGCAGTGGTTGCGCAAAAGGCTTCTGTCATGTATAGACCACGCCGGATTTCAGTTTTTCTCCAGGTCGTCGCCAAAACCGGTTATCGGATCGGGCGCGCTGGTTTGTTTGAAAGATACCTTCGATGAAAAAAGACATTCACCCCGACTATCACATGATCACAGTGACCAACACTGATGGTTCATCTTTCCAGACCCGTTCGACCTGGGGCAAGGAAGGCGACAATCTTCAGCTGGATATCGATCCTGCCACCCACCCGGCCTGGACAGGCGGCAACCAGAATCTGGTTGATCGTGGCGGACGTGTCAGCCGCTTTAACGAGAAGTTCGGCTTCCTCAAGAAATAACCCGTCGCCCGTTTCGGGCTGCAGACATGAAAAAGCCCGGCTGCCGATCAGCCGGGCTTTTGGTATTTGAATTCGAAAACCGGGTAACCGGCGTTGCGCCGGATCAACTGCGGCGCGCGTTGAACGCTTTCTGCAACTGGTCCAGATGCGTGTTCACTTCATTGGCAGCTTCACCGCTGAGAAGTGTTTCATCACGCTCGGCAATCATTACATCCAGCGTCACAATCCGCTCGTGCAGGCGCAGGGAGCGACTGACAAGGCCTTTAAGGGCTTCCGGCAAGCCATCCGCACCGGCAAGCGGCTGGCCTTCCCCGATCTCATCAAGCGAGATACGGCTCTTTTCCTGGTCCGCATCGTCACGGGTGATTTCGCCGGAGCTGACGGCACGCTGCAGCAAAAGCCAGGATGCCAGCTGCATGAGCCGCGTGGTCAGGCGCATAGACTGGCTCGCATAGGTAACCGATCCCTGCTTGTCGAGTTCACGAACGTCCTGACGGCCAGGTCCATCAAGGTAATTTGCAGTCTCTTCAATCAGGCTCATGCCTTCTTGAAAAACCTGTTGGAATTGTTTGGATGCTGTAAAGCGCGAAAGAAAATCTACAGGCATGAGACGCTCGGAACTACCACCAGTGACCATAAAAACAAACCTCGAAAATTCTGGGCCTCGAAACAGCCGGGAATCTTTGGTGCATCAATATGAACCACGAAGACCAGCCTGACCACCTTTCAAGCAAGTCCGGTGCCAAAAAAAAGAGCCACGAAATAATCGCGGCTCATAAAGTCTAACAGGGAGGCGTCAAACAGAGTGGAAAACCACTCGGGTAATCCCTAAGGACTACATTGACGACTATGCACCCAGATCCTTACCAAAAGGTTAACATGATTCATTTTGGGCATTATTGAAACAATTCATTCAGGTTACTTTTCAGATAACCGATTCGATTCAGTGACTTAGTTCGGGAATAAAATTGACCCGCAGGACACCGTTACAGCTTGAAAAATGAATCCGCGGCGACCTTCGAAGACTGTTTCCCGTCAATTTCAGCTTTCAGGCGCACAATTTCGTCCTCGAACTCCACCACCCGCCTCTGCAATTCCTCCACAGACAGTTCCGAGAGGTCTTCACCAACAGCAGGACCGGGGGGTTTCGGCTTGATGATTTCTTCGTCCATGACAATGACCTCCGCTTGCAACCGCCTGATTGCGCCACTACTAGTTGTTTCATAATGCCTAACCGGCAATTTCCTGACAACCTTTGCATATGAGGCACCCGCTTGTGACCAGTATTCCTTCTTCAATGACCGCAATTGAAATATCCCAACCCGGCGGCCCGGATGTGCTGAAACCAGCCACAATACCGACCCCGGCACCGGGTGCCGGCGAGGTATTGATCAAGGTTGCCGCAGCCGGTGTGAACCGCCCGGATGTCCTGCAGCGCATGGGCGCCTACCCGCCGCCGCCCGGCGCATCAGAAATTCCCGGACTGGAGATTGCCGGTGAGGTTGTGGCTCTCGGCGAAGGCGTTTCACTCTGGAAGGCAGGTGACAAGGTCTGCGCCCTGGTGGCTGGCGGCGGGTATGCCGAGTATTGCAGTGTGCACGAAACCAATGCCCTTCCGGTTCCTGACGGTCTCAGCATGGCGGAAGCAGCCGGAATCCCGGAAACATTCTTCACCGTCTGGACCAATGTTTTTGAACGTGGCGCCCTGAAACCGGGTGAAAGCCTGCTGGTGCATGGCGGATCGTCCGGTATTGGCACAACTGCCATCCAGATCGCGTCCCAACTTGGGTCAACCGTCTACACCACGGCAGGCTCCGCCGACAAATGCGCCGCCTGCGAAGCGCTCGGCGCCGAACGCGCCATCAACTATCGCGAACAGGACTTCGTGGACGTGCTGAAACAGGCCACCGGCAAGAAGGGGGTCGACGTCATCCTCGACATGGTCGGCGGTGACTACATCCAGCGCAACATCAAGGCGGCAGCACGCGATGGCCGCATCGTCAACATTGCCTACCTCAACGGTTCAAAGGCGGAAGTCGATTTCATGATGGTCATGCTCAAACGCCTGACACTGACCGGTTCCACCTTGCGCATTCGCCCCACCGCCGACAAGGCAGCCATCGCCAGTGCCTTGAGAACAACCGTGTGGCCATTGATCGAGGCCGGCAAAGTCAAACCGCAATTGTTCAAGACCTTTCCCCTGGCGCAGGCCGACAAGGCCCACACCCTGATGGAAACCTCGGCTCATATCGGCAAGATTGTCCTGGAAGTGTGAGATCCGCCGCTGATCACGTCAAATCGACTGGCCTCCAGCGCAACTGGTGTTAAGCTGCCGGGTTCCGGGTCATGTGCCCGGGATTATCGGGTTATCCAGAGCAACATGGGTTCACTTGAACCCATAAAGTTGCTCTGAATCTATCGAACCGATCAGGTTTATGACTTTTGGTTGCTTCAACCAAAAATCATCCTGATCTACAGAGGAGGAATTCAAATGTGTGATGCATGTGTAATCGAAAGCGTGAAGGCGCAAATGCTGTCGCGGCGCGCGCTGTTTCAGACTGCTGCGGCAGGTGTTGCCGCTGCAGCGGTAACCGCGCCCATGTCTGCACCGGCCCTGGCCGACGGGCATGAGAAAGTCAAGGACATGACACATGAACTGCACGAGGACTTCCCCACCTATTTCGGGGCGCAGCAATTCTTCAAGGACCAGAAATTCAAGTTCAAGGACAACGGTTTCAACCTGTTTGAACTGCGCGTCAACGAGCACACCGGCACCCACGTAGATGCACCGCTGCACTTTTCAGAAGACGGCCAGTCGGTTGCAGAGATACCTGTCGCCAACCTGATCTGCCCGTTGTGCGTCATCGATGTGAAGGCAAAAGCGGCAGAAAACGTGGATTACCAGGTCACTCCGGATGACGTGAAGGCCTGGATTGACGCCAATGGCCCCATTCCGGACAAGGCCTGCATTGCCATGAACTCAGGCTGGGCGGCGCATGTCGGCAGTGACAAGTTCCGCGGCGCGGATGCTGAAAAGAAGATGCATTTCCCGGGTTTCCACATTGAAGCAACCAAGATGCTGCTGGAGACCGGCGCTGTCGGCATGGCCGTCGATACACTGTCGCTTGATTTCGGCCAGTCCGCCGATTTCGCCACCCACTATGCCTGGCTGCCGACAAACCGCTGGGGTATTGAAAATCTGGCGAACCTGGATGCCGTGCCCGCCAAGGGCGCAACGCTTGTTGTCGGTGCGCCGAAGCATCGCGGCGGCAGCGGTGGTCCGGCCCGCGTCTTCGCTATGGTCTAGGCTCACCCCTGAGCAGCCTGAAAACCAAAAAACCGCCCCGGCCCTTGCGCCGGGGTGATGACATCAAGGTAGTTATCATGACCGCACTTCTGGACCAGCTCGCCGAGCTTGAAACGTCCATGCTTGCCGATATCAACAAGCATATCCGCGCAATGGATGCCGGCATCAAACGTATAAATCCGGGCCGCAAGCTTCTGGGGCGGGCCCGGACAGCGTCGTGCCGCAATGACTTTCTGACGGTCATGCGCATTCTGGCTGATGCCGAGGCCGGTGACGTGCTGGTCATTGACGGATGTGGCGGTCACCTGGCACTGGCCGGCGAGATGTTTGCCCTGGAAGCTCGCCGCAAGAATCTGGGCGGTATCATTGTCGACGGCATGGTGCGTGATTCCGCCGCCATGCAGGATATCGACCTGCCGGTCTATGCCCGCGCGGTACATCCGGTTGCCGGTACAATCCAGGCAATCGGCGATATTCAGACAACCATCTCGTGCGGTGGTGTCGTGGTTTCGCCCGGTGATATCGTATTTGCAGATGCAGACGGCGTTGTGTGCGGAACCGAGCAGGAACTGTCGGTGCTGGTAGACGATGCCCGCAACATAATGGCCAATGAAACCAGGGCATTTGCCGGGTTTGAGCGGGGAACCGGGCTCATGGACATGCTGAATTTTGAGGAGCACTACGCAAAACGCGCTGCCGGTGAGGCCAGCGACCTGACCTATATATTGTGAAAGGGAGAAAATCAGTAATTGCGTAATGTCTTCATCGGTTCTATATAGCAGCCATCCCAAGCAGCATTGATCCCACTGGATCAGCAGAACCACCGCTAAAGGTTCTGAAGGAGAGCACTTATGTCCGACACACCATTGATGCCGAAAGCCACTGCCGTCTGGCTGGTCGACAACACTGCGCTGACATTCAGCCAGATTGGCGAGTTCTGCAAACTGCATACGCTCGAAGTAAAAGGTATCGCAGACGGCGAAGTCGCCGTCGGCATCAAGGGCATGGACCCTATTGCGGCCAATCAGATTACCCGTGACGAGATCGAGGCCGGTGAAAAAGACTCAAGCCACAAGCTGCAGCTGGCCAAATCGAAAATCGTCGTGCCTGTCGCAACCAAGCGCAAGGGCCCCAAATACACGCCCGTATCACGGCGTCAGGACCGGCCCGACGCCATCAGCTGGCTGCTGCGGTACCACCCGGAACTCGCAGACAGCCAGGTCATGAAGCTGGTCGGCACCACCAAGACCACGATCAATGCAATCCGTGAGCGCACCCACTGGAACAGTCAGAACCTCAAGCCCGTCGACCCGGTAACACTGGGTCTTTGCTCGCAGCTTGAGCTGGACCTTGCAGTGCGCAAGGCGGCCAAGCGTGTCGAGAAGGCCGGTGGAAAACTTCCCGAACGGACCCTCATGCCGGCAGAAGAGACCGTACCACCGCCTTACGCGATCGCCGACGCACCCGCAGAGCCGGTTGAAGAAGATGCTGCTGCGCCAAATGTCGATGAAGCCTTCAAGGACTTCAAACCCGAAGAGGCCGAACCGCAGGTCGAGGAAGAAACGGATGTGGACGCAGATTCAGTGTTCGCCAAGCTGAAAGACCTGAAGACCGAAACGCCGGCGGAAGAAGAATAGGGATTTGCCTGCAGGCTTGTTCTGCGTTCGGTGAGCAGCGTTTTCGCTTATGCCGGGCCGCTTTTCAGTAACACCACCGATGGCCTAGTCGCGCAGTACCGGCTCTTTCACCATGGCCTGCTTGCGCGTCAGGTTTTCCCTGTAGAATACGTACAGGCCTGACAGGGCAATCAGCAGAATGCCTATGATGCTCAGCCTGTCCGGCAGGTCGCCCCATACGACAAACCCTAACAGCACGGCAAACGGCAGGCCGGCGTATTCGAACGATGCCACTGTGCGGACCTGCGCAATACGGTATGCGTGCGACAGCAGATAGCCGCCAATGCCGACCAGCAGGCCGCACGCGGTCATCATCGTAAAACCGAACGCATCCGGCACTTTCCAGGCCCTGAACAGAAAGTCGAGCGTCACATTGTTGCCGCTCGACATCCATCCGGAACCAAACACAAGGCCGAAACCGAGAGAAAACAGGATAAATGAAACCTGGACGTAAAACGCCATGACCGAGGCATTTTCGACCGCGCCCAGTTTGCGCGCCAGAATCTGAATCGACGCGTAACAAACCGCTGCAAACAGCGGCAGAAGCCCGACCAGCCTTATCGCATCGGTTCCCGGGCGCAGCATGATGATCACACCGATCATGCCCATCGACACCGCTATCCACCTCTGGATGCCAATCTTTTCTCCCAGGAACGGAATGGCAAGCAGGGTTATGATCAGCGGCGCGGAAAAGAAGATCGCAGCCGCATCACCCAGTGGCATAGACGCCAATCCCAGAAAATAGGCCATGTTGGCGCCAATCAACAAAATACCACGTGCCAGATGAGTACCGGGACGGCTGGACCGGAGCTGCCTGAACCCGCCTTCCATTTTCAGAAACACACAGGTCAGCAGAATGGCGAAAACAGAGCGTACAAAGCCGATCTCGTGCAGGGGATAGGTTCCCGACACCAGCTTGATGATCATGTCCTGGACGCCCAGCGCGAATGTCCCGCCAAGCACACACATGATACCGATCAGGTTCGTATTACCGCGTTGTTCAATCATGCAGAGATACATGCCCAAGATATATGACCTTGGGTCACACTAATGCATCCGGTCTTAACGAAGCGGAAATCTGCAGGCAGGTTTACGCTTACTCGTCAAAACACCGTTTCGGTAAACTGGAAGTGTTTGGGCCGAGGCCTTGTGCCCCGACCCTACATTCTCATAAAGAAGAGATCCGTATCATCCGGCTTGGCACCTGCGGCTGTCAGCAT
Organism: Anderseniella sp. Alg231-50; assembly: GCF_900149695.1. Taxonomy (NCBI): domain Bacteria; kingdom Pseudomonadati; phylum Pseudomonadota; class Alphaproteobacteria; order Hyphomicrobiales; family Parvibaculaceae; genus Anderseniella; species Anderseniella sp. Alg231-50. The sequence goes on along the minus strand of NZ_LT703003.1, from coordinate 1,918,482 downwards.
GGCGTGAACCTGGCCGCGATGGTGGGTCTGATGGTTGAAAAAGTGCATCACCAGAAAACCTGCCGGCTTGGTCACTTCGCGTTTCGCGGCACCGGAAAACCAGGTAAGGTCATCTTCCAGCCATGTGGCATCCAGATTTTGCGCCCAGCTTGAAATCGCCTGGTCCGTCGCCGTCCGCTGCTGCTTCAGTTCGCCCCAGCTTCCGCACATATCCGCGGACGCCTCAATCGAGGAAACAGCAGGAGCCGGGCTGCCGGAAAACCTGCTCAACCAGATCTGATCGCCCCACAACAGATGGCTTAAAGTGCCGCGAATGGAGCCGAAAAACGCGCCGCGATCCAGGTTGCGCGCTGTGTCATCCAATGTATCCGCAGCATCAAGGACGGACTGGTTCTGCCACGCATTGTAACGGGCCATTGTGTGAACATAACCTATATTTATCAAAGACTTCCCACGCTCCTGGCCGTCATTGCCTCGGTCAACTCATCGAGCACGGCCGGGTCGTCAATCGTGGCCGGCATCTTCCAGTCGGCCCCGTCGGCGATTGACCGTACGGTTGCGCGCAATATCTTGCCCGAACGGGTCTTGGGCAACCGCGGCACAACCATCACCGTACGCAATGCCGCCACCGCGCCGATCTTCTCGCGCACCAGCTTGACGCATTCACTTTCGACATCGGCAGGCGTCTTGCTGACACCGGATTTCAGCACCACAAAGCCAATCGGCAACTGGCCTTTCAGCTTGTCTGCCACACCGACGACCGCGCATTCTGCAACGTCCGGGTGGGATGACAGTACTTCTTCCATGCCGCCGGTGGATAACCGGTGACCGGCCACGTTGATGATGTCGTCGGTACGCGCCATGATGTACAGGTAACCGTCGTCATCCATGAAGCCTGCATCCGATGTCTCGTAATATCCGGGAAACGCCGCGAGATAACTGTCACGAAACCGCTCATCGGCATTCCACAAGGTCGGCAGACAGGAGGGCGGCAAGGGTAACTTTACGCAAACGGCACCCAGCTCGCCACGCGCCACCTCATGCCCGGCTTCATCCAGCACCTGAATGTCATAACCGGGCATCGGCACTGCAGGTGAGCCCAGCTTGACCGGCAGAGTGCCAAGGCCAACCGGATTGCCGGCAATGGTCCACCCGGTTTCCGTCTGCCACCAGTGATCGATCACCGGAACCTGGAGAACCTCCTGTGCCCATTCGATCGTGTCGGGATCCGCGCGTTCACCTGCCAGAAACAGTGTCCGGAAGTTCGAAAGATCGTATTTGCCGATGAATTCGCCTTTCGGGTCTTCCTTCTTGATTGCCCGGAACGCCGTCGGCGCCGTAAACAGGCAAACGGCCTTGTGTTCGGAAATCACCCGCCAGAAGGTACCCGCATCCGGTGTGCCGACCGGTTTTCCCTCAAACAGGATCGTCGTGCACCCATGCAGCAGCGGCGCATACACGATGTAGGAGTGGCCCACAACCCAGCCGACATCGGAGGCAGCCCAGTAAACTTCACCCGGCTTGACACCATACATGGCAGACATTGACCATTTCAGCGCCACCATGTGCCCGCCATTGTCGCGTACCACGCCCTTTGGCTGACCCGTCGTGCCGGACGTATATAAAATGTACAGGGGGTCGGTTGCCAGCACAGGCACGCACTCGGCATGGCGCTCTGCAGCGCGCACAGCATCCACCTCTGCCTGCCAGTCATGGTCGTAACCGGCCTTCATGTCCGCAGTCACTTCGTCCCGTTGCAGCACGACTGTGCCTGCCGGTTTTGACGTTGCAAGCTCGATTGCCTCATCCAGCAACGGCTTGTAGGCAATCACCCTGCCCGGCTCAATACCACACGAAGCTGATACAATAAGCTTCGGATTGGAGTCATTGATACGTGTGGCGAGCTCTGCAGCGGCAAATCCGCCGAATACGACAGAATGCACAGCCCCGATCCGGGCACAGGCCAGCATGGCGATGGCGGCTTCCGGCACCATCGGCATATAGATGATTACCCGGTCGCCCCTGGCGGCCCCCTTGTCGCTCAGGACCTGGGCGAAGCACGCGACCTCATCCTGCAACTGGGCATAGCTGTAGGTGCGCTTGGCACCTGTTATGGGAGAATCATAAATGATCGCGGCCTGATCGCCGCGCCCTGCCTGAACATGGCGGTCGACACAGTTCCAGCAGGTATTGCACTCAGCGCCCACAAACCAGCGGTCCAGCCCGTCGACCTTGTCGAAAACCTTGTCCCAGGGCTTGATCCAGTCAATCTCGCCGGCTGCATCTGCCCAAAACCCTTCCGGATCCGACTTCCACCCGGCATAAATCTCGTGATAACGGCTCTTCATAATGTCTGCGTTCCCTGCATATCGCGTTTGTTTTCACGCATTGTGGCCAAACCGGCCTTGGTTGCAAGGCACCAAATAGGCGTATGCCGGTCATTAAACGGCTAAGCTCACAGCTTCCTGGGCAAATTTACGCCCGATGTTCACCTTTTGGACGAGCTCTACAGCGCTGTTGAGCGCGGACGGCGGGCCCATATACGGCTGAACAGCACGAGAATGCTCGTTTTTGCGGGTGGATTTGGAGGTATTTGGCACCGTTACGACGCCAAAGGGCGGCCTGAACGGCCTCACAGCACTGCTGAAACCAGGTTGTGGACCCAATGCCGGACCATCGCCCTTCCCGCTTCCTGGAGCCGCAGAGCCGTTCCTGGTGGCCGCTGCCAGGCGCAATCCCAGCCATCCACCCCGGCACTCTACCACCGGTCCTGAGCCCGCCTGTGCGTCCGCCAGTATTGTTCTCCGGCTTTACAGAAGCCCTGGCATAGGGCTGGATTTCGCTGAAACGAGACGGGCCGCGCAGTTACCCGATACGCACCCCAGACACCGGCATCCAACAGCCAGGTCCCGAAATCATGCCCCGCCTTGGCGGCACGAGGCATAGGCGAACGGCGCGATCCGGCGCCTCCGATGGCTTATATGTCATCCTGAACGGGCCTGGTCTCGGCCAAACGAAAACCCCGGCAAGCCGGGCAAATCCTTAGTTTTCCCTTCGCCAGGGACGATGCCTGCCCGCCTTTGTCAGCGCAGGGATTTCCACAGGTTCTCGCCTTGGCGCGCCCAGACAGGTGAGGTTGAATTGCACGTGGGCCTGCTTCACGCTAGACAGCCACATCAAGCGATACCGCAAGCCTCTTTCCAGGACCTGACCCAGCCATGACCAACCCGTACGATACCGGCCTTGCCAAGACCCAAGCCAACTATCAGCCCCTGACCCCGACCAGTTTTCTGGCCCGCTCGGCCAGGGTATATCCGGATCATCCGGCAATTGTTCACGGCACCCAGCGTTTCAGCTACGCCCAGTTTTATGCCCGCTCGCGCAAGCTGGCGTCCGCGCTTTCGGCACGAGGCATCTCGAAGGGCGACACGGTTTCGGTCATGCTTGCCAACACTCCACCCATGCTGGAAGCCCACTACGGCGTGCCCATGACCGGCGGCGTATTGAACACGATGAACACCCGTCTCGATGCCCGGGTCATTGCCTTCACCCTGTCGCACGCTGAAACAAAAGTGCTGATCGTGGACCGTGAATTTTCATCCCTGGTCGCTGACGCACTCATCATTATGGATGGCGAGAAGCCTTTCATCATCGACTATGACGATCCTGAATTTGCCCAGTCGGGCCCGCTGATCGGCGACGTCGAGTACGAGGCTTTCATCGCCGGCGGTGACGAAGACTACCTGTGGAAAGTGCCTGACGATGAGTGGGATGCGATCTCTCTCAACTACACATCCGGCACCACCGGCAACCCCAAGGGCGTGGTCTACCATCACCGCGGCGCCTACCTGCTGGGCCAGGGGAATGCCATCACCGCCTCCATGGCCAAGCATCCCGTCTACCTGTGGACACTACCCATGTTCCACTGCAACGGCTGGTGTTTCCCATGGACCATGTCGGTCATCGGCGGCACCCATGTCTGCCTGCGCCAGGTTCGCGCCAAGGCAATCTGGGACGCCCTCGCCGACCATCGCGTCACCCATCTGTGCGGTGCGCCCATCGTCATGTCGACCATTCTCGGTGCACCCGAAGACGACAAGCGCGACATCGATCACGTCGTTGAATTCTTCACCGCTGCCGCACCACCACCCGAAGCAACGCTGGCTGCAATGGCCGAGGCCGGGTTCAACGTGACCCACCTGTACGGGCTCACCGAGAGCTACGGACCGGCCGTCGTCAACGACTGGTCAGCAGCCTGGGACGAGTTGCCTGCAGCAGAACGCGCGGCCAAGAAGGCACGCCAGGGCGTGCCCTATGCAGCCCTCGATGACCTCACCGTAATGGACCCTGAAACCATGGCCCGCGTGCCGGCTGACGGAGACACACTGGGCGAGGTAATGATGCGCGGCAACGTGGTCATGAAGGGCTACCTGAAAAACCCGGCAGCTTCCGACGAAGCCTTTCGCGGCGGCTGGTTCCACACCGGTGACCTCGGTGTCCTGCACGCAGACGGATACATACAACTCAAGGACAGATCGAAGGACATCATCATCTCCGGCGGCGAGAACATCTCGTCGATCGAAGTCGAGGACACACTCTACAAGCACCCCGGCGTTGCCGCTTGCGCAGTCGTGGCGAAAGCCGATGACAAGTGGGGCGAGACACCGTGCGCCTTCATCGAGTTGAAGTCCGGCCAGTCTGCCACCAGCGATGAGATCATCGAGTTCTGCCGGCAGCACATGGCCCGCTTCAAGGTTCCTCGCCACGTCGTTTTCACCGAACTTCCCAAGACCTCCACCGGCAAGATTCAAAAGTTCAAACTGCGCGACATGGCAAACGACACCTAATGTGGCGGCCATTGATTTCGAGATGCGGCATGTGATTATAATTCATCTGCCGTATACTCTGTAATTAGCTTTTTTCTGGTGTTTATTCGAGTCGATCAACGTTATGGGTTCCAACTCGGGTTCCACTCTTTCAGAGGCCCGATTGGGTACCAGTCATCTGTCTCACCTGCTCCGCCCAGCCATTCAGCAAGCGGCGCTTTTCATCCATCTCCGCGGCCAGCTGGTAGATGCCCCGCACGCCGCCGGCCGTGCCCGAGCGCACATTCAGCACCCGGTCCAGCAGTTCCGGCGCCGCCCCTAACCGCACCATGCCCACAGCCGCGGTCCGGCGCAGGTCGCGAAGTTGCCAGCCCTCCACCCCGGACAGCTTGCGCGACTTGGCAACGGCATTTGAATAACCGGTGACCGGTGTCGTTGCGCGCGGCCCCGCCGGAAACACCAGGCCGCTCTTCGAGCGCGGCAGTGCCGCCAGCAACTCCAGTGCAAAGTCGGACAGTGGCAACTCATGCGTGTGTCCGCCGTGACTGCGCGCGCCGGGCGGCGTCCACACTCTCGACTGAAACTGAATGTCTTCAAGGCGCATCGACGAGATGTCGTTGCGGCTCTGCCCGGTAAGCAGAAGCAGCTTGAACAAGGCCCCGAACGGCCAGCCCTGTTGTGTCCAGGCCGACCACAATTCCGCGATCTCGTTATCGTTCAGAAATCGCTCGCGGGCGACTTCGCGATGCGGCGCGGACACGCCCCTTCCAGGGTTGCTTTCGACCAGGTCGACCTCGCAACCCCAGGCAAACATTTTCCGGATCAGGGCCAGCAGCCGGTTGGCCGCATAGGGGTGACCGCGTGCCGCCACGCTCTCCACAATCTCGATAACGTCACGGCGCGCGATACCGGCGGCCCCCCGCCGGCCCCACGCCGGAATGATCTCGCGCCGGATCATGCCTTCGTCGGCCTGCCAGCTTTTCTTGTTCCGTCGTGCATGGCGTTCGAGATAACTCCTGGCCAGGTGGTCGACCGTCACCGCGCCGCCGGTGACCGCCGTGCGCTGGCGTGACGGGTCGTGGCCATCGCCGACTTGCTTGAGGGCTTGCGCGGCTGCCTCGCGCGCCAGCTTCAAAGGCAGCGCCGGCCAGTCGCCGAGCGACAGCCGCTTCCGCTTGCCACCGGTGCGATACATGATCTGCCAGCTCCGGTGGCCGGTGCTGGTCACCCGCAAGCCGAAGCCGGGCTGGGCCTTGTCCCAGTAATCAACGCGATCTTTCTTCGGAGGTTCGATCCTCGCAACTCCTGCTTCCGTAATCTTTATGACTGGCAACTGCTCACACCTGACTGACTGTTCGAACGCCCACCCGCGCGGCTCATTATAGATGCGTTGCAGCGAGTCGTGGCGCGCCGGAACAACAGCGCACCAGAAACACAAACTCGAAAAACTCACTGTCGGTGGTTGAGCGACATCACGGCCTTCGCCCTAACGCATGACCTTTGCATCGAGCAGTGATGTCAGTCCGATTACCGTCCGCTCACATTGTCCGCCTGATTGGTTTCCAAAAGGTTCAGGCCGACACACAGGCTGCAAAAGGCACTGCCAGGAAGGACAGCGGGCGCAGCAGGAAAAACCATCAACATGATACCGGCGGGCACCACAGCCCGCAAGGCGCACTCTTGAGCCACAGCCGGCCTGGCCCATCCCGCCTGTCCGGCACCTCATCCGGGATCAATCGTGCTGCCATTGCCCACCAAGGGTAACGCCGCCGTGACGCGCGTTCACATCACGCGTGATCAGCCACGTGCATTTTCTCACATGCAGGCAGGTAAGTGGCTTTCATTAGTGGGTAATTTTGTTGACTGAGCCGTGTAGCGACTTGATTGGATTTAGATCCCAAACAGCGCCATCTTCTAATCAACGAAACGGAGCCACACGGAAATTGGCTTCCACATAATAACAAGGACAAGAACAATGAAGAATATAGCTGTCGCACTCGCCGCCCTGACCATCTATGCCGCTCCGGCTCTGGCAGACACCATTCACACCGACGGGCCGACCAAATCCAAGTCCGCCACCGTTGTGGCCAATGTGGATGCAAAGCAGGATTTCGGCGCAACCATCACGCCTGTCCGCAGCAACACCACCAAGAAGACCAACTTCGGCAGTGGCCACGTATTCCAGCCGCACGATTTTCGCGGTGGTCGCTGATAGACGGCAAACCTTTTATCGCCCGGTCACTCCAAACGTCCCCCCTCTACGCCCGAGTGACCATGGCTAAACAGACGGCTCCGGATTCCCCTTCCGGAGCCGTTTTTCGTGAGGCGGCCAGTTTCCCGCCACCACACACAAAAAGGGTCCGCAGCGAATACTCGCGCGAACCCTTCGTGAGACATGCCGTGAGGGCAAATCCGGGAAAACCGGCAATGTGCCGGCTCCTGACACAAATCATCAGACCTTGGAGGCTGCTCCAATGCGAGATGCCTGTGTCCAGATTACCCCAACAACAGTTCTGATCTCACTCGACATAGGACCACCTCCTTTCAATTGTTAATGACAGGGCTGAGCCTATCAGCTGTTCGCAGGCCGTCAATCGCCAAATCGCCGGTTTCACGCATCATTAAACCGGCCGGGCCGGAAAGGCGTCAGCATGGCAACGTCCGCGCCTGTTGCGATCTCGCGGGCCACGAGTTCCCCCACCAGCGGGCCCAGCGTAACGCCTGAGTGCATGACGGCAACATAGACGTCGTTGTTCAGCCTGCCGATCGCCGGGTAGCTGTCTACGGGCATTGGCCGCACACCGTGGCGGACTTTCTCCATCTTCAGGCCTGCAGCAGCATTTGGCAGGCGCTGCTTCAGCCGCTCAAGCATGCGGTCCGCCACATCTTCCACCGCATCATCTCCCAGCGCCCCCGAAAACAGGTTGCCGCAGATCGCCCGGCCGTCCGGCAGTTGCTTGAAATGCACATCCGGTGACCAGATCGTATGCTGCAGCCGGAATGGCAGCTCATTGGTTTCGATCAATACTCCGGGTTCATTTTTCATTGGCAGCTTCTGGCCGCATTTTTCAGCCAGGTCACCGGTCATGATCCCGGCTGCGATGACAACGTCATCCACCTGGATACGTCCCGCAGGGCTGACGATCACATGACCGGCGTTCGCGTCTTGCTCGATAGCAGACACCGGAACACCTGCAAGAACGACAGCGCCGGCGTCCTGGGCAGCACGCAGCATCATCCGGGTGACATGGCTTGCCTCGACGGCACCTTCGTTCTCCATCAACAGCGCTTTTACCGGCAAATCCGCCAGTTCCGGTTCCAGCACCCGCAGATCGTCACGAGTGACCAGCTTCACCGGATGACCAAAGCGGCCAAGCTCCTCAACGAGCTCATCCAGCTTGTTTTCGCGTGCTTCCCAGTTCAAGGACCCGGTCCACTGGGTCTGCAGCGCCCCGTTGAATTCCTCGTCCAGCTTGCGGTGCGCCTGAATGGCTGCAATCCGCATCTCGTAATAGTCGATCCGGGTGACAAAACTGGCGTTTATCCAGCCCATTGATCGCGACGATGCCCCGGAGGCGGGCTCATGGGCTTCAAACACGGAAACCCGGCACCCGGCCAGCGCCAGTTCACGCGCAATACAGGCACCGATAATGCCTGCTCCAATGATACCGACATGTTTCAACGTGGATCCTCCGTCAGGCCATTAAAAAGGCCGCTCAACCTCTATGTCGAGCGACCTTCTGTAACTCATTTCTGCCCGGAGCGGCAGATCGAACCAACGGAATGACTGTCTAATTCTCGCCGATCTCGCCTTCGATACGTTGCATCTCGTCTTTTAGTTGTAGCTTTCGGCGCTTTATCCGCGCTATCTCCACACTGTCTATCGAAGGATGCTGCAGGGCGCTGTCCAGCTGATTTTCCAACGCCTGGTGTTTTGCGCTCAACTCCGACAAATGTGACTGAAGAGACATATTAAACCTCCTGCATGTTGTGATACGGATGACGAAAGTGTGGCATGCAACAAGCCCCAAGTCGATGCGATTTGTGCCCATTTGGAGTGAATTGTTCGTAAGTTACACAATGAAACCTTGCAAAATCCGCCCAATACCCGGAAAAATACTATCAGCCATGCACACAAGAGGATGCAGCTTTACATGACTAATGGGCCGGGAAAGGACAATTTGATGGCCTTGCTGAACACATTGAAGCAGCGCCATCGGGACCTGGATGTTGCTATTGATTCGCTGGTGTCCACCGGCAGCGCCGATCAGTTGCAGTTGCGCAGGCTGAAAAAGGAAAAACTGGCCCTGAAAGACCGCATTGCCAAGATTGAGGATGACTCCCTGCCGGATATCATCGCATGACATGGGCAGGTTCAAGGTCGCCCTGATGCCGGGTCCTGTTGGTAAAATACATTGAAGTTCACAGAATCAGCGTTGCGCTGATAAGCGTTATTCATATAATCGCGCGCTTTCTCAGGACCCCGGCAGGCGCCGCCAGTCAGGTATGGGGACAACGCGAAGGCAGTAAGACATGGCCAGTTCCGGCAAAAGCGACGTTGCCATCATCATGGGAAGTCAGTCCGACTGGCCCATAATGACCAATGCAGCCGATACGCTCGCAGCGCTCGGCATTTCCCATGAAGCCCGCATTGTATCGGCTCATCGCACGCCTGATCGCCTCTACGAATTTGCCAGAGGCGCCCGCGACGAAGGCTTCAGGGTCATTATCGCCGGTGCCGGAGGTGCTGCTCACCTGCCCGGCATGACAGCCAGTCTCACGCCACTGCCGGTTTTCGGGGTACCGATAGAGAGCAAGGCGCTTCATGGTGTCGATTCGCTACACTCTATTGTTCAGATGCCGGCCGGCATACCCGTTGGGACCCTGGCGATTGGTAAGCCGGGTGCGGTGAATGCTGCGCTGCTGGCAGCTGCGGTACTGGCTCTTAGCGACCGGGAACTCGCAGAAAAGCTGGATTCCTGGCGCGCTGCGCAAACAGAAGCGGTTGCTCCTGTCCCAGGTTCGGGTTGAGCGCGCCCGTGAGTGTCGCCCCGCTTCCACGCAGCAGTACTATCGGCATACTGGGCGGCGGTCAGCTTGGCCGGATGCTGGCCATGGCATCAGCTCGTCTCGGCTTCAAAGCCCATGTTTACTCACCCGCCGGAGACAATCCCGCCTTCGCTGTCGCCCACCAGACTACACAGGCGGAATTCGACGACGAGAGCGCTCTGAAAGCATTTTCAGGCGCCTGTGACGCCATCACCTATGAATGGGAGAACGTGCCTGTCGACACCTGCGATCTGATTGACACTATCTGTCCGGTTCGCCCGGGTGCGGAGGTGTTGCGCATTTCCCAGGACCGGATCGCGGAAAAGACATTCATCTCGGGCCTTGGTATCCCGGTACCGGACTTCCACCCGGTCGGCTCGCTGGCGGAGCTCGAGGAAGCCGTAAGCGCGATCGGACGTCCTTGCGTGCTGAAAACCCGGCGCCTCGGCTATGACGGCAAGGGACAGGCCCGCATCAAGGAAGACACCTCGCTGGCGGACGCCTGGGCGGCAATTGGCGGACAACCGGCGATTCTGGAAGCCTTTGTACCTTTCGACAGGGAAATATCGGTCATCGCGGCGCGCGGCGTGGATGGCGCTTTTGCAGCGTTCGATATTCCGCAGAACCGGCATGAAAACGGTATTCTGCGCTCGTCAACAGTACCGGCGCAGCTCAAATCCCGCACTGCCGGCCAGGCCCGTGAAATCACCTCTACCTTGTTGGAATCATTAAATTATATTGGAGTGATGGCGGTTGAACTGTTTGTGTCCTCCAAAGGCGGTACAGAGAGCCTGATGGTAAACGAGATTGCGCCGCGGGTTCACAATTCCGGCCACTGGACGGAAGCCGCCTGCCATGTCTCCCAGTTCGAGCAGCATATTCGCGCTGTTGCCGGTTGGCCACTTGGGGACACCACGCGAAATTCAGACTGCGTCATGGAAAACCTGCTTGGCGATGAAATTTTCGCCTGCCCGGAACTGGCCGCCCTGCCCGGCGCGGTGGTCCATGACTATGGCAAGGCAACAAGCCGTGACGGGCGCAAAATGGGCCATGTTACGCGCCTGGTTCTGAAAAAATAGCACCATTTTGCGGATCGATGCGTGTGTTTTGCACTCGACAGAAGCCGCTGGTTCTGATACTCACACCCTCAATCGGGACAGGCTTTCGCTTGTCCTGCTGTCGTCATTTGTTGCCAGCCTTGGTCATTTTTAATGTTTGAAGCCAGGTTTCGTGTCAGACAGCATCTGATCTGAAAAGTTTTAACGCCAACACGGGGTAATTGCCTGTGCATGTAATTGTACGCGACAACAATGTAGACCAGGCGCTGAAAGCGCTCAAAAAGAAGATGCAGCGCGAAGGTATCTTCCGTGAAATGAAGCTGCGTGGTCACTTCGAAAAACCGTCTGAAAAGAAGGCACGCGAAAAGGCAGAAGCCATTCGCCGCTCCCGCAAGCTGGCCCGCAAGCGTGCCCTGCGCGAAGGTGGCGTTGTCGCCGGACGGCGCGGCAAGTAAGCCGAAGCCCGACTTCGAGTATTTGAATTTAGCCTGCACGATTTCAGTCGGTGCAGGCTTTTTCGTGTCTGTTGTTCGGCCGCCCCATGAGGTCACGCGGCAAGCTCGCAGACGTTAAAGAAATGTTAACGTGCGTTCCAGGCGCTGGTCGGTTTATCTGTTTCGAGAATGCGAATGCATTTATGTGCGAATTGGCATCTTGCATCATCTTCCGCGGTGCCGGTTTCAGGAACAGGCACTCCGGGGCCAATCAACTCTGGAGGGTTCATGCGAATGACCGTGAGGTCCGACATGCTGCGCATGGCACTGCTCGGCGGTGTGGCCCTGACCGTGATCACGACCGGTGCGGCTGCAGATGAACTTGCCATCCTGAAGGCACAGCTTGCCGCGCTTGAAAACCAGGTGGACTCAATTCAGCCCGCGCCTGTTCCGGCACCGACCGGCTCTTCACTGCTGCGCTATGAACGCGGTCACGGTGGCAACACATGGGGGCTCGATGCTGTTCGCGACAGCGTTAATATCAATGATAACAGTGGCTTCACTATCGCAATAACACCAACCGCGGACCTTCCTGCGCCGGTGGCTGAGGTAACTGTGTATGGTTATGCGGCAGGTCACGTCGCTTACGATTTCGATCAAAGCCTCGGCACTGCCAGCTCGTTCAAGGCCAGCAACCTGTCCGCTGACGGCGCAGACGATATCGGCGACCATGTCTCCCTGAGCCACCGCCGGTCACGGTTCGGCATCAAGTCGAAAGTTGACACCGGCATCGGCCGCATTCGCACGCGGCTCGAATTCGACGCCAGCCTCGGTACTGACATTGACGACAGCGACGCAACCGACACCGCAGGCGCGGGCAGCACACGCATCCGTTCGCGCCACGCTGTCGGCCACTGGGACATGACCAGGGACTGGACCCTGTCCGTGGGCCAATGGTGGTTCACCGCAGCCCTGTTGCCCATCGGTGTCTCCACGGTCGATTCCGCCGGTGCGCTGCTGACCCACTCGCGCCGGCCGCAGGTTCGCCTGTCGTATTCGGATGGCCCCTTATCCTGGGCAGTTGCCATGGAAAACCCGAGTTTTGAGTCAGAAACCAACATGCCGAACATTGCAGGTTACCTGCAGTACGACATCAGTGGCGGTCACCGGTTCATCGTAACCGGTGAAGTGGCGGACTGGGAACCTGAAGGCGAAGACAACCTTGGCTGGGCCGTTCAGGCCGGCGCAAACATCAACCTGGTCGATGTCGCAACCCTGACCGCCGGCTTCGGCTATGGTGAAGGTCTTTTGACCCAGAAATTCGTGTTTGAAGAAAGCTTCGACAATGTCGAGGCAGGCGGTGATCCGCTGGAAGCACTTGCCTTCCTTGTCGGCCTGTCAGTCGAACTCAGTGAAACTGCAAGCTTCAATACCATGTTCTCCTATGTCGAAGCTCTAGCGGAGCAGGACGGCAATGAGGAAGAACAGGTGTACAAGGTACACGCCAACGTCATGTGGCGGCCTGTCAAGCAGATGCGCATGGGCTGGGAAGTTATCTGGGCCCGCAAACAGTTCGAAGAAGGCCAGGCCGAAGACGGCGTTCGTGCCACCTTCGCCACATGGTTCTTCTTCTAGAAACAGTTGCAAAGCCTGACGTTACGGACCGGACTTGTCCTGCAAGGGTTGTTTCGTGTCTGCTATTCGGCGGCCACATCCATGTGTTTGGGGCCGAAATCCGTCAGTTTCGGCGCGCAGGCGCGGCTGGATGAAAACGAAAGCACGCTTGCTTCCGGCACCTGTTTCCAGTTACCCGCCTCGTCGCTGTCCAGCGGTTCAGATACCACCACCAGGCCACCTGCCGTACATTTGTAATACAGGGACGGCGCATGTCCGTCGCTGGAGTAGCGAAACGCATGCAATGTATCGCCATCGCCAATGGCGGCTGCGAATTTCAGGGGATGCCTGATACCTTTCGAGCGCATCAGGTCTTCTGCATGCCCGATCGCATGCCGGAAGCCGAGGACCGGGTCCTCCCTGCCGCCGTGAGACATGGCCAGCAGAAACAGCAATTCACTGTCTGTCGTACCTTCGCGGTAGTCATAGATATCCTCAGAAACGGCATACTCGAGCTCACGCCGCAACCGGCCATAGCCGCCAATCTGCCCATTGTGCATGAACATCCACTTGCCCATCACGAACGGATGACAGTTGGCGCGTGACACCGGCGTGCCTGTTGACGATCTCACATGGGCAAAGAAAAACCTCGACCTGAGCTGCCGGCACAAACTGCGCAGATTGTCGTCATTCCAGGCCGGAAACGGCTCCCGGAACAGGCCCGGCTGGCTGAGATCGCCATACCAGCCAATGCCGAAACCGTCGCCGTTGGTCTCGATCTTTGCCTCATAAGCCTTGAGGCTCTGGGCAACCAGAGAATATTGCGGCTCGGTTATCAGCGTATCCAGGTATACCGGCTCACCCCGATACACAAGCCAGCGGCACATTTGCTGCTCTCCCGCCTTTATTGATCGCCGCGATTGGCAACTTTCGGATACAGCTCCTTTATGACGCTGCTGGCGGTTTTCTCGAAGGCACACGGCAGGATGCCGTGGACCATCGCCGCAAGGCCTGCGCCAATCAGCTTCAGCCCGAATCTCGACGCAAACATGAAGTGTTCCGGGTAGCTTTCGCCAACACTGGCCGGGTGATCAAAAAGCGCTGCATCCAAGGTGCGTTTCATGGGGCTGTTTCCTTCTCTGAAAAATCCTGGAGATAAGATAACCGCCACCACATCGAAATAGTTCCCTTTCTTCAACCATATAGACTATGTTTATGGGAAAATGTCCCAACACAGGAGAATTTGAGACAACAATGGACCAGATAGATCGAAAAATCCTCATGCTTATCCAGGAAGATTCCAGCCTGTCCCTCAATGACATGGCAGAACAGGTCCATCTGTCGCGCAATGCCTGCTGGAACCGTGTCAGGCAGATGGAGGACAAGGGCATCATACGCGCCCGTGTTGCCCTGCTGGATCCCAAGCAGCTCAACCTTGACCTGACCGTGTTCATTTCCGTGCGCACCAACAACCACACCAGCGCCTGGCTTGAGCGGTTTCACGCGGCTGTCCGCACCCTGCCCGAGATCATCGGTATTTACCGCACCACCGGCGATGTCGATTATCTGCTGCAGGCCGTCGTGCCCAGCATGAAAGCCTATGACGCGCTGTACCAGCGCCTCATTTCAAAAGTTGAACTAAACGACGTATCGTCCAGCTTTGTCATGGAGGAGATCAAGAGAACCACGGTGTTGCCGCTGGATTATGCATGACACAAGTGGGTGCTGCTCTAGTCCGGCGCAGCGCCATTTGCCTTCAGAAAATCCTTGATGGCGCCCCAGCTGACTTCAGTCAGCGGGTCGATATGGCCATTGCCTTCCATCCTCAGAAACTCCTTGGGGCCCGTGAAAGCTTCATAAAGCCGCTCGCCCTGCGCATATGGCACAACCCTGTCGGTGGTGCCATGGAACACGAACACCGGTGCCGTGACCTTGGGGGCAAAGTCGATTGACCGGTATTGATCCTTCATCAGCAGGTCAACCGGCAAGAACCAGTATCGTGTTCGCGCCACGTCCGCTGCAGAGGTAAAGGGCGCTTCAAGGATCACCGCCAGAGGGCTGGTGTCCGGATTGGCGGCCAACTGCGTGGCAACCCCGGTTCCCAGGGATTCCCCGAACAGGATCACCCTGGAGGCGGCTATGCCCTTTTGTTGCAGGAATTTCAGGGCGGCGCGCCCGTCTTCGATAAACCCGGTTTCGGTCGGGCTGCCGGTGGACCCGCCATAGCCCCGCCAGCTCAGCACCAGAACACCGAAACCTTCACGGTGAAACACCCCGAACCGTTCGGCCCGGTCACCCAGCGTGCCGGCATTGCCATGCATATACAAAATCACCGGCACATCCGGCTTGGGCGGCAGTGCCAGCCAGGACACCAGAGTCTCGCGGTCATCTGTTTCAATGGACGCGGCAACAAAACCGTCGAGCCCGAACTTGCCCGGTTCCTCAAAGCCCGTCCTGGCACTGTGTTGCGGAAAATACTGAAAATTTCTCTGCGCCACATACATGATCCCCGCCAGAGCGAGGTACGTGCCGGCAACAACAAAAATGAAACTGATCATGGTTTTCTTCATGTGGTGTCAGGGATTATGTCCAGCGCCCGGTCGAGCCTGTCCGGCAATGAACAGGAACAATAATCAACATGCAATACACGCCTGTGTGTCGGCTCTTTCGCTGCAATGGCCCGGTCCTGATGCCAGCCGAGATGCCGGTTGTCATGCGGTGCCTTGTCAAACGCCAGAACCCGGACCGGCCGGCCCCTACCCCCTGACAGGCCGGCGGCGACCCGTCCAATTCCGCCTGAGGGTGACAATAACGCCAAAACAATCGGGGACAGATCAAATGATCTGCCCCCGGCTTCGAGATACAAGCTGTTGAACTCATCCCGCAACAGCGCGAGTACGTCTGCTTCCACGACCGACACAAAGAGTTCGCGCCGTCGCGCTCAAACTCGAGCACTGGTCTAGTCCATCGCCTTGACGATACCCTCAACCATTTTCTTGGCGTCGCCCAGCAGCATCAGCGTGTTGTCGCGGTAGAACAGCGAATTATCGATCCCCGCATAACCCGATGCCAAAGAGCGCTTGGAGAACATCACGGTACCGGCGTTCCACACTTCCAGAACCGGCATGCCGAAGATCGGCGATTGCGGATCTTCCTTGGCCGCCGGATTGGTCACGTCGTTGGCGCCGATCACATAGGCAATGTCCGTGTTGGCGAACTCCGAGTTGATATCCTCCAGCTCAAACACTTCATCGTATGGCACATTGGCTTCCGCCAGCAGCACGTTCATGTGCCCCGGCATACGCCCGGCGACCGGATGGATGGCATACTTGACCGTAACGCCTGCCGCCTTCAGTTCATCCGCCATTTCGCGCAGGGCATGCTGGGCCTGGGCCACAGCCATGCCATAACCCGGCACGATGATCACTGAAGACGCGTTCTTCAGCATGAAACCTGCATCTTCCGCAGAGCCCTGTTTGACCGGTTTGACTTCCCCGTCGGCACCAGCTGCCGGGCCGGCGGTTTCACCGCCGAACCCGCCAAGGATCACCGAGATGAACGACCGGTTCATGCCTTTGCACATAATGTAGGACAGGATCGCCCCGGACGAACCCACCAAGGCCCCGGTGATGATCAGCGCCGTATTGCCCAGGGTAAATCCGATGCCCGCAGCTGCCCAGCCGGAGTAGGAATTCAGCATCGACACGACCACCGGCATGTCGGCGCCGCCAATCGGTATGATGATGAGAACGCCGAACACCAGGGCCAGAACCACGATCAGCCAGAACGCGGTTGTCGACTGCGAGGCCATCAGCCAGATAATGGCAATGATAATGGCGGCAAACAGGCCGATATTGATCATGTGCCGCGCAGGAAGCATGATTGGTGCGCCCGACACACGGCCCGACAATTTACCGAATGCGATAACGGACCCGGTAAAGGTGATCGCACCGATACCCGCGCCCAGCGCCATCTCGAGCAGGGAAGCTGCCGCTATTTGACCTGCAGCATCGGAAATCTCGAACGCGCCCGGCGAATAAAGCGCCGCTGCCGCCACAAATACAGCGGCAAGACCGACCAGCGAGTGGAAGGCAGCAACAAGTTCCGGCATCGCCGTCATCGGAATGTTCTTGGCCGTATAGGCGCCAATGCCGCCGCCGATGGCGATGGCAAGAATGATCAGGCCCCAGGTGGTGGCCGAACCGACACCCATCAGCAGCAGCGTGGTCACCACCGCGACCGCCATGCCGATCATGCCGAACTGGTTACCCTGTCTTGATGATTCAGGATGTGAAAGCCCGCGCAGCGCCAGGATGAACAGGACGCCGGACACGAGGTACAGAAGGGCCGCAATATTTGCTGACATCACTTGGCTTCCTTCTTCTTGTACATAGCCAGCATTCGCTGCGTAACCAGGAAGCCGCCGAATATATTGACGCTGGCAAACACCAGGGCAATAAAGCCGAACACCATGGCCGCCGTTGAACCGGACGCGACCGCACCGGCCCCCACCGCCAGCAGCGCGCCGACCACGATGACCGAGGAAATCGCGTTGGTTACCGACATCAGCGGCGTATGCAGTGCCGGCGTTACCGACCACACTACGTAGTAGCCGACGAAAATCGCCAGCACGAAGATGGCGAGGCGAAACACAAACGGATCAATGCCCGTCGCAGCTCCGGCCGCAGCTCCGGCACCTTCTGCAATCAGCTGCGCCTGGTCGGCAAGCACCTGCGCCTGTTCAGAGGCGGTCTGTGCGGTGTCCGCAGCGCTTCGCGCCGCTTCGGCTGCGGCTTTGGCCGCTGCTGCCACCTCTTCCGGGGTCATTCCTGCCATTGCTCTAGTTCCCCTTCTTTTCTGTCAGAACCGCATGCACAATTTCACCATCGCGCATCAGCCCGCAACCGGTGATGATTTCATCTTCCCAGTCGAGCTTCATCTCACCTTCCGGTGACACCATCAGGTCAACAAAATTCTGCAGGTTCTTGGCGTACAATGTCGAGGCGTTGCCCGCCAGCTTGCCCGGCAGGTTCTCGTGCCCCATGATCGCAACACCCTTGTGATCGACAATCTGGCCCGGCTTCGACAGCGGACAGTTGCCGCCGCGTTCCACTGCCATGTCGACGATGATCGAGCCGGCCTTCATGCTTTCGACCATTTGCTTGGTCACCAGCACCGGCGCCGGGCGGCCGGGGATCAGCGCCGTAGTAATGACGATGTCCTGCCCCTTGATGTGATCAGCAACCAGTTCGGCCTGTTTCTTCTTGTCTTCGGCGGAAAGCTCCTTGGCGTAACCGCCTTCCGTCGCCGCATCCGCCATGCCCTCGACAAACACGAACTTCGCGCCAAGCGAGGCCACCTGCTCGCCGGCCGCTGCGCGAACATCCGTTGCCGACACAACCGCTCCAAGCCGCCGTGCAGTCGCGATGGCCTGCAGGCCGGCGACACCGGCGCCCATGACGAAGACACGTGCCGCAGGAACCGTGCCTGCGGCCGTCATCATCATCGGAAAGGCTCGGCTGAAATGTTCGGCTGCATCAATGACCGCCTTGTAGCCGGCGAGGTTTGCCTGTGATGACAGCACATCCATGGATTGCGCCCGGGTAATACGCGGGACCAGTTCCATGGAAAACGCCGAAACGCCCTGCTTGGCCATGGCGTCGAGATTCTTGCGGTCGCCATACGGATCAAGCTGGGCGGCGACGATGGCACCCTTCTTGAGAGATTTCAGGCTTGCATCGGGCAGCCGGCGAACCGCCAGCACAATGTCGGCATCCTTGAGAACAGCCGCCCCTTTGGCAATCTTCGCACCTGCCGCCTTGAACGCATCGTCTGACATGAAGGAACCGGCCCCGGCGCCCTGCTCGACACACACGGTCAGCCCCTTCTTCACATAGGCTTTTACGGCATCCGGCGAAACCGCAACACGGCTTTCACCTGCCGCCGTTTCTGAGGGGACAGCTATCTTCATGGGCTACTCCAATCAATCTGCAGTGAAATACGCAGAGGTGCCTGTTCAGGCCAGTCAGGAAACCAGCATCGCCGCGAACAGCGCAAACAATCCTGCCACGCCGCCGGAAAGAAGCCAGTTGCCGGATCCAATCCGGACGTCGATGATCAGCGCGATCGCTCCGACAATCAAACCTGCAAAGCCGTAGAAAAGCGAACCAACAGGGCCGAAAGCAAACAGGCACAAGGATGTAAGGATGATAAAGCAGGCAATGCAAAGCGCCACGGAATACTTCACAAAGCCCTGGTAGGTTGCCGCATGATCGGTTGTACCGGAAGGGTCGAGAGTATCCGCGGTGAAACGGTCGTGTTCAGACATTTGTGAAAGCCCCTGAAAAGCTGAAGTTGAACAATTGGGAAGAGTGACCCGCCACAATACGGGCAGGCATCCCGAAAAATCAACTTGCAATAGCGCTCGCCGCATTTCCACTGGTTTAAACGCCGCACCTTTTTCCTGTCGTCACGCCGCTTCGATGGCAGGTGCAACGCCGGCTGCCTGCAACGCGTCTGCCTGTCGCTGGCCCACCGTTTCGAGCTCATGCGACTGCAGCGCATTTTCAAACAACTGATGGAAGTTCATCTCAGCGCGCAGGTGAATGAACACGGATCCCAGACCGATAGCCGCACGGTCCATGAACACGAACTCGCGCGGCACCCGCACCGGGCCTTTTTCCTTCAATTGCTTGTGCACCGTGAACGCCTGCTGGCGGCCATACTGGGCAGCGGATCCTGACCCGTCCGAAATTTTCATCACCTTGTCTGTCAGAAGCGGCCCATAGATGAAGCGTGCCCAGACGTTCAGAATATCGATCAGCTCATTGTTGAGGCCCTTGAAGCCCCAAATGTCGTAGGCCGAAACGATCCTGTCGCGATCGTCTGCCTGCAGGCCCCGGTAGAGCTCCACCACACCTTTTACGAACGACGGCGGAAACACGCGCACACAGCCGAAATCCAGCAGGTTCAGTCCCTGCGGCTGGCCTGCGCTGTCAGACCATGCCGTGTAGTTGCCGAGATGCGGGTCGCCATGGATGACGCCGTGGCTGGTGAACGGGCGCCACCATGCATCAAACATGTTGCGGCACAACATGTTGCGCACGTCCTGGCTGTCATCCTTGAACTCCAGCAGTTTGCGGCCGTCCAGCCACTGCATGGTAATCAGGCGGCTGGTGGACAGATCCTCATGCAGATCGGGGACATGAATGTCAGGCCGGTCGGCCAGCACCGTCTTGTACAACCGCATGTGGCCTGCTTCACGGACATAATCCAGTTCTTCACGCAACCGGGCACCGATCTCGCCGGCTATCTCGGTGGTGTCGATGGCCTTGCTGATCTGCCGGTGCAGCGCAAACAATACCTTGAGTTGCGACAGGTCGGCTTCCACAGCCGACGCCATGTCAGGATACTGCAGCTTGCAGGCCAGCGCCTCACCCGCATGCGATGTGGCGCGGTGTACCTGGCCCAGTGAGGCAGCTGCGGTGGCCTCGCGTTCAAACGAGGCAAACCTGCCCTGCCAGTCCGCCCCCAGTTCCGCCGCCATGCGGCGGCGTACGAATGGCCAGCCCATGGCCGGCGCCTCGTTCTGCAACTGTGCCAGTTCTTCCGCAAACTCCGCCGGCAGCGCTTCGGGAATGGTTGCCAGCAACTGCGCAACCTTCATCAGCGGCCCTTTCAGGGACCCCAGGGCCTGCCTGAACAGTTTTGCTTCCGCCATACGGTCCTTGTCGGAGGAGAATGCCCGGCTCGCGGCAACCCTAGCGGCCGCCGACCCGACCCCGGTCCCCACTTTCGCATAACGCGACAACCGGCCGGTCAGTGAATTGGCCTCAGTGTCTTTCTGGTTTGATTTCTCGTTCACTTTTCGCCCTGCTCCGCCAGCGAAGACAGTTCTGAAAGAACCACCTCGCGATGATCGGAAATTCCCTTGTAGGCAAGCTCGTCCGCGTCGAGGCCTTCTATATGGCCTTTCAGCCGGGCCGCGATTTCACGTCTGTCCGGATGTGTCATGAGCAGTGAAACGGGATCAACGACGATCTGGATTGTAAACAGCACATCACCTGATTTCGGCAACCGGGTCAGGGTCTGGCGTTCTGCGCGCAACCATGTCCCGGTAAAGAAGCCGTCGGACGTGTCGGTCCACCTTGTATGGGTGGAATGGCTGAACGGATGATGCAGGTCCGGCACTTCGTAGATGGACCAGTTGCATCGCTGTACCGGATGACCTGCTTTCAGGTTGTCGAAGATCCGGTCAATCAGGCTGGCGGTTCGCGTTCCCGGTCCGAACCCCGGCACCGGCGCGTGCACGTCCGCAATCGGCTTTGCAAACTTGTCCGCCAGCACCCAGGTCGACGGAAAACACACCGCTGCCGCTGAAATACGGTATCCGGCGCTGCCCTTGCGCATGATAACCAGGTCGTCCTGAACCAGCCGGCAGGCAAGTTCCAGCGGCGCGTGTGAATAGTCCGAAATATTCAGGTCCAGTTGAGCAGGCACCACCGTCACATGGTCACCGGATACCCTGTAGATGTGCGGATAGGCACGCGGAAGATAGTCCAGCAGAAGCGCCAGCGTCTCAGCCTGCGCATCAAGCGTGTCGTCCTCGGCCTGGAACACGGCCTCGCGCCGCTCCGCAAAATGCCGTCCCTTGTCGCGCAGCTGGTCGGCCAGATGAATGTCCGGCACAATCCAGTCCTTCGGATCAAGTGCCGACAGCCCCACAGAGAAGGGTCTCGGCAACTTGTCCGGGTTCAGCGCTGAATGGGGTGAAAGACCGGTCATCTCGCTTCCGGGATCAGGACCCGGCTTCCATTTGTTCCAGTTCGTCGATGAAGCCTTCCAGCATGGCAAGCCCTTTGCTCCAGAACCCCGGATCGGTTGCATCCAGCCCGAACGGCTGCAACAGCTCGGAATGATGCTTGGTGCCACCGGCCTTCAGCAGTTCAAAGTACTTCTGCTGGAAGCCGTCTTCCGCTTCAAGGTACCTTGCATACAGGGAATTCACCAGGCAGTCGCCGAACGCGTAGGCATACACATAAAACGGTGAATGAATGAAGTGCGGGATATAAGCCCAGAAATTTTCGTAGCCGGGCCCGAATTCGATCGCCTCGCCCAGCGCCTCCTTCTGGGTCTTGATCCAGATCTCGCCCAGCTGGTCGGGGGTCAGTTCACCGTCACGGCGCGCCTGGTGAACGTCACGTTCAAAGCAGTAGAACGCGATCTGGCGAACCACTGTGTTGAGCATGTCCTCAACCTTGCCGGCCAAAAGGATTTTGCGGGTTTTCGGGTCACTGGTCTGGTTGAGCATCGACCGGAAGGTCAGCATTTCGCCGAATACCGACGCCGTTTCCGCGAGGGTCAATGGCGTGGCCGCCATCAGCGCGCCCTGGTCCGACGCCAGCACCTGGTGCACACCGTGGCCCAGTTCGTGCGCAAGTGTCATCACGTCCCGCGTCTTGCCCTGATAATTCAGCATCACGTATGGATGCGCCGACGGCACGGTCGGGTGCGAGAAGGCGCCTGATGACTTGCCCGGACGCACCGGTGCATCAATCCAGCGCTCGTCAAAGAAACGACGCGCGATATCCGCCATTTCGGGTGCAAACCCCGCATAGGCATCAAGGACCGTCGCCTGTGCATCGTCCCAGCCGATCTTGCTGTCATCCTGGTCCGGCAAGGGCGCGTTGCGGTCCCAGTGCATCATCCGGTCCATGCCGAGCCACTTTGCTTTCATGGCATAGTAGCGATGCGATAGTTTTGGATATGAACTGCGAACTGCCTCGACCAGCGCATCAACCACGGGGCCTTCTACCCGGTTGGCCAGGTGGCGGCTGTCAGCCACGTCCTCAAAGCCGCGCCAGCGGTCCGAGATTTCCTTGTCCTTGGCCAGTGTATTGGTGATCGATGCAAACAGCGAAATATTGGCCTTGAACACCTTGGCCAACGCTTCGGCAGCAGTCCTGCGTTTACCGGCATCCTTCGACACCAGCATGTTCAGGGTCGGTTCAAGCGACAGCTCCTCTCCGTCGACATCGAATTTCAGCGCCGCCATTGTCTCATCGAACAGACGGTTCCAGGCCCCGGCCGCAGTAACGGACTTCTCGTGAAACAGCTGTTCCACCCGGTCTTCCAGCTGGAACGGCTTTTCCTTGCGCAGGTCCTCGATCCACGGGCGGTAATGAGCCAGCCCGGCTGACGCGCCCATTGCGTTTTCCAGCGCATCGCCGTCAAGCCGGTTGAACTCAAGTTCGAAAAACACCAGCCCCGTGGTTATGGCAGTCAGCTTCTGGGATACGTCGCCGTAGAATTTCTGCCTGTCTGCGTCCGTGGTGTCTCCCACATAATACAACATCATGAATGACCCGATGCGGCCAAACAGGTCGGACATGGCTTCATATTCCCTGATCACCCCGGCCAGCGCATCGCCGCCGGTGCCATCACGAAGGATGTCTTCCAGCTTGCCTTGATAGGTTTCAGCAAAACGTGTTGCCTCAGTTGCCGCCTTTTCCATGTCGGAGCTGAATTCGGCGGCATCGGGTCCAGAATAAAGATCCGCCAGGTTCCATTCCGGCAGATTTCCGAGTTCGGCCTCTGCGGCGCTTGAGGATGAAGATTTCTGCAGATTTTCTTTCAGCGTACGCATTTTAACTCCAGGAGGTCAGGTGCCGGAACCGGCAAAACAGGGCATGAACAGCACATATGACCGCTCAATCTGCCTCAAACAAGCTGATTTCACTAAGATTTCCAGAAAATCATCAACTTGTATCAAAGTGGCCCAATTTTAAGCTGCCATTTACCCCTCTAGGGCAAAGTGCTCTTCACAAAGCATATGGAGTGAACCCGTGGGAACATTCAGACAGGCCCGTTCATTGTGCGCTTTTGATTCTGAGACGGCTGTGAGTAAACAAAAGAGACAGCATGGCACATAAAATTCTGATTGTTGATGACGACCCGGCGCAGCGCCGCATCCTCGAAGAGCTGGTCAAACGGTACGGTTTTGAAACCGCCACCGCCGACGGCGCGAGCCAGGGCCTTGATATTCTCGAGGCGAGCCGCTCCAAACCGGTCGACCTGATTATTCTGGACCTGGTGATGCCGGAAATTGACGGGCTTGAATTTCTCGAGCGCCTTTCCGCCTATCGCACGTCCGTCCCGGTAATCGTGCAAACCGCACAAGGCTCCATTGAAACCGTGGTCAAGGCCATGCGTGCCGGAGCCGATGACTTTGTTGTCAAGCCGGTCAATCCGGAACGGCTGAAAGTTTCCATACAAAACCTTCTGAAGGTCAATGCCCTGACCGAGGAAGTGAAACGGCTGAACCAGAAAGTATCAGGTGAAATGTCGTTTGACGACCTGATCATCGCCAGTCCGGCCATGTCCAGCGTGGTCAGGCTCGGCAAACGGGCGGCTCACTCGAACATTCCGGTCCTGATCGAGGGCGAGAGCGGGTCGGGCAAGGAAATGATTGCCCGCGCCATTCAGGGTGAAAGCGAGCGCAGAGGCAAGGCGTTCGTGGCGGTAAACTGCGGTGCGCTGCCCGAAAACCTGGTCGAAAGCATCTTGTTCGGCCATGAAAAAGGGGCTTTTACAGGTGCGGTTGGCAAACACATCGGCAAGTTCCAGGAAGCTGACGGCGGAACCTTGTTCCTTGACGAAGTCGCGGAACTGCCGCTGGACATACAGGTAAAACTGCTGCGCGCCCTGCAGGAAGGTGAAATCGACCCGGTCGGTTCGCGCAAGCCGGTCAAGATCGATATTCGACTGATTTCCGCAACCAACCGAAACATGATCGAAATGGTCAAAAACGGCCAGTTCCGCGAAGATTTGTATTATCGCCTCAACGTGTTTCCGGTCATGGCGCCGCCATTGCGTGAACGCATTGAGGACATTGCACCACTGGTAACCCATTTCATCACGCGCTTTGCTGCCGAGGAAGGCCGCAGGGTGAAGGGCATTGACGCCAATGCGCTGGAATTGCTCAAGACCTACGCCTGGCCGGGCAATGTCCGCCAGCTCGAAAACACGGTATTCCGGGCCATTGTCATGTGTGAAGGCGATCAGCTTCATATAGCCGATTTCCCGCAGATTGCCGCCCTGACCGATGGCTTCGATGTTGAGGTGCCGCCGGCACCTGTACCCGAACCCGCAGCACCTGCTGCAAGCGGGGCAGATGCCATGATTGGCGGGCAGGCCAACGTCACCGACAACGCCGCACTTGCATCAACCGGGTCAACCAGCATGGTGTCCGACGGCTTTGCCATCGGCATCCCGGCTGTAACCGATGGCGGACACATCCGGCGGCTTGAAGAAATTGAAGCCGATATGATCCGGCTGGCCCTCAATCGCTATCGGGGTCAGATGTCGGAAGTCGCACGCAAGCTGGGAATCGGACGCTCAACCCTGTATCGGAAAATGCGTGAGCTCGGGCTTGAGGCGCGCGGCTAGGCACCTGTAGCGGCGTGGATTCGGATGAACCCCCTGTCGCTCTAACATTTTGAAAGCGATCAGGCTTGGGATTTTCGGTTGATTCTGCCGGACTTCCCAAAGCTGATCAGGGCACAATTTGGACACTTAAATTCCAAGATTTCATCATTTGGACAATAACGCAGGTGATGCTTGGGAGCAGGATGGTGATTGATTGAGTTCAGTCAGAAGCAAAAAGCGGATCGTATCGGAGAACGGGGAGCAGGGTTCGAGCGCAAAACCGGCAGTACAACGGCTCCGCACCCTGCTCGGGTGCCGGTGTCAGGACCTTCATTACGTAAAAGTTATGAACTGCCCCCAGTTGAAGTATTGCGATCATTGAAAGGCTGTGGCTTAACTCGCAGTCAATTCACCGGAGGTTTATGAAATGTTGAACCGTTTGAGTGCCGTATTGCTGGCGTCATGCCTGGCCTTGCCAGTTATGACCGTTTCTGCCAGTGCAGAAAGCCAGATAAGGCAGAAGAAGTTCAACTTCAATTCCGGCAGCAGCACCACACAGTCAAACGACAGTTTCTGGTCGCAACGCCAAAAGCGCAGCAGGCAGAGACAAAGAGCAAGACAGGACGAAGAGAGATTCAATTTTCTCGATCGGACACGCGGTTTCTTCTCCCGCTCCGGCGATTATTTTGATCGCCAGGTCCGGTATCGCAATGCCAGACGGTATCGTGAGCGGGTCAGGCTGTCGGACAATGACGGCCCGGACGCAGCCTCTACCGGTGAAAAATACCATAAGTATAAGGCCAGCTATCCGGTTGTACTTGCAGGTAAGAAGCTGAAACAGCCGCGCCCGAAAGGGGCTGTATTCGCATCCGCTTCAGGCACTGTTGTGGATGCAAACGAGTATGTGGAGACGGTCCAGTTGCCGGATCCGCTGGCCCAGGCGGTATTTGAGACGTTGAAACAGGGTTCCGCCGGCGCTTCGCTGTCGAAGAGCCAGGTCAAAGCGCTGGTGGCAGCATATGCCGAACGCGAGTTTGAGCCGATCTGGATTACAGACAGAAAGCCGTCATCGAATGCCCGTGCCGTACTCAAGGTGCTGGCCAATGCCGATCAGGAAGGCCTTGACCCGGACCTGTACCGGCTGGCGTCACTGACCGATGCAGGCAGCATCGACGATCTGGCGTCTGATCCCGAGGCTCTGGCGAAGTTCGAACTGCAGTTATCGGCCATGGCGTTGCGGTATTCAGACCATGCCGCGTCCGGCCTGGTTACCCCCAACAAGATTTCCGGCTACCACGATCTCAAGCCACCCAAGATTGCGGCCAAGGATGCCGTGGCCTCACTTGTCAATCATCCCGCGCCGCAGGACTGGCTGATGAGCCTGCATCCGAAACTGCCGGCTTACGCGGCCATGAAAGCCGAGTTGATCAAGCTTGGCGCCGGCGAGCCCGAAGTCGATCAGATCGTGGTTCCGGCTGGCCCACTGCTGAAGCTGGGCGTTGAAGATGACCGTGTGCCGATCCTGCGCGAACGCCTCAAGCAGTTGAAATTGCTGAAAAACAAGGACGAACTTGCGCTGTCGGACAATCAGGCCAGCGATGCGCCCCTGTTTGGCTCGGACGGTGCGGTACTGGCAGCCGAAAACGCATCTGACACAATGACGGAAACCGACGTGAAGGCGCTGCGGGCGTTCCAGAAGAGTGTCGGCCTCAGCCCCGACGGTATCGCCGGCAGGCGCACCATTAATGCGCTCAACGGCAAGAAGTCAGTCAGGCGGACCGACCAGATCGCCCTCAACATGGAGCGGCTGCGGTGGCTGCCGCGCAATCTTGGCTCGCGCTATGTACTGGTGAACCAGCCAGCCTACAAAATGCAGATTATCAACAAGGGTGAAACCGAATGGTCCACCCGCGTGATTGTCGGCAAACCGTCCAACCAGACCTACTTCTTCTCCGACCAAATGTCGCGGGTGGAATTCAACCCGTATTGGGGCATTCCGCAGTCCATTATCAAGGGCGAATACCTGCGCCGGGTGCAGGATAACCCGAGTTACTTTGAGCAGCGCGGCTATGAAGTTCTCAACAGTCGCGGCCAGCGAATTTCAGGCTGGGATGTGGACTGGTGGAACTATCGCGGCGGCATTGGCGTGCGCCAGAAACCCGGTCCGAAAAATGCGCTCGGCGAAGTCAAGTTCATGTTCCCGAACAAGCACGCCATTTACCTGCATGACACGCCCAAACGGTCCCTGTTCAGCAAGGACAGGCGCGCCTACAGCCATGGCTGTGTCCGTGTTCAGAACCCGCGTGAGCTTGCGACCCAGATTTTGGGCTGGTCGCAGAACAAGATTGCATCGACCATAGCGACCCGCAAAAATACGCCGGTACAGCTGAAACGGAAGTTGCCTGTGCATTTGACGTACTTCACCGCCTGGACCGATGAAACGGGCGATCTGGCCTATTACAACGATGTCTACAAGCGCGACATGTATCTCGCACGGGCATTGAAGGCGGAAAAAACCGCCCTGCGTTAAGCCGTCGGGCCATAGAATCACAACTGCAAACGGGCGCCTCCTGGGGCGCCCGTTTGTGTTTATCGCCGCCAGGAGACATGAAAACCACGATTTTCATGCGATCAGACGAAAACTGTCATCAATCTGACATATAATAACCGGTTTTTATGTCCGTGCTTAAGCAGGTGTTAAGCTGGCTATGCAATGATCAATTAGCTGAGTAAAAACAACGCCTAATAGCAGCCTTATTCTTGTGGTCTCTGACGAATTCGGTTACAAAGGCTTAAGAGATTCTGCTTTGAAGCAGTTTCTAGGGGATGCGGGGTTTTCCCGTGTGATGGTGGTTATGCAGTGCAGGGTTCCTTGGACCACGCTATTTGACAGTGTGGTTTCTCAGGCCAAACGTAAGGCTTTGACCGGCTGTTTCGCAGCAACCGTGGCGGTTGGCGCGTTCGCGGCAACGTCTGCTGTAGCGTCTGCTGAAGACCGTACACTTTCGATGTATTTCACGCATACCAAGGAATCCCTGACCATTACCTACAAAAGGAATGGCAAGTACGATCGCGCTGCCCTGAAGAAAATCAACTGGTTCCTGCGCGACTGGCGCCGCAACGAACCAACCAAGATGTCATTGGAAACAATTGACCTTTTGTGGGAACTGCACGCTGATCTTGGCTCGAAAAAGCCTGTTCACATTGTGTCCGGTTATCGGTCGCCTCGCACCAATGCCATGTTGAAGCGGATCGGGCGTAAGGTTGCCCGTACGTCGCAGCACATGAAGGGCCGTGCGATTGACTTCTACTTCCCGGACGTGCCGGTAGAGAAAATCATGGGCTCTGCCTTTGTGCGCAAGATCGGCGGCGTTGGTTATTATCCGCGCTCCGGCAAGTACGGCTTCGTCCATATCGACAACGGCAATGTCCGGCACTGGCCGCGCATGAGCGCAACCCGCCAGGCGAAGATTGCCCGCAAGTATTATAAAACCGTGGCTGCCCGCAGAGGCCGTCCAAACAACTTGCAGTATGCAGCTTTCCAGCCGGCTCCCGCCAAGAACAAGAAGAGCCAGTCCGGCCCGGTCAGCCTGATGCCGGCCAGCATGGCTGAAGCGGTTATTGCAGCCGTTGCCACGACACCGGCCCCAACAACTGTTGCAGCGTCCTTGCGCAGTGCGCCCAAGCCGCGTCCACGGCCGATTGAAGTCCTCATGCTCGCAGCGGCAAACATGCAGATCGAACCTGCTTCTGCTCCAGTCGAGCGCCAGAACTTCTCTGAAGACAATGTTTCACCGGTACGCGGCAGCCTTGGTCCCGTTACCATCGCCTCGCTGGCCGTGGAAGATCTGAATTCCGTCAACTCAACCGCCAAGGGCAGCCTTAACACGGCAACTGCACCGGCTGTCCAGGGAACCGGCATTCGTCCTTTGAGCGTCAGCTACGCCAACACATCCAGCTTGAGTGACCTGTTCACCAGCACAGATGCAATTGCACGCCGTGATGGCGCACCACAGCCGTTTGTTCACGACGAAGAGCACGAAATCCATCCTCTGAGCAAAGAGGACAAGTCAGCACTGGCGCGCTTGATCGAAGCGTTCATGCCGGGTTCAGAGCCAGCCGAACAGGCCGCAAGTACAGACAATGGCGTCAACCGCTCCGGCAAGGGCGACAGCCAGATTGTCAACCGTTCCGGCAAGGGCAACTTTACACCTGAAGCTGTTGGCACCCAGAAAATCTGGCAGCAGAGCGAAGCCCAGAGTTCAAAAATCCTTAAAGTCGTGGAAGCACCGCTGAGCTTCGGAAACTGATCGTTTCCCGCCTTCCTTGCTCGTCAGAAGTCAGTCTGATCAGAACTGGCACTTGTCACGTGCGCACGCCGAAAACACTTCAATGAGTTCGCTGTCACACTGGCCGTCCACCGGCCCCTTGTAACGGCCGATGGCAGCCAACCTCTGCTGCCAGTCGCTGGTCATCTCAACATCGGCAATCGCGCAGGTTTTCTCCCATTGCCGCTTCGCCGCCTGGATCTTTCCGCCATAATACAGGACGTCTCCGAAACTGTGCTGGACTTCCAGGTCGTCCGGCAGCAGCCGCATCGCTTCCTGAATATCGGCTTCGGCTTCTGCAAACCTGCCGCGCCGCAGATAAATATAGGCACGCTGCTTGTAGGTGCTTCCATAGGCAGGATCCATGTGCACCGCCGTCACATAATCCTTGAGAGCGGCGTCATCGTCTCCGGAAAACGCATACGCAACGCCACGCATGACATGGGCTTCAACCGTCGGATTGAATTCTATTGTCTTGTCGAGATCCTTGATGGCCAGCGCGTTCTTGCCCTGCAGCTGGTACAGGTATGCCCGCAGCAGAAACGCAACCCAGGACTTCGGGTCATACTCCAGTGCCCTGGTGTACTCAGCCAGTGCAGCGTTGTAGTTTCCGTTGTCCATATGGTAATTGCCGCGCAGCACATGCTCGGCCGAGGTCCTCAAGTCATCTGCAAGCGATGGTTCAGGTTCAGTGGAATTGGTGACGGCAACCTCGACAACAGAACCCGCCGGCTTCAACCCATGAAGCTCAGGGCCTGCCGCCAACCCGGCCCAGCCCAATTGTATACTCCCCAATACGGCGACTATACTAAGAGCTGCTGCGGTCATCGAATTCCAGCCTCGCTTATTGAGCGGCAATCATAGCCTTTATCTGCGTTCACTCATTCCGCTGCGGCAGCATCGTCCTGCCCGCCGCTGTCTGCCGGAAGCATGCCAAGCGCGCTGAGGTAAAGGTCGAGGATCGCCTCTTCCTCCTGGCGTTCCGCACTGTCTTTCTTGCGCAGGCTGACGACCTTTCGCATGATCTTGGTGTCGAAACCATTGGATTTGGCTTCACCATAGATTTCCTTGATATCAGCCGCGATTGCCTTCTTTTCTTCTTCAAGCCGCTCAATGCGTTCGATCAGGCTGCGAAGCTGGCCCTGCGCGAAACTTGTCTTGGTATCCATGGATTCAGGTCCGTTCTATCTACTCTGGGCGCTCGTTTGAACGTGTTGCACTAGATCAGTATGGTTTTGATTGAATCAATCAAAAACCATAAAACTGATCGCTTTAAAAGTGCTAGAGCAACTTTATGGGTTCAATTGAACCCATGTTGCTCTAGTGATCAGTATGCGACTTCGCAAACGCCTCTGCCTGGGCGGGAGTGGCCTCGGTCTGATAGGTGGCCTTCCACTGGGCATACGGCATGCCATAGACATGCTCGCGCGCGGCTTCCTTGTCCAGCGCAATACCTGATTCATCCGCAGCATCTTTGAGCCAGTTGGACAGGCAGTTGCGGCAAAACCCGCCCAGGTTCATCAGGTCAATGTTTTGCACGTCGGTACGCTCGCGCAAATGTGCGACAAGGCGGCGAAATGCAGCCGCCTCCAGTTCGGTCTTGGTTTTCTGGTCCATCTTCATCTGTCTCCCGCAGGTTGTTGCTGCACCGGTTCACGGTGCCTCAGTGGCTTGATCTGGCCATTGGCAATCATCGCTTCAATAGCACCCGCCAGCCGCTCAATCCATTGTGATACGCCCTTATCATCCGAGATCAGATCCTGACGGATCTCCAGCAGCGTATGAGGCAGCCCGCGCCTGACTGCATGCATGTTCATGGTGTCTCCGGAAAGCCCGCCTGCATAGGGTTCGTTGTCTCCGACAATCAGGTTGGGATCTGCCGACAATGCCTGAATGAACAGATCAGAACAGCGCCGGTCATCCTCCCACAAAAGGCCGGCATGCCAGGGACGGGCCAACCCTTTCCACGCCTGTGTAAAGCTGTGCACCGAGATCAGTACCGGAGGTGAGCCTTCTGCAATCGCTGCATCAATTTCCGCATCGATAGCGTCATGATAGGGCCGGTAGAAGTGAGACAGTCTGAAATTCCGCTCCGCATCGTCGATATCGCGGTTTCCCGGCACCACCGCTCCGTCAGACAATTGCATGATCAGCGTCGGGTCACTGACACCGCGGTTGGGGTCGATCAGCAACCTGGAGAAACACGACAGCACTGCCGGCAGGCCCAGCCTCGCCGACAAACCGTTTACAACGGCTTCGACCCCGATGTCATAAGCAATGTGCCGGTCAAACTCCGATGCCGGCAGGCCGAGATCACCATAGGCCGCGGGCAATGCACTTCTGGCATGATCACAAACCAGCAGAATCCCCGGGCCGCGGTCACCCGGCAACACGTAGTGACTGTCAAATCCGGAAACGTCTGCGGTCATGCGCGGACCAGTATGAGAAACAGGCGAGACTATGTTCATGATACGTTGGACTATAGAACTAGCCCTGCGATTGTCCACCATGCATGAAGTATGCTTGACCGGATCGCAGAACACGTTGATAAGTTGTAATGTCGCGATGTGTGATCATGTCATTGAACCGCCATTTTTGCGATGGCAATTTGGGGTTGGCCAAACCGGGGTTTCGCCGTCACAATACACTTGGCATCAATCGGTTATGTCGTCACACTGATGATGGCTGGACAGGATTCGAATAGGGATGGATGACGTAGCGCCTTGTTGTGCCTTCGTCACTGGGAAAGACTGCATATGAAGCGCTCACTTCTTCTTGCCTTGGCTGTTGCTGCTCCGGCATTTTTTGTACAGCCGGCACCTGCACACGCAGACCTCAAACTTTGCAATTTGACACCCAGCCGCGTTGGCGTAGCCCTGGGCTACAAGGACCAGCAGGGTTGGGCCTCCGAAGGCTGGTGGAACATTGCCGCCAATGCCTGTGAAACGCTGCTGAAGGGCCCGCTGATCGCGCGCTGGTACTACATCTACGCGGTTGACTATGACAATGGCGGGTCCTGGGGCGGAAACGCGCAAATGTGCAGCCGTGATAAACTCTTCACAATCCGTGGTTTAAAAAGCTGTCAGGAACGCGGTTACAAGCAAACCGGTTTCTTTGAAGTGGACACCGGTGAGAACACCGATTGGACCATCAGGCTTGAAGGCGCAAAAACCCAACCGGCTCCTGCTGCAACCCAATAGGACCCGGTCGGGTAACAAGAATAACAAGGTGGTAGGGACGTGAGGCGGCAAAGACAGGCGAAGATTATCGCAACCCTGGGGCCCGCGTCCGAAACCGAAGACATGATCGAGAAGCTGTTTCTCGCAGGTGTGGATGTGTTCCGCATCAATATGAGCCATTCCGATCATCCCAATCTCAAGGCCCGCTACGACATCATCCGCCGGGTCGAGAAGAAACACTCGCGCCCCATTGCCGTGCTTGTGGACCTGCAAGGCCCAAAGCTGCGCATCGACACCTTTGCCACCGATGAGGTCTCCATCAATGCGGGCGATACGTTCATTCTCGACATGGACGAGACGCCGGGCGATGAAACCCGTGTTCACCTGCCCCATCCGGAAATCTTCCAGGCAGTCAAGCCCGGTGAGAACCTGCTCCTCAATGACGGACGTATCCGGCTCGAAGTCACGTCTGCCAGTGATAAGAAAATCGAGACGCGGGTAATTTTCGGCGGCATCCTGTCGGCGCGCAAAGGGGTCAACCTGCCCGACACGATCATCCCGCTCACACCGTTGACGGAGAAAGACCTCGCTGACCTCGATTATGCCCTGACGCTGGACATCGACTGGGTCGCGCTGTCGTTCGTGCAACAGCCGTCTGACGTCGCCGAGGCTCGCGCCATTATCGGCGACAGGGCCGGCATCATGGTCAAGGTCGAGAAACCGTCGGCACTCAATTACCTGGACGACATTATCGAACAGACCGATGCCGTCATGGTGGCACGCGGCGACCTTGGTGTTGAACTGCCGCTGGAATCCGTGCCGGGCTGGCAGAAGCGCATGGTGCGGGCATGCCGCCGCGCCGGCAAGCCGGTCGTGGTGGCCACCCAGATGCTGGAAAGCATGATCCAGGAGCCTGTGCCGACCCGTGCTGAAGTATCGGACGTCGCAACCGCCCTGTTCGAAGGCGCCGACGCGATCATGCTGTCGGCTGAATCAGCCGCTGGCCAGTGGCCCGAGGAAGCTGTCGCCACGATGGACAAGATTGCGCAATCCATCGAGCGCGACCCGCTTTACGCCAACATCATCAAGAATGCCCGCACCGAACCCCAGCCGACCAGTGCCGACGCCATTTCCAATGCGGCACGCACGGTGGCTGAAACACTCAATGTGTCAGCTATCGTGTGTTACACCGGGTCAGGCTCGACCGGCCTGCGGGTGGCGCGTGAACGCCCTGACATGCCGGTCATTGCGCTGACACCCAACATTACCACCGGCCGCCGGCTGGCCGTCGTGTGGGGCCTGCACTGCATGCACACCGAAGATGCCCATGACCTGGACGACATGGTACAGCGCGCCGTCAAGATTTCACGCGATGAGAAAATCGCCAAGGTCGGCGATCACATCGTCATCACCGCAGGTGTCCCCCTGCGCACGCCGGGCAAGACCAACATGCTGCGTGTGGCCAGGGTCACCGCGCCGGCACAGTAATCCGCCATCCTGCCACGCAAGGCAGTGCTCCAGGATCAGGGCACGCGGGCGACAATCCGAAACCAACTGCTAAATCTTCTGGTCGAATTCCTGCTCGAGTTCGCGAATGCGTTCGTCCACGTTCTTCAGGCGCGGGTTCACCGTGCGGGCGCGGCGCAAGGCGCGCAGGGCCTTGCGACCGTCACCGCGCTGCTTGAAAATCGCTCCCTGGCCCGACAGGGCGCCATAATGGCGTGGTTCCAGCGACAGCACCTGGTCAATGTCACTCAAGGAGCTTGTGAAGTCACCGCGCAGGAAGTGCAGTGTTGCGCGCCGGTTCCAGCCTTCGGCGAAATCCGGGTTCTGCTCTACCACTGTGTCCAGGATAACCAGTGCCGCGCCATATTGCCGTTCGCTCATGGCATCGCCTGCCTGCTTCATCAGCAGGTCGGCTGTCGGACTGCCGGAACGCAGCCACAATGCCTGGATGGCGTTTTCCAGCAACTGTGCCGACTTCTCATCGTCTACCTGCCGCAACTGGCCAAACAAACGATCAAGCACTTCGGCGGAATCAGCGTTGGCATCCGGATTATGCAATCCCGGACCAAGGCCCTGCCCCGGCATCTGGTGTGCTTCTCCGGCCTGCTGGGCAAATACGGGCGCCAAAACTGCCGGCCCGGCAATGACGGCGGCACATATCAATGACTTCGCTGGACCTTTTATCATGACGAAAAGTCTAGCACCTGAACGAGGCAAGCAAAAGTGCATGTGGATTTGGACCGCCTCCAGCTTCAACCAGTTGAAAATACGATATATTTAGCCTCTCCAGCCAAACAAAAACGCCGCAGAAGCATCTGCGGCGTCTTCAAATTCAGGTGATGTCAATTGCCCGTTACGGGCAAAATTCAGCCAATCAGCCCTGGCGCGCCTTGAAGCGCGGGTTGACTTTGTTGATGACATACAAACGGCCACGGCGGCGAACAACGCGGTTAGCGCGGTGGCGCTTGGCAAGTGATTTCAAGGAATTGCGGATTTTCATCTGACCGGTCTCTCATAATCAAAGCCGCGCGAGCAGTTTTCAAACCCGGCGCGGCCTGCGAAATAATTGGGCGGAACATAGTTGCGCGAATGCCAAGTGTCAACTACTGCAAATTCAGTTCGTTCGCCTTATATCACACTTTCGACAACGACCACTTAACAGTCAGGCACTCGGTTCACATGTCATCGTTAATTCCAAGTGAGATCGCCATAACCTGGAGCGTATTCGGCTTCGGCGTGCTGCTTGTTGTGTTGATGTGCTGGCGTGAAAGCAAACCAAGCAAGTCGATGGACGTCTCCATCTGGCCGACCACGCCATTTCTGCTGGCCGGTGCTTTCCTGGCCGTTCTGGCCGTAGTCCATCTGCTGACGTTGTATGACGTCAATCCCCGCTAGATCAAAATGGTTGTCACCGCGTCCGAACATGAACGCCAGCTTGTGACATAGTTCACATCCGGTTCAGGTTGGCTGCGCTACATTCATGAGCATAAACAAACCCACAAAGGACCAGAGAAAGACCACCGCCATGTACCGCCCACACACAATCACAAGCTCGCCTGCCCGCTCAGCCGACGCAAACGTTGTCGGCGTACCTGAAAACTACCGCCGCCCCGGCCCGCACAGCGGCCAGGAGATCGGCCTGGGTCCTTCAACCTGCGAAGTTCTCGGTGTCCTGTCCGCCATGGAACGCCTGCTCCCCTGACACCCATTTTGGATATTGCGGCACACTGAAAAACAGTGTCAATTGACGCCTGCGGTTTGTTAGGGTCAAAGAAAAGACATGCGCGACGCGGCATCCACATCCGATGAAAAGACAGTCGTTATCGGCGCCGGACAATCCGGTTTTTCGTTCTGCGCACGATTGCGCGAACTTGGCTATCTCGGCGACATCACCCTGATCGGTGATGAACATCATGCACCCTATCAGCGTCCTCCCCTGTCCAAGGCCTACCTGCTCGGCGACATATCGCTTGACCGCCTGTTGTTGCGGCCATCTGAGTTTTACCCCGATCAGCGCATTGAGCTGAAAACGGATATGCGGGCAACCGGGATCGAACCGGACAACAAGACTGTCACATTCGGTAATGGCACCCGCCTCAGCTACGACAAACTCATCCTGGCCACAGGCTCAACGCCGCGCACACTGCCGCCCGGCCTGTCCGGCGGCCTTGACGGCATTTACTACATGCGCTCGATTGCCGATGCTGACGCCATTGCGCCTGAATTCAGGTCCGGCCGCTGCGGACTGGTTGTCGGCGGCGGCTATATCGGGCTGGAAGCGGCAGCCGTGGCAGCCAGGCGCGGTGTGAAAACGGTCCTGATCGAGGCCGCTGAGCGCATTCTGCAACGCGTCGCCTGCAGCCAGACATCGGACTATTTCAGGGACCTGCATCGCGCGCACGGTGTCGATATCCGCGAGAACGTCGGACTTGAGGCCCTGCACGGAAAAAACGGCTCCGTATCATCTGCCACCCTGTCGGACGGGACATTGCTGGACATCGACTTCGTCATTGCCGGGATCGGCATCCTGCCAAATGCCGACCTGGCAGCAGCAGCCGGCCTTGACTGTGAGAACGGCATCACGGTCGACGCCACCTGCACCACGTCGGATCCCGACATTCTGGCCATCGGCGACTGCGCCTGCTTTCCGCGCAATGGCGTACAACTTCGCCTGGAAAGCGTCGGCAACGCCATTGACCAGGGCCAGCTGGCCGCCTCCACTGTGATGGGAAGCGACGAGCCTTATAGGGCAAAACCCTGGTTCTGGTCCGACCAGTACGACACCAAGCTGCAGATCGCCGGACTGTCGACGGGCTTTGACTCAATCATAGTGCGTCAGGGCAAAGAAGCCTCATGCTCGCACTGGTATTTCGCCGGAGATGACCTGCTGGCCGTCGACGCCATGAACGATCCACGCGCCTACATGGTGGCAAAACGGCTGATCGAAGCCGGCAAGTCACCGCCTGCCCATGCGGTTTCCGACATCAATCTTGATCTGAAGGACCTGCTGAAAGCCTAGGTGTTTCATCCCGGAAATTAATGATGCGGACAAATTCAGGCACGTCCGTATGCGGGAACTGATCGCTGGACAACGTCAAAGCCGTTGCCTTGGTTCAAGGCACCTGCCATCGTTTGATTTGCACCACAACAAACAGGATGAGCCATGATTGAAGAGCCACCGATTTTGTCGATCAACGGCAGCATGAAACGTCCGAGCAGTAGCCAGGTCGAAGCATTCCAGGGTGTGCCCACCGGGTTCGTCGTCGATGCGCTTTTTGGATCAGGCGCGCTTAACAGGGCAATCCAGCCGCTCGGCGAAGGGCGCGACCTTAACCGTTCGGTTGCGGGGCCGGCGCTGACTGCCAATTGCGGTCCGGCAGACATCCTGGCAACGCTTGCTGCTTTGAAGTTCATACAGGACGGCGATGTGGTCGTATCCGCGTTTGCCGCACATCAGGGTTGCGCCGCGGCGGGCGACCGTGTGACCGGAATGATGAAGAACTGCGGCGCGGTGGGATTCGTTACGGATGGTCCCGTACGCGACTATGCCGGCATTGTTGAAGTGGGCATGCCGGTCTGGTGCTCGGGCCTGACCCCTGCTTCTCCCTATGCGAGCGGGCCCGGTTCAGTGGGTTTTCCCATACAGATAGGAGACCAGGAGGTAGAGACAGGCGATATGATCATCGCGGACCGCGATGGCGTTGTTGTTGTCCCCTTCGAAAGAATAGACGAAACACTGGCCAATCTTGAACGCGTCAGAGAGGCGGAGGAAGAGCTTGATGCGAAGGTGGCGAATGGTCTGAAAATTCCAGACAGCGTGGCTGAACTGCTGGATAGCGATAGAACCAGATTCCACACCTAAAGCATGAAATCTGCGAGAGAGCGACGTTCCGGTCGCTCTGATTGGTTAGCGGTCGGAGATGTCAGGATGCCTGGCCTTGCCTGCCGCATAAACGTCCGCAATGGCCCGGTCATCGGCCATGGTCTGCAAGACGAACAGTTCTTCAGAAAGCGTGCGCACGGTCTCCATGCGCAGGGACATGGCGGCGGTGGCCTGTGAATTCAGGACGACGAGGTCGGCTTCGCTGCCCTCTTCAAGCGTGCCGATCTGATGGTCAAGTTGCAGCGCGCGGGCATTGCCGAGCGTCATCATGAAGAACGATTTCAGCGGATTGAGCACCTGGTTTTTCAGCTGCAGCACCTTGTATGCCTCGTCCAGGGTTTTCAGCATGGAATAGCTGGTCCCGCCGCCGATATCGGTTGCAATCGCCGTGCGCACCCCGTGCTCGCGCAAACCGTCCTCATCAAACAATCCGCTGCCGAGAAACAGGTTTGAGGTGGGGCAGAAAACCGCCACGGACCCGGTCTCGGCCATGGCGGCGCGTTCGCGTCCACCCAGGTGAAGGCAGTGGCCGAACAGGCTCTTTTCGCCCAAAAGACCATACATCTCGTACACATCGAGATAATCCCGTGCCGACTGGTACAATTCCAGCGTCAGCTCGATCTCGGCCTGGTTTTCCGACAGGTGGGTCTGCAGGTAACATTCCGGATGCTCGGCGGCCAGCGCCTGGGCCATTTCCAGCTGTGTCGGGGTGGAGGTGATGGCAAAGCGCGGCGAGATGGCATAAAGCGCCCTGCCCCTGCCATGCCAGGCGGCAATCAGGTCCTTGCTGTCATCATAGGCCGACTGCGGTGTGTCGCACAGCGCATCGGGCGCATTGCGGTCCATCATCACCTTGCCGCCGACCATGCGCAGGTTGCGGCGTTCAGCTTCAGTGAAAAACGCATCCGCCGAGGCTTTGTGAACGGAACAATAGGCAACCGCGGTGGTTGTCCCGTTGCGCAGCAGATTGTCGAAGAAATGCGTGGCCATGCGCTCGCAATGCGTAGGGTCGGCAAATTTCTGCTCCTCGACAAACGTGTACGTATTCAGCCAGTCGAGCAGCTTGGTGCCGAACGACCCGATGACCTGGGCTTGCGGAAAATGCAGGTGCGTGTCGATGAAACCCGGCAGGATCAGATGCGGCCGGTGATCGACGACATCGGCATCGGCAAACCGAGCCCTCACCTGCTCATAGCTGCCGCTTGCCGCAATCAGACCGTCCCTGACAACAACTGCGCCGTCTTCTTCGTAAACATAGCTGGCTTCATCATCGTGTGACTGCGGTATGTCGCGAAACGACAGGGTGCGTCCGCGCAATAAGGTGGCACTCACGATTTCTGTTCCTTGCCGGCCATGGCATCCTTGTACCAGTCGATTATCGCCCTGCGCTCGGTGTCTTCCATGAACGACACATTGCCGGGCGGCATTGCGTTGGTATGGCCCGCCTGCAGGTAGATCTCACGGGCATTGGCCGCAATCTGTTCCGGCGTTTCCAGAACCACACCCTTTGGTGCGTGAATAATTCCGTCCCATGCCGGTTCGCGGGCATGACACATGGAACACCGGCCCAGCACGGTTTCGCTGACCTGCTCGAAGCCCGCTGCGGCGGCGAAGCGCTGTTGGGTCTGGGTCATTGCGGCCTGCTGTTCTTCCGCAACTTCGCCGGCGGGAAACGACGACAGCCACACAGCGCCGGCAAACAGGGCAGCAGTTGCTCCCCATGTCCACCACAACTTGCCGCCGCCCTGGTGCATGGTATTGAAAAAGTGGCGAATGGTGACGCCCATCAGGAACACCAGCGCCGCGATCAGCCAGTTGTACGGCGTGGCGAATGCAAGCGGGTAATGATTGGACAGCATCAGAAAGATGACCGGCAGTGTCAGGTAATTGTTGTGCGTTGAACGCTGCTTGGCGATAACGCCGTATTTCGGGTCCGGCGTGCCGCCGGCTTTCAGCACCTCAACCACCTTCTTCTGGTTTGGGATAATGATCGCAAACACATTGGCGGTCATGATGGTGGCGGTGAAGGCACCCAGATGCAGCATGGCGGCACGGCCCGAGAAAACCTGCGTATAGCCCCACGACATCACCACAAGAATAGCAAACAGCACGATCATCAAACCAGTGCTGCTGCGCCCCAGCGGCGACCTGCACAGCCCGTCATAGGCCAGCCAGCCGAACACGATTGACGCCAGTGAAATGCCGATTGCCTGGACACTGCTCAGTTCGAGCACGTCCTGGTCGATCAGGTACAGGTCTGCACCGACATAGTAGACAATGCACATCAGCGCGAAGCCCGACAGCCAGGTGGCATAGCTTTCCCACTTGAACCAGGTCAGGTGTTCCGGCAACCGTTCCGGCGCCACCAGGTATTTCTGGATGTGATAGAAACCGCCGCCGTGCACCTGCCATTCTTCGCCATGCGCCCCGGCCGGCATACCAGGTGCCTTGCGCAGTCCCAAGTCCAGCGCAATGAAATAGAACGAGGACCCGATCCACGCGATGGCCGTGATCACGTGCAGCCAGCGAACCGCAAACGACAGCCATTCCCACACTATCGGATATTCGAACATGAACGGACCTCCACCCGGTTTATTATCACCATCATGACAGACAACATTTCCAATGAAAACAGAGGCTATCACCAAACACTTTCAATATTTCATTGATAATAGTAGCCTCCCCGGATGTCGTACCTGGAGAACATCAAGGTCTTCGTCCGCGTCTTCGAGCTGGGCAGCCTGTCGGCCGCCGGCCGTGACCAGCGGGTGTCGCCTGCCGTTGCCAGCAACCGCATTCGCGAACTGGAGAAGTATCTTGGCGTACGGCTGTTCAACCGCACGACGCGCAAACTGACGCCGACCGAGCACGGCCGCGTGTTCTATGATGGAACGGTGAAGGTGCTGGAGGCCGTCAGGGAAGCGGAGGCTGCCGTTGCCGACATTTCCGGCAATCCGAAAGGCGTCATTCATGTCACCGCCCCACTGGGTATCGGCAAGCGCCTGATTGCGCCATTGATCCCGGAATTCCAGAACACATACCCGGACGTGCAGGTGCGCCTGCGGCTGTCAGACCGTCTTGTCGACATAACCACCGAGGCCATGGATGTGGCGTTCAGGCTCGGTATCATCGAGGATTCCAACCTGCGCATGCGCGGCCTGATGGAGTGCAAACGTGTGATATGCGCAGCACCGGATTATATCGAAAACCGCGGCGCTCCATCGCAGGCCGAGGACCTGCTCAGCGGCGATCACAATTGCCTGCTGCTCCGGTTTCCCGGCTCGAAGGAATTCTACTGGACGTTGCGGATGCCGGACGGTCCGGCACGCTTAGAAGTAACGGGACAGTTTGATTCCGACGACGGAGATGTGCTGATCGAGTGGGCGCTGCAGGGCCACGGCATCATCAACCGGCCGGAGTTCGAGATTGCCGGTCATCTGCGCGCGGGCCGGCTGGTGCCGCTGCTGACAGACACCCCGCCTGTCGATGCACAACTTGCCTGCCTGTATCCGCACAAGCGGTTTCAGGATCCCAAGGTAAGGCTGTTCATCGAATTTTCGGCCCAACGCTGCCAGGACCGGATTCGCGAACTGCTGGGATCAGACCCTGCAGGTGAAATACAAAACCGATGAACCTGCCATAGCTTTCGCTCGATCATTGTGAGCCAGCGATTTGGGAAATACGCTGAAACTTCTTCCTGTAGGCCGCTGGAGATAAACCGGTGCCGCGCTTGAAAACACGCCTGAAGGAAGCAGGATCGTCGTAGCCAATCGCAGCGCCCACGTCGTCATTTGAAAGCTGGTCTGTTTCCAGCATCTGCTTGGCCTCCTCGACCCTGAGGGCCTGGACATACTCGATCGGCGCAAAGCCTGTAGCCGCCCGAAACCGCCGTGAAAAAGTCCGTGCATTCAGCCCCGACCGTTCCACCATCTTCTCCACAGGGCTGGCGGATGCATAGTTGTCGGCGATCC
Source organism: Anderseniella sp. Alg231-50 (assembly GCF_900149695.1). Taxonomy (NCBI): domain Bacteria; kingdom Pseudomonadati; phylum Pseudomonadota; class Alphaproteobacteria; order Hyphomicrobiales; family Parvibaculaceae; genus Anderseniella; species Anderseniella sp. Alg231-50. The sequence goes on along the minus strand of NZ_LT703003.1, from coordinate 1,876,208 downwards.
AGACCTGGCAGTCGGAAATTGGCCCGTCACTGGATTCCATGGGACGTGTCATTACCGAATAGGGTGACTGGCCTTCTGAGTGCCCGCTAATCAAAAACACCTTGGCCGTCTCAATGGCGGTCTGATAGCCGCAATACCGGGCAATCAGGTAGATGGTGAGATCATGCCAGGCGCTGACACCTCCGGCCGTCACGATCCGGTCGGCCTCTGCAGCAAGGCAGAGCACGGACTCGTTGCGAAAGGTGATTTTCGGGAAGTGGCGTTGAAACATGTCCCGGTAAGCCCAGTGCGCAGTCGCCTGCTGGCCATTCAGCAATCCGGATTCGGCCAGCAACAACGAACCGGAACAAACAGATGTCAGCAATGTGCCGGCTTCATGCATCCGCTTGAGCCACCCGATCTCCCTCGGATAGCGGCCCTTGGGTACATCATAAATCGATGTATACATGTCACATACGACAATGGCGTCCGGCTGCTCGATCTCACCGATTGCCATATGCGGTTCGACCGGGATGTTGCCTATGCAGTGGAATGGTTTGCCATCGGCAGACACAATGCGAACTTCCAGCACCTCGTCGCCCGGCTCACCACAGACCATATCCGGGTACACCGCCCCTGCCGACAGCAGGAGATCGTAAAGTCCGTAGAGCACCGAAGCGGACGTTTCAGGCGCGGCCAGCAATGCGATGAGCGGCTTTTTGTTGGAAGTCATGAATTTTCCTGTCTGAAACAGCACGGAATTGGCAGGTTTGCCATATCCGTTTGTCCAGTATGCCGCGCCATTGGCCAAATTGCCACTGATGCAGACCATCCAGTTCGTGCAGCCTGCGAGCTAACTGAGACAGGAGTTTTAGAATGGATACCTTGAAATCAAACACAGATGCGTCGCCGGATGGAATTGACGCCGAGGTCCTTGTGCCCGGTCGGGCAGGATTTGATCAGGCACGTTCCGTGTGGAATGCAATGATCGACAGGCAACCGGCAATGATCGTCCGCTGCCGCAACGCGGACGACGTAGCCGCTGCTGTCAATCACGCCCGGGCGAATGATTTGCCAATCTCCGTTCGCGCCGGTGGCCACAATGTTGCAGGCCATGCGGTTTGTGATGAAGGCTTGATGATAGACCTCAGCCTGATGCGCAAAGTAACCGTTGATGCAGAGCGCCGGATTGCATCGGTGCAGGGCGGCGCCCTTTGGCGGGACCTGGATGCCGCCAGCCAGGCACACGGACTGGCGACCCCTGGCGGGCTCATCTCGGATACGGGCGTTGCCGGACTGACACTGTCGGGAGGTATAGGCTGGCTGCGGGCAAAGCATGGATTGTCGATTGACAACCTGGTTGCCGCCGACGTGATAACCGCAGACGGCAAGTTGATCCACACAAGCGCCAGTGAGAACCCGGATCTGCTCTGGGCGCTCAAAGGGGGTGGCGGAAATTTCGGCGTCGTCGTCCGGTTCGAGTTCGCCTTGCACCCTGTTGGACCGGAAGTCATGTTTGCCGCACCGATTTACGCCGTCGAAGATGGTCCCGAACCAATCCGCGCCTGGCGTGAGTTCATATCGCGGCACAGTGGTCTTGTCGGATCGATCTGTGAATTTTCCACCGCCGGCGGCGAGGATTTTCCGGAAGAAAGCTGGGGCAAGCGCGTCTATGCACTGGCATCTGTCTATAACGGCGATGCCGCCGAGGGAGAAGCCCTGCTGCAACCGCTTCGCGAGCTTGGCGGAATGGTGACCGATTTTTCGGGCAGGATGAACTATTGCGATGTTCAGCAGCTCTTTGACACCCTGATGCCCGCCGGCGAGTACCGCTGTTACTGGAAGGCGCGCTATCTGACGGACTTGTCGGATGACATGATTGACCTGGCGATGAAGAACGCACTTGCAGCACCATCGGACAATTCAATTTCATCCCTGTGGAACTTTGGCGGCGCCACCGCGCAAGTGGCTTCCGATGCGACCGCTTTTGGAGATCGTTCCATGGGCTGGATGTATTCGCTGGACGGTGTCTGGCCAGATGCCAAGGACGATGCGGCCAACATGGCGTGGTCGCGGGAAGGATGGGAGAGCGCTGAGCCTTATGGCCATCACGGGCGAACCTATCTGAACTTCCCCGGCCACGGGGAGGACGGCAACAAACTGACACGCGCCGCATTCGGCGACAATTACCAGCGCCTTGTGAAAATCAAGGCCAAGTACGACCCGCTGAACCGTTTCCGGTTCAATCAGAACATTCCCCCGGAGGTCTGACATGATCATGCAATCTCCAATTTCACCCATGGGATCAGGTGAGATTTTCCTGACCGAGGGCGGGTCTGAAACCGAGATCATGTACAGGCACGGGTTTGAGCTGCCGGAGTTTGCCATGTTCCCGTTGCTGGAGGATGCGCGGGCCGTTTCAGCGATGCGCGGGATATTTTCACAGCAATTGGATGTAGCGGCAGAATACGGCTTGTCTTTCCTGCTGACCGGGCTTGATTACCGTGCCAGTCCCGACTGGGGCAAAAAGCTGGGCTACTCGGCATCTGCACTGGCGGAGGCGAATCTGGCATCGATCGAATTTCTTCGCGACATTGCGAAAGGTTACGAAGATCAGGTTCCGAACCTCCTGATTGGAGGCATCCTCGGTCCGCGCGGAGACGCCTACAATCTCAATCGCGAGATTACAGCCGATAGCGCGGAAGACTACCATGCCGTTCAACTGGAAACCCTCAAGTCTGCCAACGTGGACTTTGCCTGTGCCATGACGTTCAACAACGTCGCTGAATCAGTCGGGGCAGCACGTGCCGCCGCCAGAATCGGTGTTCCGTTATCTGTGTCTCTGACACTTGACAGTACTTTCAGACTGAAATCCGGGCCGAGCCTGCCGGACGCGATCACCGAGATCGATGCCCTGACCGCAGATCACGCTCCCGACTTCTATCTCCTGAACTGTTCCCACCCAATTGAGTATGAGCCCGCACTTGAAGATGGCGACTGGATCCGGCGCTTGCGCGGAGTACGTCCAAATGCATCCAGGATGGAAAAGATCGCACTGTGCAAGCTGGGGCACATTGAAGACGGCGACCCCGTTGAACTTGGATCGCAGGTACTCGACCTTGCCAGTCGTTACCCGCACATGGACATCTTTGGCGGTTGTTGCGGTACCGGACACAGCCACCTGCGTGAGATCGCCAGAGCACTGAAGCAGTCCCGGTCGGGAAAATGAAACAGTCAACCAGCTTAACAACACGGCAGGCGGGTAAGAGCTGGCCCAAAGATAAGTCAATGGTTAGTGGCCAACCGGTGCCGCTGCAGGCCCCGTCAACCTCCATTTCTCTCCAGTTCCAGGTTCAGCTCGGATGCCCGCCTGAAGAAGCGTCGGCGAACGTCCGGCGCGTACGGGTTCGCCTTCTCGATTGCCTCGAAGACCTCAGGTGCATCATGTTGAACCAGCGAGATCGCTTCCACCAGCAGGTCGAAGCTTCTTGTGGTCATGCGGGTCGGTAACGGACCCATGTCGAGCAGGACTTTCGCGATCAGATGCGTCAGCCCCTGCACCGTAGCGGCTTCGCGGTCGTGTTCATGAGGGGTTGTTTCAATGACCTTCAGGCCGAGCTGCCCCCGCAGGAATGACGCAAGCCGCCGATGACGATGACCGCGGACCGGGCAGATCGCTATTTTCAACCCCTTGATGCCATTGCGCGCGCTTTCCGGTCCGAAGAGCGGATGTGTCGCGATGACATGCACGTACGTGGGAAGAATTTTCTCCATCACCTCGCAAGGCTGAACCTTGACGGAGCCGACATCGATCACGAGCGCGCCCGGACGGCACAAGGGAGCGATGGCCGTCGCGATTTCCGCGCAACTGGAAACCGGAGTGGCCAGTACAATGACATCACATCGTGCAACCGCTTCAAGCGAAGTGAGTGTTACGCCAAGTTCAATCGCCCTGTCCGCCAGGCCTGGCGACGTGTCATAGGCGAATACATCAAAATGGCTGCCGATATGACGCGCAATCAGCATGCCGAATGCGCCAAAGCCGATGATACCGACCGATTTCTTGTTAGATTGTGGATTTCCAGAATTCATTACGTCACCTCTATTTCACTGCCTGAAAAGAGGTCGTCTGGTGATTTTTGACCGCTGTCTGGGCAGCGGGAACAATCACGACAAAGCTTCCGCAGCTATGGATGCGGCGGATAATAGATGTCTGAAATCTGAAACAGCTTTGTCATGACACGCTTCCTAAAACACTTTCCCGCAAAAGGTCAATCACCTTGCGACTATCTGCTTGAGACATTCGCAGGGGGGCAGAGACCACGCCGGAACCAATCTGCCCAATCAGCCCAGTTCAAAAGTGGTGACACCGAATATGCGATTGTGAGCGATATCCGGAGGTGCTCCCAGGTACATGCGAGCGCATCCGAAAACCTCCTGCATCCCGTAGCGCCGGGCCAGCTCGGTTGCTTTCGGATTGTTCTCCGGCACATCCAGAAAAACCGGCGTTCCATCGGCAAAGGGGGCGAGGTGTGAATAGAGCGCTTGCGCCGCCCGTTCATCATCAGCAAACAGTGGACCAACTTTGCAGCCTGCAAGGCAGCGGCGAATGACCCCATATCCGCACAGCTTGCCCTCGCGCAAACAGCCAAGCGCGAGCGCGTCAGGCTGGCTTGTCCAGTCCCCCAGAAATACTGGACGTGGAGCGGGAAAGCATGTCCGGTCATAAGCTGCAAGGAATTCAAACGGCACTTCATCAATCGGAACAATGTGATCGCTTCCGCTCGCGCACTCCTCCACGCCGTCTGCAAATTCCACCTGATAGCGAATGTCGCGGTGGGAGAAATTGAAGCCGCCCTTCGCGTAGTAGTCCTGCATGTCGAAGACACCGTCCATGCCGATGCTGGCTCCGGGGCGCAGCCGTCCCAGCAACCGCTTGCGCCGGGCATGCCAGAGCGTATTGCCGAACCCCCGGCTGCGGAATTCAGGCCGGACAATGAAGAACCCCATAAAGCCGAACTCACCACCGTAGGAGGTTATGGCACCACCGCCGATCAACTCGCCGTCGAGTTCGGCTGCGATGAATGCATCACGATCATTGGTCCAGAACAATTCGGCATCGTGCAGGCCGGGATTCCAGCCTTCCTGGCCTGCCCAGTCAACGAGGTCATCCACCTCTTGTCTGGCCATCTGACGAATGTTGACATCACTGGTCATTTCACATCCTCAAGGACCATTAACTTGGAAGGTAGAGGGTAAAACCGCACGGCTTGCTTGGCAATGGTATCAAAACCATGGCTCCCATCGCGGCGCAGAAAACCGGACCAGTTACCTGATCCGGCTTGCTGAATTGTTGCAGGTTGCGGTGTGACGCAGCGCTAGCTCTGCACGCCTTCCACATACCAGTCCATCTTGTGCAGGTCGCCGTCACCCAGCACGCCTGACGCCAGCCTTTCCTTGCCGGTATTGTCCTTGATCGGCCCGGTGAACGGATTGATGCTGCCATCGGTAATGCCATTACGGGTGGCTTCGGCCGCCGCCTGTACATCAGCCGGGATGGACTCGTTATAGGGCGACATTTCCAGTACGCCTTCCTTGAAGCCCCACCACGTGTCGCCTGACTCCCACTTGCCGTCAAGCGCCTGCTGGATGCGGGCTTCGTAATAGCGCCCCCAGCGATTGACGATGGCGGTCAGGTGCGCCTTGGGAGCGAAGGTCGACATGTCCCAGGCTTGTCCGAATGCCATCAGGCCACGCTGTTCGCAGGTCTGCAGCGCAGCCGGTGAATCCGTATGCTGGGCGATGATATCGGAGCCCTGGTCGATCAGCGCCTTGGCGGCATCGGCTTCCTTGGCCGGATCGTACCAGCTTGAAACCCACAATACCTTGGTCTTGAAATCAGGGTTCACCTTGCGCGCTGCCAGCGTGAAGGCATTGATGCCCATGACCACTTCCGGGATCGGGAACGAGGCAATGTAGCCGGCCACGCCGGTTTTCGACATGTGCCCGGCAATGGTGCCGCACACCGCACGGCCTTCATAGAACCGTGCATTGTATGTCGACATGTTCGATGAGCGCTGATAGCCGGTCGCGTGCTCGAACTTCACGTCCTTGAAGCGCTTGGCGACTTTCAGGGTTGGGTTCATGTAGCCGAACGACGTCGTGAATACGAGCTGGTTGCCCTCTTCCGCGAGACGGCGGATGACCCGTTCGGAGTCAGGTCCTTCGGCCACGTTCTCCACGATCGTGGTCTTCACCTTGTCGCCGAATTTCTTGATCACATCCTGACGGCCCTGCTCATGGGCATAGGTCCAGCCGTGGTCTCCTATCGGGCCAAGGTAGACAAATGCCACCTTCAGCGGATCGGCAGCAAAGGCCGATGAACCGATGATCGGCAATGCGCCAGCAGCGGCGGTGGTTTTCAGTATCGTACGTCTGGTAATCGTCTTCATGGTCTTATCCTCCCGGGGTTAGTTCCTTTGGTACTTATTGTTACGAACTTGGCTTGAACGGTTTGCCAAGGCAGGCGGGCGCGAGAGACTTTCCGGCCTTTCGCGCAGATATGATCGCCAGCACCGCAATGGTGGCGAGGTACGGCATGGCAGCCAGGAATTCAGGCGCAACAAGCGAGAACCCGGCAGCCTTAGCGTGCAGTTCCAGTGTCATGACGGCACCGAACAGGTAGGCGCCCAGCAACAGCCGCATGGGCCGCCAGCCGGCAAACACCACCAGCGCCAGCGCGATCCAGCCGCGCCCGGCGGTAAGCTGTTCAGCCCACATGGGCGTCAGCACCAGCGAATAGAAACAACCGGCAATGCCGGCCATGGCGCCGCCGAACAGCACCGCCATGTAGCGCACGCCGATAACCGAGTAGCCGATGGAGTGTGCCGACAGGTCGGACTCGCCGACCGCCCGCAATATCAGCCCGCCCCTGCTCTTGCGCAGGAACCAGCTCACAGCGGCAACCAGCAGCAACGACACATAGACCAGCGGGCTGTAGCCGAAGATCACCCGCAATACCGGATGTTCTGACAGTGCGGCTGGAAATACCGAGCCGAACACATCAACGGTCTGGCCGACATAGTTTTCCCCTGCCAACGCCGACAGGCCGATACCGAAAATGGTCAGGGCCAGGCCGGTCGCCACCTGGTTGGCAGTCAGCGTGAGGGTCAGAAAGCCAAACAGCCCGGCTGACGCCGCTGCCGCGATCATGGCAGCGACAACGCCGAGAGGCGCATAACCGGTGGTCGCGGTAACCGCAAATCCGGTGACCGCGCCGATCAGCATCATGCCCTCGACACCCAGGTTCAGGACGCCACTTTTCTCGACGACCAGTTCGCCAAGGGCGGCCAGCAGGATTGGCGTCGCGGCCCCCACAATGGTCATGATGATCGGGATTAGGAGTGAATCAGTCATGCTGGGTCTCCTGCTTTGACGGCTGAGGCAAACTTGACGCGGTACTTCACCAGCACATCTGTCGCCAGCAGGAAGAACAGCATCATGGCCTGGAACACGCCGGTCGCGGCGGCAGGCAGTCCGATGGACGATTGTGCAAGCTCACCGCCGACATATGTAACCGCCAGTATGATGCCCGCAAAAATGATGCCTATGGGATGCAGCCGGCCGAGGAAGGCAACAATAATCGCTGTGAACCCGTATTGGGTCGGAAACTGCGGGACCATCTGGCCGAACGGCCCGGCCGCCTCCAGAATACCGGCAAAACCCGCCAGCCCGCCGCCGGCCAGGAGTGCGGCCCAGATCGTCTTGTTGGTATTGAAACCGCCATAGCGCGCGGCAGCAGGTGCGGCACCGACAACGCGGATCTGGAACCCGAAGACCGACCGCGACATCACGAACCATGCGGCAATCGCCACCAGGAACGCCAGCGGCACGCCGAGATGAACCACGGTGTTCGGTATGACGGTCGGCAAAATCTGGTCATCGGTGAACAGCCGCGTCTGCGGGAAGTTGAACCCTTGCGGGTCCTTCCACGGTCCGCGCATAAGGTAATACAGCACCTGTATCGCCACATAGGTCAGCATCAGGCTGGACAGGATCTCGTTCACATTGAGCCTGGTCTTCAGGAATGCCGGAATACCTGCATAGGCTGCACCACCGGCAATGCCGGCGATGCACATAAGAGGCAGGATCCACCACCCGGTCATGCCCCATGTCGCCAGCGCCACGCCGGTGCCGGCCAGGCCGCCCATGATGTACTGGCCCTCTGCCCCGATATTCCAGACATTGGCCCTGAACCCGATTGCCAGCCCGACCCCGATCAGGATCAGCGGCGCTGCCTTCACGCCGAGGTCCTGCCATTTATAGCTGTCCAGCAGCGGCGACAGGAATATCTTGCGCACCGCGCCAAACCCGTCATGGCCGATGAGGGAGAAGATGATGGCACCTGCCAGCATGGTTGCGGCAACGGCGATCACCGGTGCCAGGTACAGCATTGCCTTGCTGGGTTCTTTACGTTTTTCCAGTTCAATGAGCATGGACCGCCTCCGTCATTTCCGCTGTTGCAAACGGGTCACCGTGCACACCGCCCATCAGCAGGCCGATTTCATCGATGGACGCCTCGCCAACCTTCAGTGTTTTCGACAGCCGGCCTTCATTGATCACCGCCAGGCGATCACTGAGTGCCAGCAGTTCGTCGAGGTCCTGGGAAATCACCAGGATGGCCGAACCGTTTTCCGCCAGGTCAACGAGCGCCTGGTGAATGGCTGCCGCAGCACCGGCATCAACACCCCAGGTCGGCTGCGACACGATCAGGACTTCCGGTTTTTGCAGTATCTCCCGGCCCATGATGAATTTTTGCAGATTGCCGCCCGACAGCGAACCTGCCAGCGATCCCGGCCCGGTCGTCATGACCGAGAAATCATCGATGATCTGCCCTGCAAAGGTCGTGGCCGCCCCGCCGTGTACAATGCCGTTCCTGGCCAGTTCCATGCGGTCGCGGGCGGTCAGGATAGTGTTGTCAGTCAGGCTGAAATCCACGACCGCGCCATGACCGTTGCGTTCTTCCGGCACGGCGCAAAGCCCCAGGCTCCGGCGGCCCACCGCATTCATTTCAGCGATTGCGTGACTGTCCAGCCGGATGGCGTTTGCCGGAGATGACGGCTTTTCACCGCTCAGCGCCAGCAGCAGTTCATTCTGCCCGTTGCCGGCGACACCGGCGATGCCGAAAATTTCGCCTGCCCGTACCGCGAAACAGATGTCGTCCAGCGCCACGCCGAAATCGCCTTCGCCTGCAATGGTCAGCCCGTCGGCGACAAATCTGTCCTCGCCGAACTCACGACTTGCGGCCTTGCTGATCTGCTTGAGGTTGCCGCCGATCATCATCTCGGCCATGGATTTTGGTGTTTCCTCGCGTGGATCGCACTCGCCCACGACCTTGCCGCCGCGCAGGATGGTTGCTGCATCACACAGGTCCCTGATCTCGTGCAGCTTGTGAGAAATATAAAGGATCGAACAGCCGGTCTTCGACAACCTGCGCAAGGTTTCAAACAGCTGCGCCACTTCCTGCGGCGTCAGCACCGATGTCGGTTCATCCATGATCAGGAGCTGCGGTTCGAGCAGCAGGGCACGCACGATCTCGATGCGCTGGCGTTCGCCGACGCTGAGCGTGCTGACCACGCGATGCGGATCAAGTTTCAGGTCGTAGGTGTGCAGCACCTCGCGGATTTTTTCCTCCAGGCTGGACTGCGAGATGGAACCGTCCATGCCCAGCGCGATGTTCTCCAGCACGGTCATTGCCTCAAACAGCGAGAAGTGCTGGAACACCATGCCGACACCCATCTTGCGGGCGGCCTTCGGGTTGGCGACCATGACGGGCTCGCCGTCCCAGACAATTTCGCCGGCGTCGGGTTGCATGATGCCGTAGATCATTTTCACCAGCGTCGATTTGCCGGCGCCGTTTTCACCCAGCAGGGCGTGAATTTCGCCCGGCTCCACCTTGAAGCTCACGGCATCATTGGCCAGAACGCCGGGAAACGCCTTGGTGATACCATTCAGTTCGATACGATGCTTGATCTCGTCGCTCATGTATCCCCTCCCACAATCTTCAGTTGTGCCGATGCTTGCACAGCATCCCCTGCCTTTGCAGCACTCAAATGCTCCACCAGCTCAGCCGCCACCAGTGCTGCAATAACCTCCGGCCGCTTGTCGCGTAACCGCCCACCGCCGATCGGGCATACCAGGCGTTCAGTGTCGACCGTCTCGCCCGCATCGCGCCTGATCCAGTTGCGGAACGATGCAAGCTTGGTCTTCGAGCCGATCATGCCGACATAGGCCACGTCGCTGCGCGCCAGTGCTTCCCTGGCAATCAGGAAGTCCAGCGAATGTTCGTGGGTCAGGATGACATAGGCACTGCCCGGCACCGCCTTGCGAACGACACTTTCCGGCATTGCAACCAGCCGTGTCTCGATGCCCGGCGGCGCGGTTTGCAGTTCTTCGTGCCGGGTATCGATGAGAACCGGCTGCACCGGCAACAGGCTCAATGCTTCACACAGGGCATTGCCGACATGCCCGGCGCCGAAAACATAGACGTGCGGCAGGCCGGCAAGTTCTTCCTCCAGCCCACCTGCGATCCGGTCGATTTCAGCTTCGCCGAGCAACTGCAGCGACACCCCGACGGATCCGCCGCAGCACTGCCCGATCTCCGGTCCCAGCGGGACTTTCAGATGAACCGGTTTGTTGCCGCCGGAGGCGATCAGGTCGCGCGCCTTGTCTATCGCCAGCTTTTCCAGCTGGCCGCCGCCGATTGTCCTGAAAATCCGCTTCGGCGACACCAGCATCCATGTGCCCGCGTCACGCGGCGCAGAGCCTGCTGCGGTATCCACATTCACCAGCACGAACGGTCCGCCGCCGTGGGCAAACAACCAGATGTCATGACGATAACGGTACATGGTTCATGTCCCTCCAGATTCACGCGCCAGCCGCTCGAACGCCAACAGCACGCGTTCAGGCGTTGCCGGGCAATCAAGTTTCGGACAAATCCTGTAATCCGCCGCCGACGCCACCGCCATGGACAATGCCTCAAGCACCGAGATCGCCAGCATGAACGGCGGCTCGCCGACGGCCTTTGAGCGCCGGATGGTCATCTCCCGGTTTTCCGACCAGTCGGCCAGGGCAACATTGAATATGCGCGGCCGGTCCGATGCCAGCGGAATCTTGTAGGTAGACGGGGCATGGGTGCGCAGTCGGCCGTCGGTGTCCCACCACAGTTCTTCCGTCGTCAGCCAGCCCATGCCCTGCACGAAACCGCCTTCGATCTGGCCGATATCAAGTGCCGGGTTAAGCGAGCGGCCCGCATCATGCAGGATATCGACCCGGTCGACCTGGTACTCGCCGGTCAGGGTATCGATACTGACTTCCGACACGGCAGCGCCATAGGCGAAATAGTAGAACGGGCGGCCCTTGCCGGCTTCCCGGTCCCAATGGATATCCGGTGTCTTGTAAAAGCCCGCCGCCGACAGCTGCACCCGCGCCATGTAGGCAGAGCGGATGAAATCGGGAAACGGGATGCGCTGGTTGCCGACCAGCACGACATTGGGTTCGAACGCCACCTGGTCCGGTGTCACACCATGGGTCTCGCAGGCGAAGTCCACCAACCGCGCCTTGATCTGCTGGGCGGCGTTGGCCGCGGCCATGCCGTTGAGGTCAGATCCCGACGACGCCGCGGTGGCAGACGTGTTTGGCACCTTGCCGGTGTTGGTGGCAGTGATTTTCACATGGTTGAGGTCGATCTGGAACTCGTCGGCCAGCACCTGGGCGACCTTGGTATTCAGACCCTGCCCCATTTCAGTGCCGCCATGGTTCAGGTGAACCGATCCGTCGGTATAGACATGGACCAGAGCGCCCGCCTGGTTGTACCAGGTGGCGGTGAACGAGATGCCGAACTTGACCGGTGTCAGCGCGATGCCCTTGCGGATCACGCCTTTCTTCGCATTGAACGCCAGGATGGCCTCGCGCCGAGCCGCGTATTGGCTGGAGGCTTCCAGTTCTTCCACCAGACGGGCAATGATGTTGTCGTCCACCTGCTGGTGATACGGCGTTATGTTGCGCCCTTCGCCGCCATAGAAATTGGCCTTGCGGATGTCCAGCGGGTCCTTGCCGAGGGCATAGGCGATTTCCTCGATTATACGCTCGCCGCCCACCATGCCCTGCGGCCCGCCGAAACCGCGAAACGCGGTATTGGACACCGTATTGGTCTTCAGGGGTTGCGACTGCAGCAGGACGTTGTCGAAGTAATAGCAATTGTCGGCATGGAACAGTGTCCGGTCCGTCACCGGGCCCGACAGGTCGGCGGAGTTGCCGCAGCGCGCGGCAAAGTTTGCGTTCACGCCGGAAATAAGCCCGGCGTCATCAAAGCCGACATCATACTCCACCAGGAAGTCGTGCCGCTTGCCGGTGGCAACCATGTCGTCGTCCCGGTCCGGCCTGATCTTGACGGCCCGGCCATATTGCTTCGCCGCCAGCGCGGCCACTGCCGCAAACAGGTTGGACTGGGTTTCCTTGCCGCCGAACGCACCGCCCATGCGCCGCACATTCACCGTGACCGCATTGGACGGAACCGCCAGGACATGGCCCACCATGTGCTGTACTTCGCTTGGATGCTGGGTGGACGAAAACACGGTGACCTCGTCATCCTCGCCGGGGATCGCCATGGCGATATGGCCTTCAAGGTAGAAATGGTCCTGCCCGCCGACCCGCATTTCGCCCCGGATACGCCGGGTTGCGGCTTCCAGGGCCTTGGCGGCATCGCCACGCTTGAGCGTGAGCGGTTCGGTCACCAGAGGATAGTCGGCCGAGCGGGCATCGGCCACGTCGGTGAAATGCGGTTTCGCGTTGTAGTCGACCTTCGCCAGCGCGGCGGCATTGCGTGCCGCTGCCCGGGTCTCGGCCACCACCGCAAAGATCGGCTGGCCGTGAAACTCCACTGTCTGTGCAAATACCGGATCGTCCTGCTTGCCGGTGGGGCTGACATCGTTATGGCCGGGAATGTCGTCCGCCGTCAGCACCCCGACCACACCGGGCGCGGCGAGCACAGCCGACAGGTCCATGGCCTCGATATCGCCATGGGCGACCGTGGACAGGCCGAGATAGGCATGCAGCAGGCCTTCAGGCGCAGCCATGTCGTCGATGTAGTCGGCCCGGCCCGTGACATGCTTGTGCGCGGAATCATGGCGCTGGTCCACGTGCACGCCGCCGATGATCTGGGTTTGCTGTGTCATGCCACCGCCTCGCGCCGGAGCATGGTTTCGTTGGCGCCCTGCGTGGTTTCAAGCAGGAACCGGGTCAGCAGCTTGCGCGCGACCAGCGTCCGGTACTCCGCCGATGCCCGCCAGTCGCCGATCGGGGTAAAGTCATCCGCGAAACCGGCTTCCGCTTCTGCAATCGTTTCGGCCGACCATGGTTTGCCTGTGAGCAGGCTCTCGACCGTTTTGGCCCGTTTCGGCGTCGCCGCCATGCCGCCATAGGCAATCACCGCTTCGGCGACCTTGCCGTCGGCGATGCGGATATGAAATGCGGCCGCCACCGAGGAAATATCCTCGTCCCGCCGCTTCGACACCTTGTAGGCAGCGAACGAACAGTCTTCGCCGGGAAACGGGATGTGCAGCGCCTCCACGAAATCACCTTCCTGCCGGTCCTGCTTGCCATAGTCGATGAAGAAATCCTCAACCGGCACCGTGCGCTGCTCTATGCCCTTGCGCAGTGTCACGCTGGCGCCCAGCCCAATCAGCACAGGCGGTGTGTCACCGATCGGCGACCCGTTGGCGACATTGCCGCCGACGGTGCCCATATTGCGCACCTGCTCGCCGCCGATCCGGTTCCAGTAACCTGCAATCTGCGGAAAATGTTTGGCCACCGCGTCCTGGAATTCCGTATAGGTGACACAGGCGCCGATGGTCAGGCCGGTATCGGTTTGCTCGATACGGTGCAGCTCATCGAGATGGGAGATGAAGATGGCAGGCGTGATTCCGCGCATGAACTTGGTAACCCACAGGCCTACATCGGTGGCACCGGCCACAATAGTTGAGGCCGGGTGTTCCGCCCGCAGCACGGCCAGATCTGCCACCGAGGCCGGTACGAAGAACCGGTCATCGCCCTGCTCCATCTCGACCCGCGCGCCGTCCGCGAGGCCCTGCAGGGTTTCCACAACCTTGTCGCGTTCGCTGACCAGCACATCCTGGGCTTGCCCGCCTGCGGAAGCCGCGGCAACCGCGGCCCGGATGATCGCTTCATAACCGGTGCACCGGCACAGGTTTCCCTGCAGCGCTGTTTCGATGTCGGCATTGGACGGCGTGGTATTTGCCATCCACAGCGCATACAGCGACATGACGATGCCCGGTGTGCAGAAGCCACACTGGCTACCGTGCATGTCGACCATGGCCTGCTGCACCGGATGCAGCGCCCCGTCCACTCCTCGCAGGTGTTCGATGGTCACCACGTGACAGGCATCGAGAGAGCCGACGAAGCGGATGCAGGCATTCACGGTTTCGTATTTCAGGTCACCATCGGCAAGCCTGCCGACCAGCACCGTGCAGGCGCCGCAGTCACCCTCGGCGCAGCCTTCCTTGCTGCCGCACAGACGCTGTTCCAGGCGCAGGAAATCCAAAAGCGTATCCGGAGCTGCGACCGTGTCGAGATCGACTTGCCGGTCGTTGAGCAGGAAACGGATGGAATTTCGAACTTGCGCCATGTCTGTCAACTTCCCCTGTAGGTGGAATAACCGAACGGCGATACCAGCAATGGCACGTGATAGTGAGACGCGGGATCAGCAATGCCGAACCGCACCGGCACCTGGTCAAGGAAGGACACTTCATCGGTCCGGCCCAGATAGTCGCCCACATGGAACACCAGTTCGAACACACCTGCAAACATCGCATCACCCGCCAGCAGCGGTTCGTCGCAGCGCCCGTCGTCATTGGTCGCAACCGATTTGATCAGCTCGCGGGCAGTACCGTCGAGACGATAAAAATCGATCTTCAGGCCCGCGGCCGGTTTTCCGGCGGCAGTGTCCAGCACATGGGTGGTTATTCGCCCGGCGCTTGTGGCGGCATTCATGCTCGTTTCCTCCTGTCCCCTTTTGGCGGGGCTTAATCACTGACTATCAAGCCATCGCGGCGGCGGGGGTAGTGTTCAGGCAATATATCTCTTTCAAGAAAAAGTTGAAAATGCAGCCTATTTCTTTTCTATACAACTGTAATCACTTGTGATGTCGAGGCGACCCCTGGAGCGCATAAATGACCTATGACCGCGATCTTCTTGGCTACGGAGCCATCCCGCCGACTGTAAAGTGGCCGGGTGATGCCGCCATCGCCATACAGATTGTCCTGAACTATGAAGAAGGCGGCGAGAACTGCATTGCCCATGGCGACGCGGCATCCGAGGCGTTTCTGTCGGAAATCGTCGGCGGCACGCCGTGGCCGGGCATGCGCCACTGGAACATGGAATCCATCTATGAATATGGCGCGCGAGCCGGTTTCTGGCGGCTGCACCGGCTGTTCACAACGGCCGCCGTGCCCGTCACCGTCTATGGCGTGGCGACCGCGCTCGCGCGCTCGCCCGCACAGGTGGCCGCCATGCAGGAGGCTGACTGGGAGATCGCCAGCCATGGCCTGAAATGGATCGACTACAAGGATTTCTCAAAGGCCGACGAGCAGGCCCACCTGGATGAAACCATAAGATTGCACGCTGCGGTCACCGGCGAACGTCCGCGCGGCTGGTATACCGGGCGCTGTTCCACCAACACCGTCGACCTTGTCACCGAGGAAGGCGGTTTCGACTATGTGTCGGACAGCTATGCCGATGACCTGCCCTACTGGCGCCGCCACACCGGGCGCGACCAGTTGGTCATCCCCTATACGCTGGACGCAAACGACATGCGCTTTGCCACGCCGCAGGGATTTAATTCCGGCGACCAGTTCTTTGCCTACCTGAAGGACTCATTCGACGTATTGCATGCCGAAGGCGTCGAAGGCGCGCCGAAAATGATGAATATCGGGCTGCACTGCCGCCTGGCCGGGCGTCCGGGCCGGATCGCCGCGCTGAAACGCTTCATCGACTATGCCAAATCCCACGACAGGGTGTGGTTTGCCCGGCGTATTGAAATCGCCGACCACTGGCACAAACATCACCCCGCCCCGCCACCCGCCGATGAGCCATGCCTCATGGACCGCAAGACCTTCGTCGGCAGCTATGGCGGCGTGTTCGAGCACTCGCCCTGGATTGCCGAGCGCGCCTGGGATGCCGACCTTGGCCCTGCCAACAATACCGCAGACGGCCTGCATGCCGCCTTGCGCACCCAGTTCCGGCTGGCCCGCAGGCAGGACCGGCTCGACGTGCTCAACGCCCATCCCGACCTGGCCGGCAAGCTGGCCGCTGCAAAACGGCTGACGGCGGAGTCCACCCGCGAGCAGGCGGGCGCCGGGCTGGATGCCCTGACCGATGAAGAGCGCGAGCGTTTTATAAAACTCAATACCGACTATGTCGACCGTTTCGGCTTCCCGTTCATTATCGCGGTCAAGGGACTGGACAAGGCCCGCATACTTGAAGCTTTCGAGCAGCGGATTTCCCATGAACCCGATGTGGAGTTCGCCGAGGCCTGCCGGCAGGTTGAACGTATTGCACTTTTGCGTCTGAAGGACATGCTGCCATGACCGATCCCACCTATTATGCCCCGACCGGTGGCCTGCCGCCGCAGAGCCAGTTGATTGACGGGCGCGCCGTGTTCAAACCGGCTTACGCATTTATCCCCAAGGGCGTGATGAGCGATATCGTGACCAGCAACCTGCCGCACTGGGCAGGCGCACGGTTCTGGGTGCTGGCCCGGCCAATGTCGGGTTTTGCCGAAACCTTCTCGCAATATATCGCGGAAGTTGAGCCCGGTGGCGGCAGCGACACACCGGAAACCGAAGCGGGCGCGCAGGCCGTGCTGTTCGTGGTGGACGGCGAATTGTCCCTGACCATAGGCGGTACCGGACACACACTGACATCCGGCGGCTATGCCTACATTCCGCCCGGTAGTGACTGGCAGGTGCACAACACATCGAAGGCGCCAGTGCGCTTCCACTGGATCCGCAAGGCCTATGAAAAAGTCGAAGGCGTCGATGTACCCGAAGCCTTCGTGACCAGCGATCACGACGTGACGCCCATCGCCATGCCCGGCACGGATGGCAAATGGGCGACCAGTCGCTTCGTCGATCCGGACGATGTCCGCCATGACATGCACGTCAACATCGTCACCTTCGAGCCCGGCGCGGTGATCCCGTTCCTGGAAACCCATGTCATGGAACACGGGCTTTATGTGCTTCAGGGCAAGGCGGTCTACCGGCTCAACGAGGACTGGGTCGAGGTCGAGGCCGGCGACTTCATGTGGCTGCGCGCCTTCTGCCCGCAGGCATGCTATGCCGGCGGCCCGGGCAAGTTCCGCTATCTGCTCTACAAGGATGTCAACCGCCACATGACGCTGAAGGCAGGCAGATGAGCGACCGCCGCATCACGCTGCAGCCGTTGACCGCGAAAGCCTTTGCACCCTTCGGCGATGTGCTGGAAGCAACAGGCGAGCCCGACAAGATCATCAACGCCGGCCAGTGCGGCCGCTTCCACGACCTGGCCAACCTCGACTTCACCGGCAAGGACGCCCGCCCCGGCATAAGCCTGTTCCGCTCCAAAGCGAGAACCCTGCCCTACACCCTGGACATGATGGAACGCCACCCGCTCGGCTCCCAGGCCTTTATCCCGATGTCCGCCGACCCGTTCATGGTCATCGTCGCACCTGACCATGATGGCGTGCCGGGCACGCCGCTGGCCTTCCTGACCAGCGTCGGACAGGGTGTGAACTACCACTGCAACACCTGGCACGGGGTGCTGACACCGCTGGTGGACGACGCGCTGTTTGGGGTGGTGGACCGTATTGGAGAAGGCGGCAATCTGGAGGAGTATGTCTTCGAGGAGCCTTGGCTAATCTGCGAAACATAAGGTCAAAACCCTTGGGTCTGGCCAATTGTCACTAAATTCTGCGAGCGGTTGCTGTCCGGACAAAGTGGCCAAGGCTGGAGTTTTTTGAAAGTCTCGAAAGGGCGGCAAGCTGACCTTCGCAGCGGACCGCATGAACGGCAGCAATGCGGCCTTTGCTGCCATTAGGTCAATGAAACACAATGTCCGGTTCGAACAATCCTGCGACATCTGTGTTCAGAAAAGAACTCAGAATTGGTGCCGAAGCCACGATTCAAACGCTTCTACTTGTGCTTGCACAGCAGCGCGTCGTTCAGTTCGCATAAGATAGTGTGACTGTCCCAATGCTATCGGTTCGCCAACGATACGAACTTTCTGTCCGGTCTCGATCGCCGCTTGCGCAAATCGTTCAATGATCACGGCGCAGCCCAGACCTGCGGCAACCATTTCGATTGCGGCGGTTGAGGTGTCAGTGATCAAACGTCCGCCAGAGCCTGCCGGCTTCAATGCCTGGGCGGAAAGGTATCGCGCCCAATGGTCGTCGAAACCCATGATGTGAATTGGGGGCTGCCGCAGCAAGTCCCGGGGAGTTGTTATCTTGCGGTCGGACGTGGCACTGAAAATAGGTACAATCGTTTCATCCGACAGTAGTTCCAGATCCGATCTTGCATGCCCTTTCGGGGCAAGGATGATATCGACATCGACGGGGTGTTGGTCAGACGGATTCTTCCAGATGGAGGTCACCAGTTTGATACTGATACAGGGATGGTCCCGCAGGAAACCGTCCAGTTTAGGCGAAACCCACATGATGAACGCCATCGAGGCACGCAAAGTGATCGTGCGAGCCTGGCGCGGCCCAAACAGCCCAGTGGTCGACATCTCGATAGTATCCAGCGCCTCGCGCACCGTCAGCAGGTAGGCTTTGCCCACATCGGTCAAGTGCAGGCTTTTGGGGCGGCGTAGAAAAAGTTTGTCACCGAGTTGCGTCTCAAGCGCCTTGATGTGTTGACTGACGGCAGTTTGCGTAAGGCCAATCTCACGGCTGGCCGCAGTGAAGCTCAGCAACCGTGCGGCCGCTTCGAAACTGCGCAGCCAGTTGAGGTTCAGGTTGTGATGCATAATTCAACCATAAGTAATTTTGGTTCATGAGTGCTTTTTATTTCGTTTTATCTGGTCAGACGTTCTCTGCATAGTGTCTTGGATATCACCATCCCCTGACCACCTGGGTCGCTGCCACAGGAGTTCATCGTGACCAACGTCAACCAAGCCCGACACGACATCGCCTTGGATCTGATTGACCTCGACCGCTATCCAATAGCGGATTTGGGCAGCACGGCAGGTGCGCAATTCTTGACGGAATGCCAGCGCAACATGGAAGATCGCGGCTGGTGCAATCTGGGCGGGTTTGTTCGTGCCGATGCTCTTGAACGGTTGAACACCGAGGCCAATGATCTCTTGCCGACCGCCGAAGTGCTGCATGTCAAACGCAACATCTATCAGGGCGCTATTGATCCCTCGCTACCTGAAGATGACCCGCGACGGAGAGAATTCACCCACATTGCCGTCCAACTCGCAGACGATCAGATACCCGCCGAAACACAGCTCAAACAGCTCTATCGCTCAGATATCCTGACGAACTTCGTGCGCCGGGTTCAGAGAAAAGACCAGCTCTACCGCTGCGCTGATGAGTTCCAGGCGCTCAATGTCGTCGCCCTGCATCCCGATAGCTGGCACGCCTGGCACTACGATACGACCGAATGCACCGTGACTTTGCTGCTGCAGGCCGCTGAAGAAGGCGGCGAGTTTGCTTTTCTTCCCAATTCCCGTACCGACGAGAGCGAAGACAGCAAGGCGGTGGACCAACTATTGGCCGGGGACATGTCTCAGGCGCAGACATTCTCACGGGAGGCAGGTACCTTTACCTTGTTCCGTGGCGGCTATTCGCTGCATGGCGTGACAAAGGTGGAAGGTAGCCGCCCGCGCATTTCAGCCATCCTGACCTATGACGAACAGCCTGGCCGGGTGATCGATGACGAAATCAATGTCCGTATTTATGGCAAGCGGGTGAACAACATACTGGCCAGTCGCAAGGCCAAGGCAACCGCATAAGGACGAGAATGATGAAAACAGCATTGCTGGTGATCGATGTGCAGATGGCGCTGGCCCACGATGATGCCTCTGGCACGGAACGATCCTGCCCCGGGGCAGAGGACAACATCGCTTCGCTTCTGGAAAAGTACCGTCTCTCGGGGGGCACGGTTGTTCATATCCATCACAACGGCACCGAATCCGATGATCCGTTTCATCCCAACGCTCCCGGTTCTGCGGTTCAGCCGGTTGCAAGCCCATTACCGGGTGAGCCTGTCGTCATCAAAACCGGCAGTAGCGGGTTTGTGGGGACGCCATTGCAGAGTATTCTTCAAGAAGCCGGTGTCGAGCGTGTCATCCTGTGCGGCGCAACCGCCAATCACTGCGTAGAATCGACCACCCGCAGCGCGGCTGATCTGGGGTTTCAACCAATCTATGCAGCCGATGCGGTCTGGACTTATGGCATTAAAGGGCCGGATGGAGTGTCGCATACGGCGGAGCAGATACACTCGGTCAGCATGGCGACGCTTGAAGGCGAAATTGCTGCTGTGAAGAGCACGAAAGACATTCTGTCGATGTAACTCTCATCAGCTGCCAACTGCATGTCATGCGTCGCCAGCTTGATGCCAGCCCGACGTTTCAATCCGGGCCTTGGCTGCGTTGCAGAAGCCTTGCAGTTTGGGCTCAAAGCCACCTTCCGCTGCGCGAAACACGAAGGCCCGCTATGGGCCGTCCTCGAACTAACTGA
This sequence comes from Anderseniella sp. Alg231-50, assembly GCF_900149695.1. Taxonomy (NCBI): domain Bacteria; kingdom Pseudomonadati; phylum Pseudomonadota; class Alphaproteobacteria; order Hyphomicrobiales; family Parvibaculaceae; genus Anderseniella; species Anderseniella sp. Alg231-50. The sequence continues at coordinate 1,855,432 of NZ_LT703003.1, read as the reverse complement.
TTGGGACGAATGTCATTTGCGATCAGAGCGGCGGCTGGATACCAGCTTTACGACGCTTTCGGTTGCTGGTCAGTTCCAGCCCGGCGCGTATAGCCACTGAGCCAATCACGATTGCACCGCCAGCAATCGTCGCTCTTGTCGGAGTTTCAGCGATAAACAGCCAAACCCAGACGGGGCCGAGGGCAAACTCCAGCAACATGAACAATGTTAGCTCAGCGGCGGCGAGATGTTTTGAGGCGGCGATGAACAGCGAGTTGGCCAGCCCCGACAGGATGCCTCCTAACAGAAAGCAATACAGTATGTCGCCTAGCGGGATTGCCAAATCGCCCCAACGCAGCACCAGCGATATCACGATGATGGCACAGCCTGACACCATCAGCGCCGGCAGCATCTCGATCCCGCGGTGGTGGCGCACGATGATCGTGTAGCACGAGAAACAGAACGCTGTGAGAAGACCCATCATGTTTCCATAAAGCGATCCCGCACCGATCCCGCCCGAGACCATTACCACGATCCCGACAGCGGCGGCGCACATTGCCATCACGGTCGTGCGCATCAACCGCTCGCCCAAAAACACTCGAGCTAGCGCGGCAGTGAAAAATGGGATGGCGCTCAGCATGAAAAGCGTGTTTGCGACAGTGGTGTTCGTAATCGACTGCAGAAAGCAAATTCCAGCTCCAGCCAGCATAACGCCTGCCAACAGGCCGGGGCGCCCGATGCCGCGGGTGCGAGTCATAGCGGCGCGGCCGTGGCGCAGCGACATGATCAGCGCGACCACGACTACTAGCGCAATCGAGCGGTAGAAATTGATCTGCCAAACATCCGCTGTTTCGATCGCGCGGATCACCAGCCCACCAAAGCTGATGCCGACGGAGCTGACGATCATAAGCCCCATCGCCCAGGCACGTCGTGAGGGTTGCGGCAGGGTTTCGGGTAGAGCGGTCATCGGGGTGCGAGCCGATGGGGTCGGTTGGTCGAAGGGAACATCAACTCCAGCAGTAACACAGGATGATGCCCCCCAGACCAAGGTCTGCGACGGGTTACGTCTGTTTTACACCGAAGTCTGATATCGCCGTCGCAACTGATAAAGGGACATGCTTTTATGCTGCATTGTGCATGAAGGTCCGTTTCGGGGAAATTGGTATGTCGAAATTGTGGACTGCTGGAGGTCCGCTAAGCGCCGGAAGCGACTGCACGCACATCGGGCGGATTACGGACATTCGCTGGATTGCGGATGAAATTCAGCAATGCGGCAGAAGCCACGGAACTCATTCCGCGCCCAACGCGCTCTATTTGGATTTTCGCAGTTCGTGCATGAGCCTTAACTGCTCCCAGGACTCCTTGGAGTACAAGTCCATAAATGGCAGCAAATCTTCGATCTTTTGTGTACCCAACTGACCGTGGATATAACTTCTGTCAAGTTTACGTTCTAAATATTGCTGTGCGGTGCTCTCGAGAACGTTCAGATACCGAACAAGTTCGGTCCTGAGTCGATTGGCTTCGACACCGGGAATGACCCCATTCTCGTTGACTAAGAACCCATATACCTCGGACCGGTGTTTTTCGCCCGACAGCTGCAAGTCCTGAGATTGCTTTAACGCCGTCAAAAGATCCAGATTGTCGTTGTTGGCACGAACAAACTCTGTTGCCGGTTTCGTCAGTTCTGAAACTCCGGCGTCCCACTCACGCACAACACTTACCGCAAACTCCCGACGTCGGTGTGCGATCGATTTTCTAAATTGAAGCAGTGCCACTATTCCAACCAGCGATGCCACAGCAAATCCGGCAATCTGTGCGATGTACGACAGTTGTTCCAGCATGGAGTGAGCCTCATTCATGTGAGCATTTTCAGGCGGCGATCTATCTGAGAAACAGCATTGACTATAAGGCAAGATCAATTGGGCCAGGAGCAATGCCGACACGGCAACCAGGGTTCTAGGCCGTCGCCGCCTCCACAGCAGCGTGTGTGTCGAAATACTCCATGAATTCAGTTGCTACCCCGTTCTCGAGATACCAGACATCCACTTTCGGGAGTGTTATGGATTTTCCGGTTCGTTTGTTGGTCCAGGAGCATTCGCACAGAACCACGACACGGCCTCCCTGCGCCACCATCTCATTGACGTGAAAAAACTCCATCGACCACTCATTCACCAGTTCCTGGAAGTAACCGGCAACTTCTTCCTTGCTGGCACGCTTTTTTGCAAAGTCCATCCCGGGCTTGCCATCTGCCGCTGATCCCCAGCGAATCTCATCAGCTAGAATTTCGAGCACAACAGACGGATCGCCTTTCGTTTTGTGCCATTTGGAATAAACGTTCTGCAAGATAGTGACATTTGGATTTTCACTTGCCATTGGCTAGCTCCGGCATTTGGTGACCTGGCCCGGAATTACAGAAGCACAAACATGCATTCTGCATTCCCGGGGAAATTCAAGTAACGCACGTTAAGTAACGCTAGGTCAAGAATATGAAAATCTGCAAGGGAAGTTCATCGATCTGTCTTGCGCAGACGGCATCAGCCTTGCGACACGCTTCAGCGCCGGCTCCGCAAGCTTGCGCTCACAAGCCCCTGCCATGGGAGAAACATCAATCGGCTACCGGCCAACCCAACGGGTTGGCACGGCATTCAAATGCAAACAGGCAAACTTATTTCAACACCTTGGGCCAGTTCTTGTCGGCCGAGGTGATGTGACCGGGCACATCCTTTTCCCAGTTTTTCTGTACCGACTTGCTGTAGTTCAGGTACAGCTTGCCATCGACGATGGACCAGGCTTCCGGAACTGTCGAGGCGGTGTAGCCCTGCGACACGGCCCAGGCGCAATAGCCGCCAAACTGGGGCGCATACTTTTCCGGTGCCGCGGCAAAGCGGTCGCGGTTTTCCGTGCTGGTGAAGCGCCACGTGGCGCCGTTCCATTTGTGGGTGATACCTTTATCGCCTGCGACCGGGCGGCCTTCAGTGAAATAGCTGGTCGGGTCGGTGCCGTCGATCGCCGTGCCGGAGCCGCTCTGGTAGATCGGCGCCTTGTCGGCCCACGCCGGGGTCAGGGCGAACTGGGCCAGGACCAGAGCCAGCACGGCAACCAGGGTTTTTAAATGTCGCATGGGATGCTCTCCTAATCGATTTGCAAAAGACTGACAGAGGTTACTAGCGGTTCAGTTGGGCAAAAGTAATGACACTCACGGCATCTTGATGGTTTTGTTATCGCCTGTCTCAAGATAGGCCGGATGCCGTTTTGTCGGGGTCGGGATGGCAGCCAGCCATCGGCGAAGCGCCCAACTGCCACTTGAACGGCGCATGAACGGCTCGTTAAGATTACGTTCGGGCAGCAAAGTGTTTATGGGGGTCAACCGGCAAACAAACAACAACAGGAAACGCCATGACCAGGTTCAACCAGACCGCCATTTTCGCGGCTGCCACGCTGCTGATCCTTGGCGCAGGCGCTGCCAACGCAGGCCCGCAGCACAATTGCGACAACTATGCATCGTTCGCGGTGTCCGACGCATACGCGGCCAAGAACAAGGGTTGCGGCTTCAAGGGCGGGCGCTGGAGCACCAATTTCAAGAAACATCACGCCTGGTGCAGCACGCAGAGTGTCACCATGGCCATGCTGACAACCGAAGACCGCGCCCGCAAGAAATCGCTCAACAGCTGCAATGCCACGGGCGGCAAGCCGACGGCTGCACAATGCAACAAGTATGCACAGGCAGCGATACAGCAGCAGAACACCAACCTGGTGAAGAAGTGCGGCTACACCGGCAATGCCTGGCAACTCAAGTTTGCCGCGCACAAAAACTGGTGCATGGGCGCCACGAAAAAAGCAATGGCGGCAGAACAGATCTCCCGCTATGCACAACTGTCAAAGTGCGTCGCCGGCAAGCCGTAACACGAGACACCGATCACTTACGACCACTTCTCCCGCATATGCCTTGAGCATTTGCGGGAGAAGTGTGGGAACTGTCTAGGACATCAGCCTCGCAACGCGCTTGTGCGCGTGCTCCGCAATCTTCCGCGCATCAACGCCTGTCAACTCGCCGCCACTGACCACCCGCCTGCCCTCGACCAGCAGGTCGCGCACCTTAAGCGGACCGCACAACAGAAGCGCCGCCACCGGGTCCCAGGCCCCTGCCGCCTCCAGACCTGATACATCCCAGATGGCGATATCGGCGCGCTTGCCCGGCTCGATTGAGCCCAGTTCGTTAGCCCGCCCCAGCACGGTTGCGCCGCCCAGTGTGGCGATCTCCAGGGCTTCGCGCGCGGCAAATGCATTGGCCCCGTGCCTGACCCGCTGCAGCAGCATGGCCTGGCGCGCCTCCGACAGCAGGTGGCCTGCATCATTGCTGGCCGACCCGTCCACCCCCAGCGCCACCCGCACGCCCTCATCGCGCATCTCGCGCACCGGCGCAATGCCGGAGCCAAGACGGCAGTTGGAGCACGGGCAATGGGCAACGCCGGTTCTGGTTTTCGCAAACAGGTCGATTTCCTGCTCGTCCAGCTTGACACAATGGGCGTGCCAGACATGGTCGCCGGTCCAGCCGAGGTCCTCGGCATACTGGCCCGGCCGGCAGCCGAAATTCTCAAGCGAATAGGCAATGTCCTCGTCGTTCTCGGCCAGATGGGTGTGCAGCATGACTTGCTTGTCGCGCGCCAGTGCTGCCGCCTCCTTCATCAGGTCGGTGCTGACAGAGAACGGCGAGCATGGCGCCAGGCCGACACGCACCATGGCGCCGTCCGACGGATCATGAAGGGCATCCACCACACGGATGAAATCCTCCACAATGTCCCGTTCGTTTTCGACCAGCGTGTCCGGCGGCAGGCCGCCGTCGCTTTCACCCACGCTCATCGCACCGCGCGTCGGGTGGAACCGCACGCCCACTGTTGCCGCTGCATCAATAGTGTCCTCCAGCCTGACGCCGTTGGGGAAGATGTAGAGATGATCCGAACTCATGGTGCAGCCGGACAGGGCCAGTTCGGCCAGGCCAAGTTGCGTTGAAACAAACATGTCTTCCGGCTGCATCCGCGCCCAGACCGGGTACAGCGCCCTGAGCCAGTCGAACAGCAGTGCGTCCTGACCGGCCGGCACGGCCCGGGTCAGTGTCTGGAACAGGTGATGATGGGTGTTGACCAGGCCCGGTGTCACCACGCATCCGCGCGCATCGATTGTCTCGTCGCAAATCTGGCCTTGGCCGGACGCACTCACGGAGACAATCGCACCATCTTCAATCAGGATGGTGCCACCGGCAATTTCGTGCCGCCCGGCATCCATCGTCACAACCACATCGGCATTGATTATCTGCAGTTTCGTCATGGGCACATCGTGCATTGGCGACCGGCAATCATACAAGCGGAAATCCGGCATCGCTTGACAGTGCCTGCGCGACACACATGGGTGGCGTGCACGGCCTGCACCGCTCAATGCTTGATCGCGGTGGCCCATTACTGCTCTAGTCACAGTTTCCGCAACGTCGTGTTGGAGACGGGTTTACATGTCTGAGGATCGTCCCGCTTTGGCCGCGTCACTGATGGTGAGCGCCCTGTGCATGCTCGCCCTGCAGGATTCCCTGGTCAAGCTGGCCAGCGCCGACGTGTCGTTGTGGCAGTTCCAGACACTGCGCGCCCTTTGCAATCTCACCATGCTGTTCGTGCTGTCGCGCTTCATCTGGGGCAATGCCTCGGTCTGGCCGAAACGGTTCTGGACGGTGGCGCTGCGCAGCGGCTTTCTGGTCGGCGCCATGCTCAGCTTCTTTGGTGCCATTCCGTTTCTCAGCCTGTCGGAGGTTGCAGCAGGCCTGTATGTGTTTCCGCTGTTTGTCGCCGTGCTGTCCGCCGTGATCCTGGGCGAGCGTGTCGGCCCGCGCCGCATCGCCGCGGTGGTGGCGGGATTTGCAGGGACGCTTCTCATTCTCAAACCGGCATCGGCCTCGTTCCAGTGGGTATCGCTGGTCCCGGTCCTGGCCGGCCTGTTCTACGCCGCCACCGTGCTGACCACCCGGAAACTGTGCCGGGAAGAAAGCCCTGCCACCCTGGCGCTGGGCGTGTCGGTGGCGTTCGTGACGGTTGGCGCACTGGGACTGGCAACCATGGAGACACTGAAGCCTGCGGAACTGGCTGCCAGCTGGCCTTATCTGTTTGTCGGCTGGAACCCGCTGGCGCTGGAAATAGCCGCCCTCATCGTGGTGTGCTCGATGCTCAACCTGACCGCCAACATCAGCCTGGCCAAGGCCTACCAGAGCGCCGAATCGAGCTGGCTGGCGCCGTTCGACTATTCCTACCTGATCTTTGCAACCTTCTGGGGCGTGGTGATGTGGGGCGACGTTCCCGACCTGCTGTCATTCACCGGCATGGCCATGATTGCCGGGTCCGGCTGCTACGTTGCATGGCGCGAACGCAAGGAGAGCCGGCTGCGCGAGGCTGATCTCAATCGGGCATTGAGATAATATCCGGCTCACACATACCGGAACACGAACACGAACCACAAAACCGCAATGCCCATCGGCCACCACAGCGGCGAGCCGATGAAAAACAGCCAGGCGATGAAGATGAAGGCGCTGCCCAGCAGCGAGATGAACAGCCGGTCGCCGCGGGTCGTGTCTATGGCAAACACGCCGCGGCGCGGATCGCCGCCGGGACGATAGTATTCCCACACGCCCATGACCGTTATGGCCAGCACGATGAACAGGAAGAAGCTGGCCGTGGCCGGTGTCCACGCCATCCAGGTCTTGCCCAGCGGCAGGGTCCACCACTTGGCGGAGAACATGACAACATCTTCCATCGCGGTTTATGTCCTTTCCGGTTCGCCTGCGTCTAAACCCGGCCCAGGGCAAAGCCCTTGGCGATGTAATTGCGCACGAAGTAGATCACGATCGCGCCAGGTATGATGGTCAGCGTCCCGGCTGCCGCCAGCAGCCCGAGTTCATAGCCCGACGACGAGGCCGTCTTGGTCATGGTCGCCGCAATCGGCTTGGCCGCAACCGCCGTCAGTGTCTTGGCCAGCAGCAATTCCACCCAGGAGAACATGAAGCAGAAGAACGCCGCCACGCCGACCCCGGCAGCGATGGTGGGCACGAATATCTTCACGAAGAACGCCGGGAACGAGTACCCGTCCACATAGGCAGTTTCATCAAGCTGCTTCGGTACGCCCGACATGAAGCCTTCCAGGATCCACACCGCCAGCGGGATATTGAACAGGGTATGCGCCAGCGCCACGGCCAGGTGGGTATCAAAAATGCCGATTGCCGAATAAAGCTGGAAGAACGGCAGGGCGAACACCGCAGCCGGCGCCATGCGGTTGGTGAGCAGCCAGAAGAACAGGTGCTTGTCGCCCAGGAAGCGATAGCGTGAAAATGCATAGGCCGCAGGCAGCGCCACCGTCACCGACAGCACCGTGTTGATGGTCACGTAGATGATCGAGTTGATATAGCCGTTGTACCAGGTCGGGTCGGTGAAGATCGTGCGGTAGTTCTCCAGCGTGAAATTCTGCGGCCACAGGGTGAACGAGCCGAGGATTTCATTGGTGGTCTTGAACGACATCGACACCAGCCAGTAGATCGGCAGCATCAGGAAGATGATGTAAATCGTCGGGATCAGCCACTTGACTCTTGCCATCACTGTTCCTCCCCTCTGGTCATTACCGTGTAGAAAATCCAGCTGAACAACAGGATCACCAGGAAGTAGATCAACGACATGGCAGCCGCCGGTCCGAGGTCAAACTGGCCTAGCGCGATCTTCACCAGGTCGATGGACAACAACGTCGTCGAATTGCCGGGGCCGCCGCCGGTCAGCACCGATGGCTCGGTATAGATGTTGAACGAGTCCATGAAGCGCAGCAGGACCGCAATGGTCAGCACCCGCTTCATCTTGGGCAACTGGATGTAGCGGAAGATCGCCCACGAGCTTGCCCCGTCAATGCGCGCGGCCTGGTAATAGGCGTCGGGGATCGACACCAGCCCTGCATAGGCCAGCAGCACCACCAACGAGGTCCAGTGCCACACATCCATCAGGATGAGCGTGAACCAGGCATCGCCGGGCTGGCGGGTATAGTTGTAGTCGAAGCCCAGGGTATTCAGCGTCTTGCCGAGCAGGCCAAGCTCCGGCAGGCCGAAAATGTTCCACATGGCGCCGACCACGTTCCACGGGATCAGCAACGGCATGGCCATCAGCACCAGGCAGACCGAGACCCACGGGCCCTTTCGAGGCATGGCAAGCGCGATGATGACGCCCAGCGGCACTTCGATGGCCAGGATGGTGCCGGTGAAAAACAGCTGGCGGCCAAGCGCATCATGGAAACGCGGCGAGCGCAGGATTTCCTCGAACCAGCGCAGTCCCGCCCAGAAGAACACGTTGTCGCCAAAGGTTTCCTGGACCGAGTAATTGACAACGGTCATCAGCGGCACGATGGCGTTGAAGGCCACCAGGATGAGAACCGGCGCGACGAAGAACCAGGCTTTCTGGTTGACGGTCTTGTTCATGGCTGACCCTCCCGGCCCGCCAGCCATCCGTCGCTGTAGATCCGGGTCGCTGCGGGGTCGAATTCGAGATGGGCGGACTCCGACGGGATCGTGCCGCCCTCTTCCACCAGCAGCCTGATCCGGCCACCGGCGCTGTCGGCCTCCACGACGGAAAACCGGCCCGCATCGGAAACTTTCACCACGCGTGCCTCAAGGCCCTGCCGGGCAAATTTCACGAACTCGGGCCGCACGCCGATTTCCGATTTACCGGCCTTGGCAACAGCCTTGTTCGCCGTGGCAATCCTCTTGCCGGCAATATAGGCGTGACCGTTTTTCACCTCGCATGCCAGCACGTTCATGCCCGGCGATCCGATGAAGTGTCCGACAAAGGTATGGTGCGGTTCTTCAAACAGTTCCTTGGGCGTGCCGACCTGCACGACCTCGCCGACGTTCATCACCACCACCTTGTCGGCAAAGGTGATCGCCTCGGTCTGGTCGTGGGTCACGTAGATCATCGTGTTGGGAACCCGTGTGTGCAGTTCCTTCAGCTTCGACCGCAGCTGGAATTTCAGGTGCGGGTCGATCACCGTCAGCGGTTCGTCGAACAGGATGGCGTTGACATCGGTGCGCACCAGCCCGCGGCCCAGCGAGATCTTCTGCTTGCCGTCAGCCGTCAGCCCGGACGCGCGATTTCCGAGCGTCGCGGTAAGGTCGTTCATCTCCGCCACCTCGCGCACCCGCTTGTCCACGGTTGCCTCGTCGACGCCGCGGTTGCGCAACGGAAACGCCAGGTTGTCGTAAACGGTCATGGTATCGTAGACGACGGGAAACTGGAAAACCTGCGCGATCTTGCGCTGCTCCGGCGGCAGGCCGGTGACGTCCTGGTCATCGAACAGGATGCTGCCGTGCGACGGTGTCAGCAGGCCGGAGATCAGGTTGAGCAGGGTTGTCTTGCCGCACCCCGACGGACCCAGCAGCGCATAGGCCCCGCCGTCGTCCCAGTCCAGATTGAGCTCCTTCAACGCCCAGTCTTCGTCGTTCACCGGGTTCGGCATGTAAGCATGTTTGAGGTTTTTAAGGGTTATCCGGGCCATGTCACGCTGCCTTCCCTGCCGGAGCCAGATCGACCAGCCTGCCGTCTGCATCAAAATAGAAGCACTTCGACATGTCGGCATAGAACCTGGCGAACTGGCCGGTCTCGAACGGATGCACGCCGTGTGACAGGGACACCCAGGGATAATCATGGGCGTGGAAATGAATGATGCTTTCAGACCCGGTGAGTTCTGCCACCTTGACCTTGCCCTCGATGACAACGGATTTGGTGGACTGACGCACCGGCGACACATGGTGCGGCCGGATGCCGATCGTGTAGGCCCCGTCGGCAAGCCCCTTGTCTGCCTTCCATGAAACCCCTTCATCCAACCGCACCCAGCCGGATTTCACCGCTGCGTTGGCCAGGTTGATCGGCGGTTCGGAAAACACCATGGCCGACGTCAGGCTGGAGGGCTGCCGGTAAATCTGCGCGGTCTGACCGAAGTCCACGACCCGGCCCTCGTGCATGGCCGCAGTCTGGCCTCCCAGCAACAGGGCTTCGGTCGGTTCGGTCGTCGCATACACCACCACGCAATTGCGTTCCGCAAACAGCCTGGGCAGTTCGTCGCGCATTTCCTCGCGCAGTTTGAAATCAAGGTTGGCCAGCGGTTCGTCGAGCAGTATCAGGTCACTGTCCTTGACCAGCGCACGGGCCATGGCGGTGCGTTGCTGCTGGCCGCCCGACAGTTCCGACGGTCTTCGGTCCAGCATGGCCGAAATCCGCATCAGTTCGGCCATCTCGCCGACGCGGGAGCGGATTTCCCCGGCCGGAAGCCTGGCAACGCGCAAGGGCGAGGCGATATTGTCGAACACCGACATGTTCGGATAATTGATGAACTGCTGGTAGACCATGGACACATTGCGTTTCTGGACCGCGGTGCCGGTGACATCCTTGCCGTCGAACCAGACCTCGCCGGACGTCGGTTTTTCAAGGCCTGCCATCATCTGCATCAGGGTGGTCTTGCCGGCAAGCGTGGTGCCAAGCAGAATGTTGAAACTGCCCGGCTCAAACGTCAGGTCGGTCGGGTGGATATGCGTATCCGCCCCTATTTTCTTGGCCACGTTTTTCAGTTCAAGCGCCATAGCGCATCCTGCCGCCGCTTAGAGTTCCGACTCAAGGTTTAAAAAAATTATTCGGGTATGGGGGAGCGGTCCGGCGTCTGAAATGCCGGGCCGCTCATCACGCACGGGAGAAAATGCGCTACCCTACTGCGCCCAGCGCTTGACGATTTCTTCGTAAGCAATCGTCTTGCCTGGCTCCTTCTCATTGGCCAGCTTGGCAGCCGGGCCGTTCTCCTTGCCGAGCCAGTCGGCAGGATCCTTGGCTTCGTTCAGGCGCGGACCGCAACCGCCGTAGATCTTGGCCTGCTCGTCGGCAGCCTGCATGCGGCCCATGACCTGGTCCATTTCACCGGCCAGGCGATCCATCGCCTGCTGCGGTGTAAAGGCACCGGAGTTCACGTCACCGATGTTCTGCCACCACAACTGCGCCAGTTTCGGATAATCCGGCACGTTGACGCCGGTTGGAGTCCAGTTGACCCGGTCCGGTGAGCGATAGAACTCGATAAGCCCCCCCAGTTTCGGGGCGCGCTTGGTGAAGTGATCATGACGCACGGTGCTGTCGCGAATGAAGGTCAGACCAACGTCGGACTTCTTCACGTCCACTGTCTTGGACACCACGAACTGTGCGTACAGCCATGCAGCCTTGGCACGATCAACCGGAGTGGACTTCAGAATTGTCCATGATCCGGCATCCTGGTAACCCAGCTTCATGCCGTCCTTCCAGTATGGCCCGTGCGGGCTCGGTGCCATGCGCCATTGCGGATTGCCGTCATCGTCAACGGTGTTGTTGCCGTCTGCTTTCGGCGCAACCATGGATGCGGTAAACGCTGTGTACCAGAAAATCTGCTGGGCCACATTGCCCTGCGCAAGCGCCGGCAGGGACTGGTAGAAGTCATAGTCAGCCGCACCGGGAGGCGCATATTTGCGCAGCCACTCGTCCCACTTGGCGATAGCGAAAACGGAAGCCGGTGCGTTGGTGCCGCCACCGCGGGCAACTGATGCACCGGATGGATTGCAGCTGTCTGCCTCCATGCGGATGCCCCATTCGTCGATCGGCCGGCCGTTCGGCAGGCCCGGAGACGTGGCACCGGCCATGGACAGCCAGGCATCGGTCATGCGCCAGCCAAGGTCAGGGGCGCGTTTGCCGTAATCCATGTGACCGTAGATGCGGACACCATCGATTTCCTTGACGTCTTCACTGAAGAATTGCGCAATGTCTTCATAGGCTGACCAGTTGACCGGCACACCCAGCTCATAGCCGTACTTGGCCTTGAACTTTTCCTTCAGTTCCGGCTTGTCGAACCAGTCCTTGCGGAACCAGTACAGGTTGGCGAACTGCTGATCCGGCAGCTGGTAGAGTTTGCCGTCCGGGCCGGTGGTGAATGACTTGCCGATGAAATCTTCCACGTCGAGGCCGGGATTGGTAACGCCCTTGCCTTCTCCTTCCATCCAGTCGGACAGGTTGACCGCCTGCTGCAGGCGCGAATGGGTGCCGATCAGGTCGCTGTCATTGATGTAGGCATCATACAGGTTGCGGTTGGTCTGCATCTGGGTCTGCACCGCCTGCACCACCTCGCCTTCTCCGAGAAGCTGGTGGTTGACCTTGATGCCGGTGATCTCTTCAAACGCCTTGGTCAGCGTCTTGGATTCGTACTCATGCGTCGGAATCGTTTCCGACAGCACATTGATCTCCATTCCCTTGAACGGCTCCGCCGCCTTGATGAACCAGTCCATCTCCTTCAACTGGTCTTCTTTCGAAAGCGCGGATGGCTGGAATTCGTCGTTTACCCACTTCTCTGCCGCGGCCTTGTCGGCCTGCGCAGGAAGAGCCGCAGCGCCCAGTGCAAATACCGCAACTGACGCTAAAAGCAGCTTTTTCATGATCTCTCCTCCAACTGATTTGTGTGCGCACTCATTTACGACAGCGGTGCATCACATCGCTAGGACATAACGAATAAAAACGAAAGTCAATGGTTTTCTAATTGATTTATTCGAAAAAAATCGCAACTATTATGAAAACAACCGAAGGGATGCGTCGTGACGGCATTGCCGCCAAGACAGATGGATATTCTTGAGATCGCGCGGCGTGAAGGCCGCGTGGATGTGGAAACGCTTGCGCTTCGTTTTGAGGTCACGCCGCAGACAATCCGTAAGGATCTCAATGACCTGTGCGACATTGAAAAACTCAACCGGGTTCACGGTGGCGCGGTGTTTCCGTCCAATACGGTCAACATGGCCTATCAGGCCCGCCGGGACATTTCCGCCGACGGCAAGGCCCGCATTGCCCGTGCCATTGCCGGACTGATCCCGGACAATTCGTCGCTGATCCTCAATATCGGCACCACAACCGAACAGGTAGCTTACGCCCTGCGCCGCCACCAGGGGTTGATGGTGATCACCAACAATCTGAATGTCGCCTACATATTGTCCGACGCGCCGGGCGTTGAAGTCGTGGTGTCTGGCGGCATGGTCCGCAAGAGCGATGGCGGCATTGTCGGTGCCGCGGCAATTGACCTGATCCGGCAGTTCAAGGTCGACTTCGCCGTGATTGGCGTATCGGCAATCGATGAAGAAGGCTGCCTGCTTGATTTCGATTATCGCGAGGTTCGTGTGTCACAGGCCATTCTGGGCCAGGCCCGCACCAGCATTCTGGCAGCCGACACCAGCAAGTTTGAACGCCGCGCGCCAGTGCAGATCGGGCAGCTCGAAGACCTGGATGTTTTCGTTACCGACGAGCAGCCTCCCCGCAGCATCAAGAAGATCTGCAACGTCGCAAAAGTTCACCTCAAGGTTGCAGAAGCCGACCTGGCAACCGGAAAGGCGGCTGAATGAACAGGCAGTCGCAGCACGCCGGCCTGACGCCTCACTATGATGTTCTGATCATCGGCGGCGGCATCAATGGCTGCGGTATCGCCCGCGATGCGGTTGGCCGCGGCTTTTCCGTCTGCCTGTGCGAGGCGGGTGATTTCGGCGGCGGCACGTCTTCAGCCTCCACAAAGCTCGTCCATGGCGGTCTGCGCTATCTCGAGCACTATGAGTTCCTGCTGGTGCGCAAGGCGCTGATGGAACGCGAAGTGTTGTGGAAAATGGCACCACATATCATCTGGCCGATGCGGTTTGTCCTGCCGCATCATGCAGGCCTGCGCCCGGCCTGGCTGCTGCGGCTGGGCCTGTTCCTGTATGATCACATCGGCGGGCGCAAACTCCTGCCCCCGACAACCAGCGTGAACCTGGCGCATGACGAAGTCGGCAAGCCACTGAAGCCGGCATTCAGCAAAGCCTTTGAATATTCCGACTGCTGGGTTGAGGATTCCCGGCTGGTGGTATTGAACGCGCTCGACGCCGCAGACCGCGGCGCCAACATGCAGCCGCGCACGAAAGTCGTGCACGCACAACGCGTCGACGGTCAGTGGCGGGTCGAGATGGAAGACACATCCAACGGCCACAGAGAAACCGTTACCGCCGGCATCATCGTCAATGCCGCTGGCCCCTGGGTCGACAAGGTGCTGAAGCAGGTGTTCGGCTACAACGACGCCCGCAATGTCCGCCTGGTGCGCGGCAGCCATATCGTCATTGCGCGCAAGTTTGCTCACGACAAGGCCTACATATTCCAGAATGACGACAACCGCATCATCTTCGCCATTCCCTATGAGGGCGACTACACCCTGATCGGCACCACAGATGCTGAACATGGCGATGACATGGACAAGCCGGAAATATCTGCCGAAGAAATCGGCTACCTGTGTGACATGGCCAGTGAGTATTTTTCTGAACCTGTAACCAGATCGGATGTCGTGTGGACCTATTCCGGCGTCCGTCCCCTGTATGACGACGGGGCCAGCAAGGCGCAGGAGGCCACCCGCGACTATGTCATACGTACGGACGGCGATAACGACACCGGATTGCTGCTCAACATCTTCGGCGGCAAGATCACCACGTTCCGGGTGCTGGCCGAACAAATTCTCAAGAAAATCGAAGACGCCCTGGGCACCCGCGACCCGGCCTGGACTGCGGATGCCGCCCTACCCGGCGGCGACTTTGCCGTGCAGGGCTTTGACGCGCTGGTCGATGAATATGTTGCCGCCCGCCCGCTTCTGGACCGCAAGCTGATCACAAGGCTTGTGCGTCAATACGGCACCAGGGCACTGATGGTACTCGGCGATGCACAAAAATCCGATGATCTCGGCAAGGAATTCGGCATTGGCCTGCATGAAGCGGAAGTGCTCTACCTGATGCGCCATGAATGGGCAGCCACGGCGCAGGACGTCTTGTTCAGGCGCACCAAGCTGGGCATCGCCTATGAGCGCAAGCAGATACAGGCCTTGCAGGAATTCATGGATCGTGCTGCAAAAACCATGCATACGACAACAAGCCAGACCGCCGTCCGTTAGGCGGCTGCAGTGACGGGGCAAGCAATGGGCAATTTCGTTCTAGCCATTGATCAGGGCACGACATCTTCACGGGCCATCATTTTTGACGCCGACCAGAAGATTGTCGCCGTCGGCCAGCAGGAATTCGCACAGTATTTTCCGAAATCCGGCTGGGTCGAGCACGATCCCGAGGACATCTGGTCAAGCGTCGTCGCCACCTGCAGGGACGCGATCAGCAAGGCCGGGATCAAGCCGTCAGACATTTCAGCAATCGGCATCACCAACCAGCGCGAAACCACCGTCATGTGGGATCGCGAGACAGGCAGGTGCGTGCACAAGGCGATCGTCTGGCAGGACCGGCGCACGTCGGACTTGTGCACAAAGCTGAAGAAGGCCGGACACGAGAAGAGCTTCAGCACCAGGACCGGGCTGCTGCTCGATCCTTATTTTTCCGGCACCAAGGTCTCCTGGCTGCTGAACAATGTGAAGGGCCTGCGCAAAAAGGCCGAAGCCGGACGCATTGCCTTCGGCACCGTCGACAGTTTCCTGATCTGGCGGCTGACCGGTGGCGCCTCCCACGTCACGGATGCCACCAATGCCTCGCGCACGCTGATGTTCAATATCAGGACCAACAAGTGGGACAAGGGCCTGCTCAAGGTGCTGGACGTGCCCGCAAATGTGTTGCCGGACGTGCTTGACTGTGCTGCGGATTTCGGTGTCACCGATCCTGCCATCCTCGGCGCGGCCATTCCCGTCCTCGGCGTGGCCGGTGATCAGCAGGCGGCGACCATCGGCAATGCCTGCTTCAAGCCCGGCATGCTGAAATCCACCTATGGAACCGGATGCTTTGCCCTGCTCAATACCGGGTCGGACATGGTGCGCTCAAAAAACCGGCTGCTGACCACCATCGCCTATCGCCTCAACGGCAAGACAACCTATGCGCTGGAAGGTTCGATTTTCATGGCCGGCGCGACCGTGCAGTGGCTGCGCGACGAGATGGGGTTCCTGAAATCAGCCAGCGACAGCGGCGCCATGGCTGCCAAGGCCGATCCGGAACAGGATGTCTATCTGGTCCCCGCCTTTACCGGCCTTGGCGCACCCCACTGGGATGCAAATGCCCGTGGCGCGATCTTTGGCCTGACACGCGCATCAGGCCCCAATGAGCTGGCCCAGGCCGCCCTTGAAGCGGTGTGCTATCAAACCCATGACTTGCTGTCGGCCATGCAGAAGGACTGGAAGTCGCAAACCGCCCGCAAGACCGTGCTGCGGGTAGACGGCGGCATGGTCGCATCGGACTGGACCATGCAACGCCTTGCCGACGTGCTGAATGCGCCGGTGGACCGGCCGGAAGTGCTGGAAACCACCGCCCTGGGTGCCGCCTGGCTTGCCGCGTCACGCGTCGGCCTGTGGCCGACCGCTTCCGGATTTGCTAAATCGTGGGCATTGGATCAGCGCTTCAGGCCGAAGATGAAACAGGCTGTCCGGCAACGCAAGATTGCCGGGTGGAGCGACGCGGTAAGACGTACTTTGAGCAAACCGGACAACTGACGCTGTTCGAGGCTCCGACCCGCTGCCCGGGCATCACGCGTCATCGTCATCCGACATCAGATCGTTCAGACAGTCATCAAACCAGGGCCATGTCTCCAGTGCCGATTTGTTGACGACCATAAATGCATTTCGCTCGAAAACCGGCCCCTCGGCCAACCGGAACAACCTGCCGTCGGCGATGTGCGGCTTCACCATTCGCAAGGGCAGGTAGGCGCTGCCGCCATTGATTAGCAGGTGTTCGAGGCCAAGCTGGGCCGACCCGAAACTGATCCGGGCTATGTCCGCATCAGCATAAGCCTCAGCATGCTGCTGGCCGAACTCTTCGCCTGCCTCCACGAAGATGTACCCGGGATCAAACTTGATCGGGCTGTCTTTCCGGGTCGACACCAGAACCAGTTGATCCGTGGCGATTGGATAGACCACCTGTTTCTGGTTTGAATTCGGCCAATAGGTCAGCGATATGTCGGTCAGCCCATTGCCCAGCCAGTCATGCATGTCGGCCTGGCTGCCGTGCCACACCGCCAGCGCAACCTGGGAGTGATTTGCGCGGATGTAATCAAACATCCTGGTGCCGAGATGCGGCCACAGGTCGGGATGACTGGCAAGGTTGCAGACCGAACTCATCGCATCCGGCAATGCCGTTTGCTGGCGTGCCTGACGCCAGAGGTCGGAAATCGTATTGGCATAGCGCTGCAGGCGGACGCCGGCACCGGTCAGCGAAGCCCCGGATTTCTGGCGGTTGATGAGGACTTGGCCCAGCTCATTCTCGAGTGAATTCAGCCTGGCGGTTACCGTGGACTGGGTCACGTTCAGCTGTTGCGATGCACGCACCAGGCTGCCGGTTTCGATAATGGTCAGAAATGTGCGCAGTTCCGAGAGATTCATCGCATTCCTCAGTTCGGATTTTTCGAATATTCTATATAAAATAATTCAATTTTCAAAATATAAAATCCCCCATAAGCTGCTGCCTTCCATTTGCCATTTGTGGAGAGCGGTGAAATGAACATGGACAGAAGCGCCTTTATCCGTGCAATGCGGCGAGTGGCCAGTTCCGTGTCGGTAGTGACCACAAACGGCCCGTCGGGCCGTCATGGTGCAACCGTATCGGCATTCTGCTCGGTATCCGCAGACCCGCCCACCGCACTGGTGTGCCTCAATGCGCAATCACAGATTGCCCGGCTGGTCATGGCCAATGGCAGCTTTAACATCAACATCCTGCCGCAACACGCCAGGCACATTGCCGACCGCTTTGCCGGAGCCCATGATTGTGCCGTTTCAGACCGCTTTGACGGCATCGACATCGAACCTGCCGAGGTGCCGGCAATTTCCGGTGCCACAGTATTGAGTTGTGAACTGGATCAGTCGGTTTGTTCGGGCAGCCATCAGGTTCTGATTGGCAAGGTCATCGCAGCAAGCAACGGCCCCGGACAGCCCCTGACCTATCTGGACGGCGCCTATCACCAGGTATCCGCACTGACTGAAACCGCAAGCTGAGAAAATGACAATGGCAAAAGTCGAAACCTACGCAATGCTCATTGACGGCAAATGGCAGCCGGCATCGGACGGTGCGACCTTCGACAGCATCAATCCTGCCGATGGTGAGGTCTGGTCACGGATACCCGAGGCGACCGAGCAAAATGTCAATGAGGCCGTCGAGGCTGCCAACCGGGCGCTCAGCGGTCCGTGGGCGGACATGACACCGACCCAGCGTGGCAAATGCCTGCGCAAGCTCGGCGACCTGCTGGCGGAAAACTCCGAGCAGCTGGGCCGCCTGGAAACCCGTGACACCGGCAAGATGTTCAAGGAAACGGCCTGGCAGGCAACCTACATCGCCGAGTTCCTTCAGTTTTATGCAGGCGCCGCCGACAAGATACACGGCGAAACCCTGCCTATAGACAAACCGGACATGTTTGTTTTCACAAACCGTGAACCTTTGGGCGTGGTCGCGGCAATCGTACCCTGGAATTCCCAGTTGTTCCTCAGTGCCGTCAAGATCGGACCGGCTCTTGCAGCGGGCAACACGATCGTCCTCAAGGCATCTGAACACGCATCAGCGCCATTGCTCGAATTCGGCAGGCTGATTGCCCAGGCCGGCATTCCCGATGGCGTCGTCAACATCATCACCGGACACGGCGATCCATGTGGCCGGGCACTGACGTCACATCCGCTGGTTGCCCGGGTCGCCTTTACCGGGGGCCCGCAGTCCGCCCGCCACATCGTCAGGAATTCAGCGGAAAATTTCGCCGAGGTCTCGCTTGAACTGGGTGGCAAGTCGCCTTTCATCGTCTTTGACGACGCCAATATTGAAAGCGCTGTCAACGGCTCGGTTGCCGGGATTTTCGCCGCGGCCGGCCAAAGTTGCGTGGCGGGATCCAGGCTCTATTTGCATGAAGACATTGCCGACGGGTTTCTTGAAAAAATGGTCGCGATCGCGGGCAATATCGCAATTGGCGACCCGCAGGCCGATGAGACAGAAATGGGACCGCTGTGCACCGAGGCGCAGCTGGAGCATATCGAACAGCAGGTTGCGCTGGCCCGGGAAGAAGGCGGTACGGTACTTACAGGTGGCAAACGGCCGGATATGGACGGGCTCTATTTTGAACCCACGATTATCGAATGCCCGCATCAGGACATGACCATTGTCGACACTGAACTGTTTGGCCCGGTGTTGAGCGTGCAGCGCTTCAAGACGGAAGATGAGGTTGTCGCACTTGCCAATGACACGGTTCACGGTCTCGCCGCCGGAATCTTTACCCGCGACAGCGCGCGCGCCCTGCGCATGACCCGCAAGATCCGGGCCGGCATTGTCTGGGTGAACACCTACCGCGTCATTTCACCCATCGCCGAGTTCGGCGGTATGAAAAACAGCGGCTACGGCCGCGAAAGCGGTTTCCAGGCGATCTATGATTTTACCCGGCCGAAGACCGTGTGGATGAACCTGTCCGATGATCCGATCGCCAATCCATTCAAGCCACGCTGAAGGGGAAGACATGAAGTTCCATATCGCCATCAATCTCGAGCGCATGGATGACGCGGCCGACATGGCCGCGGTGCGTGACCACACACTCCAGATGGTGCAGATGGCGGACAAGGCGGGGTTTGAAATTGCCTGGGCCGCCGAGCATCACGCCGTCGAGATGACCATTGCCCCCAACCCTTTTCAGGTCATGACATGGTGGGCTGACCACACCGACAACATCCGCCTTGGCTGCGGTGTTGCCAATGCCGCCTACTGGCATCCCATCAACATCGCCGGCGAAGCCGCGCTGCTCGACCTGATCTCCGGCGGCAGGCTTGAAATGGGACTTGGCTCCGGCGCCTATCAACGCGAATTCGACCGCATGAAACCGGGATTGCAGCAACCGGACTCCTGGCGATACATGCAGGAAATGCTGCCGCTGGTCCGCGAACTGTGGAAGGGAGACGTGGAACATGACGGTGAATACTGGCAGTTCCCCAAAGCGACGTCCTGTCCGAAACCGTTGCAGGAGACCGTGCCGATGTGGGTAGCGGCCCGCTCGCCCATCACCTTCGATTACGCCGTCGCCAATGATTGCAACATCATGTGCTGGCCGTTGACCATGCCGATGGGCGAGGTGGAAAAATACAAAACCCAGCTCGACGCGTCGATTGCAAAGGCCGGTGGCTGGGACGGCACGTTTGCGCTCATGCGCCACTGCGCCGTTTACGACAATGAGGATGACCGCGCTGCAACCATGGGTGCCATCCGCAATGTGCTTGGCAAATTCGGCAACCTGATGATGAAAAAGGGCGATGTCGTCAACGGGTTTCCCGACAATGTTCCCCTGGAGGAACTGGAGGGAAATGTGCGGGTGGACCCTGCCATGCTTGAGGAAAACCTGATGTTCGGCGATCCCGGCACCGTCATCCGCAAGCTGAAACAGCATGAGGAAATCGGCATAGACGCCTTTATCTACTATGCTTCCATGGGCCTCGACATGCCCCGGCAAAAGCGCTCCCTGGAGCTCTTTATCGACGAAGTCATGCCCGCATTTTCCTGATATTTCATAAAGATAGAGGATAGTTTATGTCTACCGAAATTCGCCGGACCCTGCTCAATATACAAACCACCTTTGAAGAAGGCGGCAAAAAGGTTGATACCCCGACCAAACTGATCGCGGCCCTCGCCATCATCAGGAATCCCTGGTTCGGGCGCGGCTATGTCGAGGACCTCAAGCCGGAAATTCGCGAAACCGGACCCGAGGTCGGCAAGCTCCTGACCGATATGATCCTCGACGTAACCGGTGATGATCTGGAGGGCTATGGCAAGGCTTCGGTCGTCGGCATGGGCGGTGAACTCGAGCACGCCCAGGCACTGACCCATACACTGTGGTTCGGCAACCAGTACCGCGAAGCCGTCGGCGCCAAGACCTACCTGGTGTTCGCCAACACCCGGGGGGCCGCCGGCACCTCCCTGATGATCCCGCTGATGGACAAGCATGATGGCGGCCGCCGGTCGCACTACCAGACCATTCACCTGAACGTACCGGACGCGCCGGCGGAAGATGAGATCGTTGTTGCGTTGGGTGCCTCGATCGGCGGTCATCCGAACCATCGCATCGGCAACCGCTACGAGGACCTGAAAGACATGGGCCATGACGTGGACAACCCGGCCGGTGTCTGACGTTGCACCGGATGGAACGGCGTTTGACTTGACAGGACCGGACAAAGCGCCGGTGATGGCGCTTGTGCATGGCCTCGGCCTGTGCCGCCATTTGTGGACAGACCATCTGCCGGCGTTTTCCGAACGGTTCCGGGTCCTGAACTACGACCTCTACGGCCACGGCGACAGCGCCCCCTCACCCGGTGCTGCATCACTGGAAACATATGCCGGTCAACTGGTCAGGCTGATGGATCATCTGGGAATTCCGCAAGCCGCCATTGTCGGGTTTTCCATCGGCGGCATGATCAATCGCAGGTTCGCCATGGACTACCCCGACAGGGTTTCGGCACTGGCCATATTGAATTCACCCCACGACCGGGGCAACGAAGCCCAGGCACTGGTTGAAACAAGGGCCCGGAAGGTGCGCGAGCAAGGTGCGAACGCCACGCTGGATGATGCGTTGAAGCGCTGGTTCACGCCGGCATATCTTGCTTCGGGCGACGGTGTTCACATGGTCCGCAGGTGGCGCGGGATGGTAGATCCGGAGAGCTATGCCGAGACGGCCTGGGTATTGGCAAACGGGGTCCGCGAACTGATCCGCCCGCCGGAGGCAATACGCGTGCCCGCACTGGTCATGACCTGCGAAAACGATAGCGGCAGCACTGTGAAAATGAGCCATGACATCGCGTCCGAAATAGACGGGTCTGAAACTGTTATCGTGCCGGGATTGCAACATCTCGGTCTGATGGAGCAGCCACAAGCCTTCACGTCTCCGGTTCTGGAATTTCTTGAGAGGACATTGCAATGACAAACCTGCTATCCGGCGGACAGGCCGCAATCGAGGCTTTGAAGGCTGAGGATACTGAATATGTGTTCGGCCTGATCGGCTCGGCGACGATGGAAATGTTTGATGCGCTCTATGACGCAGACAGCATCCGCTTTGTCGGCGTTCACGATGAACGGACCGGCACCCACATGGCCGACGGTTATGCCCGTGCATCGGGTAATGCGGGGGTCGTGCTTGCCGGGCAGAACGGCCCCGGAGCAACCAACCTGGTTACCGGCCTGTCACAGGCCATGGCAGCATTTTCTCCCGTGGTCTCCATCGCCGGCGCGCTGTCTTCCGGCCATGTCTATCGCGATGCTTTCCAGGAAGTGGATCAGCAATCCCTGTTTACTCCTGTCACCAAGAAAACCTGGACGGCTCCTTCAGCCGACCGTGTGCCGGAACTGTTTCGCGAAGCCTTCCGCACCGCATTGACGCCGCGCCGGGGCCCGGTCCAGCTGAACCTGCCGCGCGATGTGCTCTCGGCACAGGTTGATTTTCCGGCCATGCAGTCACCGCAGGCCTATCGCAACCAGTCGGTGCCTGCCGCGCATCCTGATCAGATTGCAAAAACTGCGCAACTGCTGGCAACTGCGTCACAGCCGGTCATCATTGCCGGCGGCGGCATCAAGAACACACACGGCCATGACGCCGCGCTTGCCCTGGCGGACATGCTGAACTGCCCGGTCGTCACCTCACCCGGGCACGGTGATGCCATTCCTTTCGGCCATCCCTTGAATGCCGGGCAGATGGGCCCGCGCGGCAATCCGGTCGCGTCGCGGCTGGTGAAGGAGGCTGACGTCATACTGGCGCTCGGCACGCGTCTCGGTTTCAATTCCACATTCTACACCTATGACAATATCAATCGCGACGCGAAGATCATCCAGGTGGAGCTGGAACCAACCGCAATCGGCCGGTTTTTCCCGGTGGAACTGGGCATCTGGTCGGATGCACCGACAGCCGCCACCCAGCTTGCCGCTGCGTTGAAATCTATCGCCGACCGGGCAGGTGCTGACGCCTGGACCTCTGCGTTCCAGCAGGAGCGTAAAGCCTACCTGTCACAACGCGATGCCGACGCGGTAATGACACACCCCACACAACCTTCAGGCCTGTTCAAGACGTTGCGTGATGTCCTCCCCCAGAACGCAGCCATCACCATGGACGCCGGCACACTGTGCCTGCAGGCAACCGACGCCTTGAACTACTGGACCCCCAAAAGCCTGTTTACACCGCTTGATTTCGGACTGGTGGGCTTTTCGTTTGCCTGTGGCCTGGGCGTGAAATGCGCACAGCCCGATCGCCCGGTGATCAGCCTGATGGGCGACGGCGGCTTCGGCATGACCATGTCCGAACTGAGTACCGCTGTGGATCACGGTATCAACACCGTAACCGTCGTCATGAACAATCAGTGCTGGGGAGCGGAAAAAGCCTACCAGCGCGACTTTTTCAACGGCCGCTATATTGGCGCGGACGTTTCCAGCCCACCGTTTGACAAAGTGGCCGAACTCTATGGCGCATGCGGTTACAAGGCGGAAACCCTCGCCGATGTCGCGCCCGCCATTGAAGCAGCCCTCGACTGCGGCAAACCGGCCGTCGTGGACGTTTCCGTCGATCCCGCCGCTCTGTACAGCTTTCGCCGTGACAGTTTCAAGCACAGGGGTGGCTAGTTCACATGATCACCCGATATGCATTTTTCGCCGGAACCGTAAAACCCGGACAGGAAGCGGCAATGCGGGCCTTCGTGGACGAGCGGCTTGCACCCCTATGGCGTAAATTCGCCTGCGCCGAACAGGTCGAGGTCCTGTTTGGAATGGAAAGTGATCCCGCCGGACCCGCCATTCCGCTGGTTCTTGCCATCACCTATGCTGATCATGATGCGATGTCCAGGGCCCTGGACAGTCCGGCCCGGTATGAATCCCGCGACCTGCTGCCGGACTTCTACGAGCGCTTCTTCGAGGACATTCATCTCTGGCATTACGTGTTTGAGCGTAACCAACACCTGGACTGAAGCACCAGGTTTGCGGTTTATCCTACTGCGCTTCATCCATCAGGTGACACGAGACCTGCGCAGAGTGTGTCGGTTGCAAATGCGGTGTTTCGGCTGCACACCTGCCAAAGACCACAGGGCAGCGCGGATGAAAGGCGCAGCCGGTCGGTGGGTCGATCGGCGACGGCAACTCCCCCTTTAACAGGACGCGCTCTTTCTGTCGGCCCGGATCAGGCACCGGCGTGGCCGACAGCAGCGCCTTGGTATAGGGATGCCTGGGATTATCGAACAGCACCTCGCGGGACGCCTGCTCCACCGGCTTGCCGAGATACATCACCATCACCTCGTCGGCGATGTGCTTCACCACCGACAGGTCGTGAGAGATAAACAGGTAGGCCAGTTGCAGCTTGTCCTGCAGTTCGCCGAGCAGGTTCAGAACCTGCGCCTGGATTGAGACGTCCAGCGCCGATACCGGTTCATCCAGCACCAGTATGTCAGGGTCCAGCATCAGGGCGCGCGCGATGGCGATACGCTGGCGCTGGCCGCCGGAAAACATGTGCGGATAGCGGTCATAGTGTTCAGGGCGCAGGCCCACCGCCTGCATCATGTTCTTGGCCTTGTCGCTTCTTTCCGCCTTTGAAAGCGGCGTGTTCATCATCAGGGGCTCTTCCAGCGCCGAACCGATTTTCTGGCGCGGATTGAGCGACCCGTACGGGTTCTGAAACACCATTTGCACCTTGGGCCGCAGTTTGCGGCGCACCGCCTTGTTACCGTCCGCCAGCTCCTCTCCGGCGATCTGCAGCGATCCTGCGGTGGGGTCCTCGATCATGGTCACCAGCCGGGCGAGCGTTGACTTGCCGCAGCCGGACTCACCCACCACCGCCAGGGTTTTCTTCCGGCTCAGCTCGAAACTGACACCGTCCAGCGCCTTTACGGTCGCCGGCTTGGCATACAGGCTGCCGGGCAGCATGTAGTGCTTTTTCAGGTCATTTGCGCGCAGGACGATTTTCTCGCTCATGCCGTCACTCCGTTTCCGGGATGATTTTGCGGCGTGCCCTTTACCAGCGGATAATGGCAGAACGCAGAGCCGAGTCTGGCAGGCGCACGGGTCGGTGACTGGCTGCGGCAATGATCGGTGGCATGCGTACATCTTGGCGAAAACAGGCACCCGTCCGGCCGGTCGAACTGGCCCGGCACGACGCCGGGTATGGACGGCAGCGTCTGCGACCTGGCGCGTTCCGGCAACGCCGCCAGCAACGCAGCGGTATAGGGATGGTGCGGTTCGGAAAACAAATCCACCACCGGCTGCTCCTCGACCTTCTGTCCGGCATATTGCACGGAAACCCGTTGTGCCGTTTCAGCGACAACCCCCATGTCGTGCGTGATCAGAACCAGGGCCATGCCGGTTTCCTGCTGCAAGCTGAGCAGCAGGTCGAGGATTTGCGCCTGGATGGTCACGTCAAGCGCGGTTGTCGGTTCATCGGCGACCAGCAGTTTCGGGTTGCATGAGATCGCCATGGCGATCATGACCCGCTGGCTCATGCCGCCTGACAATTGGTGTGGAAACGCACTGAGGCGTTTTTCCGGTGCCGGAATGCCGACCAGGTCCAGCAGTTCAATGCTGCGTGCCTTGCATTCGGCTCGTGACATGCCCAGATGAACCCTGAGTGCTTCACCCAGTTGAAAACCGACGGTGAAACACGGATTGAGGCTCGACATGGGCTCCTGGAAGATCATGGCGATGTCCTTGCCGACGACCTCGCGGCGCTGGCGGGCCGACAGCGTGAGCAGGTCTTTGCCGTCAAAATTCAACCGGTCCGCCGTGACAGTCGCCGTCCACGGCAACAGGCCCATCATGGCCAGCATGGCAACCGACTTGCCCGATCCCGACTCACCGACAATGGCCAGC
The DNA here is from genome assembly GCF_900149695.1 of Anderseniella sp. Alg231-50. Lineage (NCBI taxonomy): Bacteria > Pseudomonadati > Pseudomonadota > Alphaproteobacteria > Hyphomicrobiales > Parvibaculaceae > Anderseniella > Anderseniella sp. Alg231-50. The sequence goes on along the minus strand of NZ_LT703003.1, from coordinate 1,829,571 downwards.
ACGTCGCTGGCATCCAGGCTGAGCGACAAACCGTCCACGGCGCGAAAAGCACCGCCTGCCGTGGCAAATTCTACTGTCAGGTTTTCAATCTCTAAAAGCGGCATGGTTGTTGAATTTTCACCTTTGCAGTATTATCTTGAGGTACGGAGACAAAATCATGAGCACGAAACCACTTCCAATGCCGCCAATGCGGCCCATAAACGGTCCGACAGGCCCTAAACCGGGTTATTGAGCAGTTATTTATCGTCACTTGACTGCTCCAGAGCATCTATTGCATCGATCGCCAGACGGCCCGCTTCGCTGCGCAATTCAATAAAATCCCTGTAAACATCGATCTTGCGCTCAGCCTCGAGTGCCGCATAGCGCTCTCCGCGCATATCTTCGGCCAGCTGCGCGATCACATCTACCTGCTGGTAATACCGTATCACCGGTTCAATGACATCGCCGGGCAGGATTTGTATCTCACTGACAATGGCCTCGAACGCGGGGTTCGCCGTTTCCTTCGGCACGAATGGTGTGAACGGCGGCGTGTCGCCCGTACCGGCGATTATCTGCTTTGCCATCTCTTCAACGTGCCCGGTTTCATCCTGCATTATCCAGCGCGGCACATGGCAACTGATTTCCGCACGCAGGGCAATCTTGCAATCCCTTATCCGCTCGGCACGCCGTCCGTTATCCAGCCGGCGCTCGCGCTGATACGCCACGTACCAGCCGATCATGGTCACCAGGGCCGCAATGACGGCGGCTACCAGTGCCGGTCCTATCAATGTCGACCCGTACATCGCCTCAACTCCGCTTCAGCTTGGGATCAAGCGCATCACGCAGGCCGTCGCCCATCAGGTTGATGGCCAGCACCGTGAGCAGGATGGCAAGGCCGGGCAGCGTCACCACCCACCAGGCACGCAGGATGAACTCGCGCGCCTCGGCCAGCATGGTGCCCCATTCCGGCGTCGGCGGCTGAGCCCCCATGCCCAGGAACCCCAGCGCCGCCGCATCAAGTATGGCGGTGGAAAACGACAATGCCGCCTGCACAATCAACGGCGCCATGCAGTTGGGCAGGATGGTGTAAAACATCAGCCGCAACGGCCTGACACCGGCCACTTTGGCCGCCGTCACATAATCCTTGTTTCGTTCACCCAGCACCGCAGCCCGCGTGAGACGCACATAGTGCGGTTGCTGGACAATGGCGATGGCGATCATGGCGTTGGTCAGGCTGGGGCCGAGTATGGCGACCAGCACCAGTGCCAGCAAAAGGCTTGGGAACGACAGGATAATGTCCATCAGCCGCATGATCAGCGTATCAACCGCACCGCCTACGAAACCTGCGATCAGTCCGACTGTCACCCCGACAGCCATGGCGCCGACCACGACGATGCAGCCCACGAACAGCGAATAGCGGCTGCCGTGTATCAATCTCGACAGCATGTCGCGGCCCACCGCATCGGTGCCCAGCAGGAACCTCCAGTCGCCGCCTTCCTGCCAGACCGGCGGCGTAAGCAGCGCATCGCGGTACTGCGTGGTGGCGCCATGCGGCGCAATCAGATCGGCCAGCAGCGCAACGACGCAGACACCGATGAAGAACCACATGCCGATAACAGCACCGCGGTTCTCGCTGAAATAGTGCCAGAATTCCTGCAACACCGCGCGCATGCCGGTGCGTCGGGTATCGGTTGAGGTTTCAATCGCCTGTTCACTCATGGTCCTGTCACCTCACATGCCGGATACGCGGATTGACCAGCCCGTACAACAGGTCGACCAGAAGGTTCACCGTCATCACGATAACGGCAATCATCAGGAGACCGCCCTGAACCGACGGATAGTCGCGCCGGAAAATGCTGTCCACCATCCACTTGCCGATACCCGGCCACGAAAAAATGGTTTCCGTCAGTATGGCGCCGGCAAGTAACACGCCGACCTGCAGGCCAATGGTCGTGATCACCGGGATCATCGCATTGCGCAAGGCGTGAACGCCGACCACGCGCACCGGTGACAGGCCCTTGGCCCGCGCCGTGCGCACGTAATCCTCACTCAAGACTTCCAGCATGGCAGACCGGGTCTGACGCGCCACAACGGCCAGCGGGATGGTGCCCAGCACGATGGTCGGGAGAATGAGATGAGACAGCGCAGACGAGAAGGCGCCCTTCTGGCCGGACAACAGGCTGTCGATCAGCATGAAGCCGGTGACCGGTTTGAAGAAGTAAAGCAGCGATATGCGCCCTGACACGGGCGTCCAGCCCAGGGTGCCGGAGAACAGGATGATCAGCAACAGTCCCCACCAGAATATCGGCATTGAATAGCCGACCAGCGCGGTTCCCATAATGGTCTGGTCCGGCCATGATCCGCGCCTCGTGGCTGCGTAAATACCGGCTGGCACCCCAATGAATACGGCAAATATGATGGCGCACAGCGACAGTTCCAGGGTGGCCGGAAACAGGGTGAAAAACTCGTCCCACACCGGTTTCTTGGTCACCAGCGAATTGCCCAGGTCCCCCTGCAGCGCAGAAAAAAAGTAGTCGAAATACTGTTCGTAGATCGGCCGGTCGAAACCGAATTGCTTCATCAGTGCAGCGTGGCGCTCAGGTGATACCCCGCGCTCGCCCGCCATCAGCAACACCGGGTCGCCGGGCAACACCCTGATAAAGGCGAACGCGGCAATGGTTACCCCGATGAACGTCGGGATGATCAATCCGATGCGCCGGATAAGAAATTGAAACATGAAAGCCCCACCTCCCGCCGTGACCTGCGAATATCAGGACACGGCGGGCACTTTTGTTGTCAGAAGTCCAGGCTTATTCGGCGAGGTCCACGCCGTCGAACCAGTGACCACCCAGCGGGTCCATCACATAGCCTGAAACCTTTTTCGACATCGGCATGAACACCACTGAATGGGCAATGGTTGCCCACGGTGCTTCACGCTTGAACACAACCTGTGCGTCTTCATAAAGCTTGGTGCGCTCAGCCTTGTCCGACACGGTCTTGGCTTTCTGGACCAGGGCTTCAAAGTCCTTGTTGCACCATTGCGCGCGGTTTGAGCCGCCAACGGCGTCACATCCGAGCAGCACGGCCAGGAAGTTGTCCGGATCGCCATTGTCACCGGTCCAGCCCAACAGCACCGCACCGTCACGGTCCTTTGCCTTGGAGAGCTTGAGATACTCACCCCACTCATAAGATACGATCTCGACCCCGACCCCGATCTTGGAGAAGTCAGACTGGATCAGTTCAGCCATGCGCCGGGCGTTGGGATTGTAGGGGCGTTGAACCGGCATCGCCCAGATCTTCATCTTCAGGTCCTTGACGCCGGCTGCTTCCAGCATCTTCTTGGCGGCGTCCGGGTCGTAGCCGTCGTCGTTTACCGCATTGTTGTAGGACCACATGGTCGGCGGAATCGGGTTCTTGGCTTCCTTGCCGGCGCCCTGGAACACCGCATCCAGAATCGACTGCTTGTTGATCGCCATGTTCAGCGCCTTGCGCACTTCCGGCTTGTCGAACGGGGCGACCAGGGAGTTGTAGGCAAGATAGCCCACATTGAGGCCTTCCTGTTCCATTACCTGCAGGTTCGGGTCTGCCTTGAGGTCGGCCAGGTCCGCCGGGTTCGGATAAGGTGCCACATGGCACTCTCCGGCTTTCAGTTTCTGCTGGCGCACCGACGCATCGGTTGTGATGGCGAACACCAGGTCATCAATCGGCTGTTTGCCGGCCCAGTATCCTTCATGCGCGGCATAGCGGATGACGGCGTCTTTCTGATAGGCGACGAACTTGAACGGGCCAGTGCCGACAGGCTGCTGGTTGAGCAGTTCCTTCTTGCCGTCAGCTTCCAGCTTGGCCGCATACTCGGCCGACATGATGGAGGCGAAATCCATTGCCAGATTGGCGATCATCGGCGCTTCAGGCCGGTTCAACACGAATTTGACCGTGTTGTCGTCAACCTTTTCAACCGACTTGAGCAGGTCAGGCATCGACATGCCGTCAAAATACTCCCACGCGATACCGGCGGTATACTGGTTCCAGGGATGATCCTTCTTCAACTGGCGCTCGAACGAGAACACGACATCATCAGCATTGAAGTCCCGGCTGGGAGTGAAGAAGTCGGTGGTCTGGAACTTGACGCCCTTGCGCAATTTGAAGGTGTACTCGAGCCCGTCACTGGACACTTCCCAGCTTTCAGCAAGGCCGGGCATCACTTCCGATGTGCCGCGCTTGAATTCTACCAGACGGTTATACAACGGCTTCGACGACGCATCGAAGGTTGTGCCCGCGGTAAACGGCGCCGGGTCAAAACCCTCCGGTGAACCTTCCGAGCAATAGACCAGCGTTTTTGACTGAGCCGCTCCTGATGCCAGCATGGTGGCGCCGAGCAGAGTGGCCATAAGTAATTTCGTTTTTGTCATTGTTGTCTTCTCCCTGTTTTACAGACTGACAATTCATCCGATTACGGCGGATATTGCATGAAAGCATCTTTCCGCACCCGTGCCTACAGCAGAAACCGGTCAATTACTTATCGTGAAACCCTATCTCAGCGCGGGCCACTCAACGTCCGGCACACGGGTTCGATTTGTCAGAGATTTGCCTGACCGGGCTTGACGATCACGGCGGGAAAAAATCAAGGTGGGCACAGGCAAACTGTTTCCGGGTCAGGTTTCATGAGTGCGATTGAAAAGAACTCTCCTCGCACCATTGCGACCCTGCTGGTTGGCGCCGGGCTGCTGCTGACAGCGGTCGCCCTGTTCCAGACACTGCTGCCGCTCAGGGCCGGCATCGAGCAGTTCTCGCCCGCGCTGGTCGGGTATCTCGGCACCATCTATGCCACCGGTTTCGTTTTCGGCTGCGTGTTCGGCCCGGCACTGGTGAAAACCGTCGGGCACATCCGTACATTTTCAGGCGTGGTGGCGATTGCAGCCGCAGTATCCCTGCTCTATCCGCTGTGGCCGAATGTATTCCTGTGGCTGGCATTGCGGTTCTTTTCCGGCGTGGCGCTGGCCATTGCCTACATGGTGATTGAAAGCTGGCTCAATGACCAGTCGGACAACACCACCCGCGGCCGGGTCCTGTCGATCTACATCATCGTCGCCAATGTAACCACGATGGCGGGCCAGTTGCTGGTCAATGTCGCCAGCACCGCCGGGCAGACCCTGTTTGCGCTCGTAACCTTTCTGCTGTGCCTGGCCGTGGTTCCCATTGCGCTGACACCGACCAGCGAACCCAAGCCGATCCCGACCGCCAGGCTGGAACTGAAAGGACTGCTGTCGATATCGCCGGTCGGCACCATCGGCTGTCTGCTGGTGGGGGCCGTCGAAGGCGCGTTCTGGACGCTCGGGCCAACCTTCGGGCAATTGCGCGCCATGAGCGTCTTCGAGATCACCTTGCTGATGGCCGCCTTTGTTCTCGGCGGCACGCTGTCACAGTGGCCGCTGGGCAAGCTGTCGGATCACTACGACCGGCGGCTGGTGATCCTGCCGGTTGCACTGGGAACGGTCGGAACCGGGTTCCTGATAGCCTTCTGGCCGCTGTCCGATCTGTGGGCCATCCTGGTGCTGGCAACCGTGCACGGCGCCCTCATGGTGCCGCTTTATGCCTTGTGCCTGGCGCATGCCAACGACAATGTCGCCAATGACAAGCTGGTGCAGACCAGCGGCGGGCTGCTGCTGATCTACTCGATCGGCGCCGCCATCGGCCCGACCGTCGCGGCGCAGCTGATCGAGCACACCAACGAGAGCGGCTTGTTTGTATTCATATCAGCCGCGCTTGCCGTGTTCGCGCTGTTCATTCTGTACCGGCTGGCGTTTGGCCCCGCCTATGACCGGCTGGAGCGCAGCCCGTTCGCCCCGCTGCCCAAGACATCGCAGTCGGTGTTTGAACTTGAAGTGGACGATGAACAGTAGAGTGCCGCCTCCGTGGCCATGCACGCAAGCGGCAATCAGTGATCAGGCTGCAGCAATCTGGTTGGCTTTTTCCACCAGCACTTCCGCCTGCCGGATCGAGGCGTAATCGATCAGACGCCCGTCCAGCGAAACAGCCCCCTTGCCCTGCTCTGCAGCTTCCTTCATGGCAACAAGAATACGCCGCGCCCGGTCGACTTCCTCGCTGCCCGGGCTCATCACCTGGTTGGCCAGTTCGATCTGTGACGGATGAATGGCCCACTTGCCTTCATAGCCAAGTGCTGCTGCACGCTTTGCCGCTGCGGTGTATCCTTCAGGATCGGAGAAATCTCCGAACGGTCCGTCAACCGGCCGCAGCCCGTTGGCACGCGCGGCAACCACCATTTTCGACAGCGCATGATGCCACATGTCGCCCCAGTGGCATTCGCGCGCAGCGTCACCGCCCGGTTGCGGGTCGGTCAGCACCGAATAGTCCTTGTTGACACCGCCGATAACAGTGGTGCGGGCGCGGGTTGAGGCTGCGTAGTCAGCAACACCGAAATGCAGGGACTCATTGCGCGGGCTGGCTGCGGCAATCTCGTTGACATTCTGCATGCCAAGCGCGGTTTCGATAATGTGCTCAAAACCGATGCGCTTGTCTGATCCCTTGGCTGTTTCGATCTGCGTGACCAGCATGTCCAGCGCATAAACATCGGCAGCCGTGCCGACTTTCGGGATCATGATCAGGTCGAGGCGGTCTCCGCCCTGCTCAAGAATGTCAACCACGTCGCGATACATGTAGTGGGTATCCAGGCCGTTGATCCGGACCGACATGGTCTTGGTGTTCCAGTCAACATCGTTCAGGGCCTCTATGATGTTCTTGCGCGCCTGCACCTTGTCATCCGGCGCAACCGCATCCTCAAGGTCCAGAAAAATCACATCAACGTCGGATTGCGCTGCTTTTTCAAACATTTGCGGCTGACTTCCCGGCACAGCCAACTCGCTGCGGTTCAATCGGGCCGGGGCTTGCGTGATGGTATGAAAGCTCATGTCTGGTGCTCCTGATGTGAAGAATGCCGGTCAGCAAAAGGACGCTCAAAACCATTTGTCAAGAACAAAACAAATAACTTTACAAAAATGACAAAAGTAAATTTGAAAATTACTCATCACACATATTGACGCGAATTTACTTCCCTGGAATGCATCCATTTGCGTAGCTTCCGGTCAGCGAAAACGACATTCAGGGAGCACCGAAAATGCAACACGATACCGAAATCACGATAGCCAACGACCTCGATGTGCAGAACATGCAGCGCGCCAGTGACCTGCCATGCGCGGCGGTACTGGATATCCGCTTCACTGCTGCTACCGGTGCCCGGCCGGTTGAGGAGGAAGTCCTGCTGCGGTTGAGGAACCTGCAGGTGGATTATGAGCAACTGCCGATTGACCTGAGCAAGCCACATGGCTGGCAGAAGAATGACCTTATGCGCCGGATTACGGAAGGCCGCGGCCGGATGATGGTTATCACCGACCAGCCCGAAGCTGTGAGCGCGTTCTGCCGTGATATCGAGGTACCGGAAGCACATTTCGCACGCGATGCACAGACCGCAGTTCCCGCGGTTCCGCATCAGCACGCCCCGCAACCCGGCACTGCCGGTTTCCAGCGCTCCGCAGCAGCCTGAAAGACCCAAGACCATGGACATTCATGAGTATCAGGCCAAGGACCTCCTTAGAGACTTCGGCGTAAAGGTGCCATCCGGCGGGCTGGCCTACAGCCCGGAGCAGGCGACCTACAGGGCTCATGAAATCGGTGGCGACAAATGGGTCGTAAAGGCCCAGGTTCACACCGGCGGACGTGGCAAGGCAGGCGGCGTAAAGGTCTGCGGCAACGAGCACGAGGTATTTGATGCCGCCGATGAGATGTTCGGCAAAAAACTGGTCACGCATCAGTCCGGGCCTGCCGGCAAGATCGTCTACCGCGTCTATATTGAAAGCGGTGTCGAAATAGAACGCGAGCTCTATCTCGGATTCGTGCTTGACCGCTCGAGCGAGCGCATCATGGTGGTGGCTTCGTCTTCAGGCGGCATGGAAATTGAGGAAATTGCCCAGGATCAGCCGGACACGATCATACGCAGTGTGGTTGACCCGGCTGTCGGCCTCACTGAATTCCAGGCACGTGAAATCGTTTTCAAGCTCGGACTTGACGCCAGTCATGTTCAGGGCGCCGTCACCACGATCAGGGGCTGTTACCGGGCTTTCCGCGACCTTGACGCCACCATGGTGGAAATCAACCCGCTGGTTGTGACCTCGGACAATTCGGTCATGGCTCTCGATGCCAAAATGGAGTTTGACGACAACGCTCTCTTCCGCCGCCAGCAGATCATGGAACTGCGTGACAAGAGCCAGGAAGATCTGCGCGAGACGAAAGCGGCTGATCAGGGACTGAGCTATGTGGGCCTGGACGGCAATATCGGCTGCATCGTCAACGGCGCCGGCCTGGCAATGGCGACCATGGACATGATCAAGCTGGCGGGCGGCGAACCAGCCAATTTTCTTGACATAGGTGGCGGCGCCTCGCCGGAAAGGGTGGCAAAAGCGTTCAACCTTGTTCGTTCCGATGAGAACGTCAGCGCAATTCTCGTCAACATTTTCGCCGGTATCAACCGCTGCGACTGGGTTGCCGAAGGTGTTGTGCAGGCACTTCAGTCAACCGCCATGGACTTGCCGGTAATCGTGCGCCTGGCCGGTACCAATGTGGAAAAAGGCATGGAGATACTGGAAAACAGCGGCCTGCCGATAGCCACGGCCACCACCCTGGCGGAGGCCGCCGAAAAAGCCGTGACAATCTGCAAGTCCGGCCTCACCCCTCCAACCATTGCAGCAGCATCATGAGCATCCTGATCAACAAGACCACACCACTGATCGTTCAGGGCATTACCGGACGCATCGGTCAGTTTCATACCCAGGAAATGATCGACTACGGCACCAATGTAGTTGGCGGCGTCGTTCCCGGCCGCGGTGGCGAAACGGCCATGGGCAAGCCGGTTTTCAATACCGTCAAGGAAGCAGTCGACGCCACCGGGGCAACGGCGAGCCTGGTCGTGGTGCCACCACCCTTCGCCGCGGATTCGATTATGGAAGCAGCCGATGCGGGCATTGATCTGTGTGTGTCGATCACCGACGGCATTCCCGCTCAGGACATGATGCGCGTCAAGCGCTTCATGCGCAGATACCGCCAGGACAGACGCATGCAGCTGCTCGGGCCGAACTGCGCCGGCATCATCACGCCGGGCGAAGCACTGGCCGGCATCATGCCGGGCCACATCTACCTTCCCGGCTCGATCGGCATCGTAGGCCGCTCCGGCACGCTTGGTTATGAAGCCGCCTCGCAAATGAAAGAGCTGGGCATCGGCGTGTCCACCAGTGTCGGCATCGGTGGAGACCCGATCAACGGCAGTTCGTTCAGGGACATCCTGGAACTGTTTGAACACGATGATGACACATCCGCAGTTGTCCTGATCGGCGAGATCGGCGGCCCGCAGGAGGCACAAGCGGCAGAATTCATCCGTGATCACATGACCAAACCGGTCATCGCCTATGTTGCCGGCCTCACCGCGCCCAAGGGTAAACGCATGGGACACGCCGGTGCGATCATTTCGGCATTCGGGGAAAGTGCACCGGAAAAGGTTGAATTGCTGCGCCAAGTCGGCGTTGCGATCGTGCCCAACCCATCAGAGATCGGCGCAACCGTACACAGCGTGCACAGCAGGGCGGCATGAAGAATTGCCGATGGCAAACCAGATATCCTTGCGCGCCGACGAACCCACATTGAACTCAGCCATGAAAGGTTGTGACGCCATGTTTCCGACTTTAGCGGACACCCTCGGTTCATCTGTTCCGGGCGGCCAGGGTCCTGCCCTGAAAATGATTGAACGCTGTGCCGCCGGCACAGGTCACGTCAATGCCGGCATGGCGAGGGACAAGGCCATTGCAGCGCCCGGCACACCCGACGAGGTAACGGAAATCAAGGCCGAGCTCGCGATGAAACTTCTGCTGATAGCAGGCCGGGAACTGTCAGGCAAAACCCTGGGTATAGTCGGATATGGGCGTATCGGACGCGAAACCGCCCGCAGGGCGCACCTTGGCTTTGGCATGAAGATCGTGGTTCACAACCGCTCAGTGGTGCCGGAAGACGACCTCGACCAGCTCAGTGCCGAACAGGTTGACGACATAGACCACCTGCTGGGGCAGTCGGATTTTGTCTCCCTGCACTGTCGCGCAAATGCAGACAACCATCATCTCATCGATGCCCTGCGGCTGAACAAGATGAAACCGGACGGCTATCTGATAAACATCGCCGGAAGCGAACTGGTAGATGAAGAGGCGCTGGCCGATGCGCTTTGGTACGGCACGATTGCCGGTGCTGGCCTGGATGCGACACCTTCCATGTGTGATCGTATCAGGGGTTGTGAAAACGTGGTTCTGCTGCCGTGCACGGGCAGCAGAAGCCAACAAGCGCGCGCGGCAATGTCAGCCCCCTCGTAATCAGTCAACAAGTCAATCTCATAAATTACAAACTTGACTAAACCTGCAATTACAGGCTCCATCACCAGATGGCTGGACAAAAAATATTCATCGGCCCCAAGCTGAGAGAACTGCGCCAGAATGACGGCCTGACGCAGGCCGACCTTGCCAAGGCACTGGGCGTAAGTCCCAGCTATGTCAATCTGGTGGAGCGAAACCAGCGCAGTGCCTCGCTTAAGTTCCTGATCAGCCTGGCCGACAATTTCGGCATCAACTGGCGCGACCTGACCAACTCCGATTCCGCCATGCTTCTCGGCGAGCTGCGTGAGGTCACCAGGGACCCTGCATTCGGCGACAAACCGCCTGACGTCGAAGAATTGCGCAGTGCGCTTGAGGGATCGCCCAACCTGGTTCGCGGCATGCTGAATATCTTCAACGCCTACCGCACCTTCGGCGAACGGCTGGCGGAACAGAATGAAGCCATGTCGGACTCCATGAATGCGTCGTTTTCCATCGAACACGGCGTGCACGATTTCTTCCGCAGGAACAACAACCACTTCCCCGCACTTGAACAGTGCGCCGAGCAGTTCTGGGTACCCGACATTCCCGACCGCCAGGAAATGTACGGCGCGCTGAAATCCCACCTCAAGGACCGGTTGGGCATTGACGTAAAACAGGTACGTGCGGAGCTGCTCGGCATGTCGCTGCGCTACTACAATCCGGACAAGAAGCAGATCCTGCTGTCCGACGGGCTTGACCACAACAACCGGGTGTTCCAGCTGGCCCACATGATCGCGCTAATCGAGTTTCCTGATCTTCTGGGAGAACAGCTGTCAGACAAACTGCGCTCCAGCGAGCGCATGGCGGCGCGCTGCCGGGTTGAGCTGGCAAACTACTTCGCAGCTGCGCTGATGATGCCGTATGGAGATTTCTTCAAGGAAGCGGTCCAGGCGAAGTACGATATTGACCGGTTGTCAGCCCTGTTCTCCGTGTCATACGAGCAGGTCTGTCACCGTCTGACGACACTGCAGAAGCCGGGACAGAAAGGCATTCCGTTCTTCTTCCTGCGGGTCGACCGGGCCGGAAACATTTCCAAGCGCTTCAACGTCACACCGATCCAGCTGGCGCGTTATGGCGGTGCCTGTCCGCGCCTGGACATCCATTACTGCTTTCGCGTGCCGGGCCGCATCATGACCCAGATCGTCGAAATGCCGGACAACAGCCGGTACCTGACCGTCAACCGGACCGTCGACCGGCCAACCACGAAATACTCGACCGAAGACAAGCGCCTGGCGGTGTCGCTGGGGTGCTCGATCGAATATTCTCAGGAAACCATCTACGGCATTACCATCGACCCCAAGGCAACGCGAATGGTCACGGAAATTGGCGTCAATTGCCGGCTGTGCCCGCGCCAGCAGTGCGAACAGCGCGCCCACGATCCGTTTTATTCAAACCTGCCACTGGACGAAAACCGCCGCGGCGCCACACATTTCGAAAGCTAGACCGGGTTTGTCTGTCACCTGCGATATTGTCGGTGACCGGCTCATTGATGCTTTTCCCGGCGTACCGCTCAAGCGGTCAGCCCTTTCACCTGACAATCCTGCAGCCAGGGCGGTGCAATCAGGAGCCGGGTCGCTTCATCGACCGAGACCGGTTTGCTGAAATAGTAGCCCTGAAGACAGTCACATCCCAGACCGGCAAGCAGATCCGCCTGCTCTATCGTCTCGACGCCTTCTGCAATGACTTTTTTCTCAAGACTGTTGGAAAATTCGGTCAGCGCCTTGACGATGCCAAATGACGGCCTGTCCTCAGGCAGGCCCATGACAAATTCGCGGTCGACCTTGAGTACGTCGTAATTCTCGGTTCTCAGATGCGACAGGCTGGCGAAGCCTGTTCCGAAGTCGTCGAGGGATAGGGACACACCCATTTCGTCCAGCTCGCCCAGCGTCTTTCTGACCTGGGGGTTGCGTCCCGACAGCAATACATTTTCCGTGATTTCGATCGTCAGGGTCTTTGGCGAGATATTGCCTTTGCTCAACAAATCCTGAACAAACGAGGCGAACTCCGGCCTGGAAAGCTGCGAAGTCGACACGTTGACCGAAATGTAGTCAACCGCAATTCCCTTGCGCAACCAGGCAGCCATGTTTGAAATTGACTGGTGAATGATTGCATCACCAATCTCGATTGACAGCACCGGATCTTCCAGTGCCGGCCAGAACATTGCAGGGGGCAATATCACGTCGTCGGATTTTTTCCATCTCGCCAAGGCTTCAAACCCGACTATTCTGCGATCTGTTGAATTGACGATCGGCTGCAGGAATCCGGTAAACTCATCACGCTTGACCGCCCGACCGACTTCTTCAAGAAGCGCTTGCGCATCAAGCCGCTTTTGCCGCAATTCGGGCGAGAAGACCTGCACGGCGCGGAGTTCCTTGCTCTTTGCCTGCAGCAGGGCAGCATCTGCGAAGTCGTACAAGGTCGTCAGGTTTTGCGAGTGATCGGGATACAACGCAGCCCCGACACTGCCGGAAACCGCCAGTTCGGTGCCGTTGAGTTCAAAAGGTTTTGAAAACAGGTCACTGATTTCAGCCAGCATGGTTTCAGGATCAGTTTCCACGGGCACGATGGCGCTGAACTCGTCACCGGCCAACCTGTAAACATCGCCATCCGTACCGATTGTGCCGGCAAGGCGATGGCCGATTTCCATCAGCAAAGCATCCCCGGATGTATGACCCAACCTGTCATTGACGTTCTTGAAATCGTCCACGTCGATTGCGATGACCGCGTACCGGTCCTTGTCCGGGTCCAGGGTCGAGGTATGGTTTTCAAGGGCCTCGTAGAAACTGCGCCGGTTCTTCAGGTTTGTCAGGTCGTCAGTGTAAGCCATCGCAATGAGTTTGCTTTTGAGAGTGTGCTGCTCGGTGACATCTTCAAATGTCCCGAACACCTGCTTGTTTCCCTCATTGTCTATTGCAATCTCTCCCAGCGAGCGCACCCAGCGCTTGGCGCCGTCCGCCCTGGTTATCTCCGCGTGAAAATCAAACGGTTCCTCGGTGAGGATCGTGTTTTTCAGGCAGTTCGAAACGGTTTCCCGCCATGGCGGCGAATAAAACTCGATAGCTGTCTCAATCTGCGGCTGATAATCAGGCTCAACCCCATGAATTTTCCTGGTTGCGTCAGACCAGACAATCTCGGAGGTATCCGGGCTGAATTGCCAGGTTCCGATACTGGTTATGCGCGATATCTGATCAAACAACCTGGTCTGGCGATGCAGAATTGACGCCTGCTTTTCGAATTTTTCCGCCTGTTTTTTCCGGTCCGCCAGGGCTTGCCGCCGCTGCCGGTTGGCCCGCTCCTTCATGAGCAGGCTCACTGCCAGATCAGCGAAATCCGTCAGGGCTTCAATATTGGTGCTGTCGCCTGAAAGCGGCGCGTCGTTGACCAGCAGCAAGGCACCAACAGTATGCCCCGGCCTGAGGTTCAGGGGGGCGCCGGCAAATCCGACAACTTTACCACTGGCGATCTGCGAATAGTGTTTGAGGTGCGGCCGCGTCGTGGCGTCATGGACAAGCAGGGGCTTGCCGGCATCCACAATCAGATTCGACAGGGATTCGCGGCGTGCAACCCGCATCATCTCGTAGCCGAACGACGCTTTGCCCCAGGCCGCCGTGTCATCCACAATCGCAACGACACATCCCGACACGCGCATGGTCCTGGCGACCAGTCTGCACAGGTCGGCGAGAGCGGGATCAGCGCCGGGTTCAACCACCTGAAGGCTGTCGACAACCTTGTGGTCCAGTGTTCTTAATGCCGTGATCGTCGCCATCTGTTTTGCATCCCGATTGTTTGCTGGAGCAATGCTCCCGGGGACACAATGGTCAAAGTCAATTAAAATATTGTGAAAACAACAACTCAGGAAAATTGGAGTATACTAAAAATAAACCCTGAATTTGTCGCTTAAACGGGTTTTTTTGCCTGACTCAGGGTAATGTTTGCTTCAACGCGATTTCGACCTGAGCTTTTTGCCTTGTACAGGGACCGGTCCGCCCGCTTGATTACCGAGGTTATTGTATCAGCGATGTTTTCATACACAGCTGTTCCAATGCTGACAGAGACATCAATGGCCTCGCCGTCATAGGAGAGTTTCTGCAGTTCGGTGACCTTGCGCAGCCTTTCGGCCACAACCAGGGCATCATCGCCGCGGGTGTCCGGCAGCAGCACACAGAACTCCTCACCGCCAAGCCGTCCTATCAGATCACGGCCCCGAAGCTGTTTCTGCCAGCTTTCGCAGGTCGCACGCAGCACATGATCTCCGGCAGCGTGTCCGCGGCAGTCATTGATCTTTTTGAAATTGTCCAGATCCAGCATCAGCAGGGACACATTCCGGAAATGGCGCTGCGAATGCGTCAGTTCAGCTTCGGCGAGCTCCAGGAACCGGTGCCTGTTGAGCGCGCCGGTCAGGGAATCTGTCCATGCAAGCCGGCTCAGCTCGCGTTCCTGGCGCTTCAGCTCCGTGACATCAATCCGGAAACCGACCAGGCCGCCGGTGTTTGTCCGGCGCTCCTGGATTCTGAGCCATCTGTCACCGGGCAATTGTTGCTCGATCGGTTTTCCCGGGTTTTGATGCTCGTGAATTCGTTGTGCAATCCATTCTTCTTCCTTGCCGATCGCATCCGAATACTGGCCGGCATAAACACCTTGCCGGATCAGGTCACTGAATTTGACACCCGGCACACGCAGGTTTCCGCTTTCCTTGTAAATCTCGCGATATCGCCGATTGCAATGCACCAGCCGGTCGTTTTTGTCATAAAGCACAAAGCCGTCCGGCAAGGCTTCCATGGCATCCTTCAACTCCACCTCCGCAGCCTGATGATCCGCAGCAGCCTGGTGAAGAACCGCCAGCCCGGAAATATTGACGGCACTGTCTCTCAAGACAGCACGGTCCGAAACAGTGAACCGCCGGGACTTTTTATCAAGGACAGCGATTACACCTATGGTCTCACCTTGTCCGTTCACGACAGGCACCGCCAGGACTGCACGCACTGACTTCATGGCGGAGGCAATTTTCCGCACCCCGCTGCGTTTTGCACTCTTGAGATCACCAATCTGCAGGATACCGGCGCGGGCCACTTCCGGCCCGATCAACTCGGCGCATGTTTTCACATCAGCCTTGCTCACACCGGCGAAACAGCGGACCTCATCATCCTCGCTGACCGACACGGACAAAAACACGCCCGGCACATTCAGCGCAGCACACGTGACTTTGGAAATGGCGTCCAGGGCTGGATAGACGTCCGGAAGCCCACAGCCAGCTATGTCAAAGCCTGTTTCGTCACCAGATTTTTCCGTCATAACAAGTTCCTTGCACACCACAGTTCGACTAATCGCGGATTTCTACATTGTGCAGATCAAGTCCTGCTGCATTCCTAACCGGTATATTTGCATTTGTATCTTTTCTAAGATATTCGCCCGGCCTGATGTGGAAGCGACAGGACATTTGATTTGCCTGGGCCAATGTCCGTTCAATGCCCAACGGTGTTCTCGGTAATGCGATCCGTGCTCTACTTCTGCTCCAGTTCCACGACATTACCCTCGGGATCGCGCACATAGACACAAAGCACCGGGGCTTCCGCAGTTCCTAAATCGGTTATCTCGCCAAGCGCCGCGCCACCCGCTTCAATCACCGCATCGAGCTTGGCCTCGATATTCTTCACTTCAAAACATATGTGCCCGTAGCCAGGCTGGTTTACCGATGGCGTCGGGCGATCCTGGATATTCTTGTACTGAAAAATCTCGAGGAACGGGCCGTCTGCGCCGGGCAGGCTCAACCAAGCTGCATAGATCTCGGAGTTTGGGACGCCGTTGCCCCGGGACAATTGTTCGCCGGACATGTGCCATCGTTCAACAGTGTCCTCACAGTCGAAGACCGTTTTGTAAAACTCCGCGAGGCGATCAGTATCGCGCGCAACCATGCTGACATGGCTGAACTTCATTGATTGCTCCTCCAGCACTGGCCAACGGTCTTGAGTGAAAATAGTGCCGCATGAGCCGCATTTGAACAAGGTGGCTCTCAGGGAATTGGCGCGGCCTGCGTCCTAATGCCCGGAGAGATACAAACTCAGCAGTCCGGCATTCGTGGCGGACGTCCGTCGGGAGTTCCGGCTTGTCGTTCTGCACCCAGCATGTACTCGGCCACGCGCAATTAATGACTGATCGAGAAATGGTGGGCGGTACTGGCTACGGGCCAGTGGCCCCTATGATGCCAATTCTCGAAAAAACAGATGGACCTTATTTTTTCCTGAGTAATTGCAATATCTTACCGATTCTAGAAATCAAGCACTGTTGTTCATTTGTGGTTGGCCTGGGGGTTCAGTTGGCACTCAAAATGGCAACAGATTGGCAACCGCAGCTAAGTGGACAAAACGGGCGTTGAAGACAAGCAGACGAAAGGCCACACTTGATATTGTTTCTGCGGCAAGGAGAGCGTGTGATGATCAAAGTTTCTGCTCTGGCAGATTTAAATAAGCGCCTGGACATTCTGCCGAGGTTTCGATTGGCGCAGCTGCCGACCCCGCTACATCCCCTCAACAATTTTGCTGCTTTGCTGAATGGCCCCCAACTCTGGATGAAACGGGATGATTTGTCAGGTTTGGAGGGAGGTGGCAACAAAACCCGCAAGCTGGAGTTTTTGGTTGGAGATGCCCTTCGTCAAGGATGCGACATGTTGGTCTCAGTTGGAGCCATCCAGTCGAACCACACCCGCCAGGTGGCAGCATCTGCAGCCCGAGCGGGGATGAAATGTGCCTTGCTGCACTGTGCGTGGACTAAGGATGCAGGACCCAATTATCGTCAGGTCGGCAATATCCTTTTGAGCGACCTAATGGGGGCCGAGCTTTATGTAGACGAGATAGAACGCCCTATCGAAGACCAGGGACCGCTTGAAGAGTTCATGGCTCACCTGAGTGAGTTGGGTCATTCGCCATATCTTATCCCTGGCGGTGCATCCGAGCATCCGCTTGGGAGCATGGGGTATATTAACTGTGCGGCGGAACTTGCGGTTCAGATGGAGCAAACGGGGATCATTTTTGACCATCTGCTGCACACCACCGGGTCCAGTAGCACCCAGGCGGGCCTGCTGGCAGGTTTCAAAGCATTGGGCGTCGATACTCACATCATAGGAGTTGCGGATGACGGCGAAACAGAGATCAAGGCGCGGCGGGTACGTGAACTGGCCAATGAAGCATTGGAGACCTTGGGACTATCCGATAGGGTGAACGAAAGTGATGTGCATGTAATCGCTTCGAACAACGCGAGTTACGGGTTTGCAGATGACGCAATCAAGGAAGGCATCCACCTTATGGCGACCAAAGAAGGGTTGATTGCTGATCCGGTGTATGAAGGCCGCGCCATTCGCGGTTTGCTTGACCTGAATGCATCGGGTCACTTCGAACCAGACGCCAAGATATTGCTGATGCATCTTGGCGGAACGCCCGCCATTCACGCCTATGCAGAACAGTTCGGCGCTATAGAACTCAAGCCGTTCAATGTTTAGCCGAATTCGAACATTGAGTGCAGCACACCCGTCTAGTCATTGTGGCTCGCTGCACATAATCAGCCCGAGTGAGCGCCGCGCTACGCTCAAGCTTTATAAAATGAGAAAATGGTGGGCGGTACTAGGTTCGAACTAGTGACCCCTACGATGTCAATTCTTGGAAGTGCAGATTGACGCCGTCCTGCCCTCATTGATTTCAATGACTTAAACATTCAAGAATTCGAACAATGTTGTTCACTTGTGGTTGGCTTGGGACTGAGTTGATTCTCAAATTGTCAACAGATTGGCAACAACAGCTAGGCGGACCAATATACCATGGATCTTTACTCCGCCGAAGTCCGCTCATGACCCGAAGGGGAAATTTGATCCATCGACAACAGCCCGCTACCCTTGACTAACTACTGTAACCTGTTGAGGCGGCGCATTCATGGCTAACGATCCTTTTTACAAGGACCATTGGATTAACATCGACAGGGACAGGTTGGAACGATATCAGCGCATGTTCCAATGGAACCCGGCGTCATCCATTCTCTATGAACCGGCTGACATTGGCCCGGGGCATGTTGTTGGCGATTTCGGCTGCGGACCTGGCTACACAGCAATTGAAATCGCTTCATGGGTTGGGGTCGATGGACATGTTCACGCGCTGGATATCAACTCGGATTTCATTTCTCAAACCAGAAACAACGCAATGGCTGCCGGAACCGACGATAGGATCAGCGCGCATCAGTGCGATGGTTCCAGATTGCCATTGCCGGATGCTTCTCTGGATCGCTTAACCACTCGAAACACTCTCATCTACGTTGACAATGCAGAACATGTGATCCGTGAGTTCCGGCGCGTCCTGAAAGCCGAGGGCAAGGTGCACGCCATCGAAGGTGATTGGCCGATGATGATTGTCGAGCCTGTACCCACCGAGACCTGGGCCGCCCTCGTCGACGCTGCAAGTCACGCGTGCCGGACGCCAGACATTGGCAGAAAACTTCATGGTTTGATGGCGCTTGCCGGGTTCTCCGAAATAGATGTTCAAGTCGTTGCCCGACCTGACACTGATGGAAGACTGTTGCCCATGATCAAGAACATGGCCGGTTATGCCCGGGATCGCGGGCAAATGAGCAATGCCAGTATTGAAGAAATTCTCTCTACAATCGAGCAGGCGTTGGTGGGCAGAAGCTATCTGGCGCTCGCACCGCAGTTCGTTGTGACAGCAACGCGCTAACCGAGAGGTCTGGCGATTTGCACCTCATAACAGTCACTCTGTAGACGCAGAGTTCCGAGGTGCTCGCAATCAGCGACTGATGTAGAAAATGGTGGGCGGTACTAGGTTCGAACTAGTGACCCCTACGATGTCAACGTAGTGCTCTACCACTGAGCTAACCGCCCGAAGACTGCCTTGGTTGCTGACCCGGTTTACAGGCCTTCGGCAGATCGGCGCGTCTTGAACGCGAAGGTTTCTATATAAGGTTGGCAACGCCCATGCAAGGCCCGTTTGCAGGCGTCTGTCAGGCGGCAATCATCCGGTCGACTTCATTGACCAGATCGCGCAGATGAAACGGCTTCGACAGTATCTTGGCGTCGCGCGGTGCCTCGGAATCAGGATGCAGGGCCACGGCCGCAAATCCGGTGATGAACATGATCTTCAGGGCCGGGTCCAGTTCGGCAGCCCGTCGGGCAAGCTCTATGCCGTCCATTTCCGGCATCACGATATCGGTGAGCAGAAGATCGACCTCGCGCGATTTGAGTTCTTCGAACGCGCTGACGCCTTCTGCAAACGAATGCACCTCGTGACCGGCACGCTCCAGCGCTCGGGCAAGGAAGCCCCGCATGTCGTTGTCATCTTCAGCAAGTAGAATACGAGCCATTGCCGCTTACCAGCCTCCAGCAATTTCCAATGGCCAGCATAGCGCACTGCCCACCCACACCGCGGCACCATACTGTCAAAGAGTAAACCGCATGTGAAGACGCACAATGTGATTTCGTTGAATTTAAATGCCGTACAAGTTGTATTTTGCCCCGCATGGCATACTCAACCGGACCGGATTTTTGCAATACCGCTTCAACTGGTGAAATACACAGCGCCGGACAGACAATCGGCGTTGACGCGCCACCTGCGACGAGGGCTTAATGGGTCTGGTTGTTGCTACAACCGCAGATTGTTCCTCCAACCGCACAGCGACCTGTCCTGCTTATGACACGTAAATCCAAATCAGATCAGGTCGAGCCCGGCTTCCAGATTGATGCGCCAGGCGTGCAAACCTCTCCGGTCGTGTTCAACTCACCGCATTCCGGCAGCAATTACGGTGCCGAGTTCCAGGCATCGTCGCGGCTGGACCTGCACAATCTGCGCCGCTCCGAAGACTGCTTCGTCGACGAGTTGTTCGGCACCGCGACGGCGCTCGGGGCGCCGCTGATGAAGGCCCGGTTCCCGCGTGCCTGGCTGGATGTCAACCGGGAACCGTTCGAGCTGGATCCCAATATGTTTCATGACCCGCTGCCGGCCCATGTCAACACCGCGTCGGCGCGTGTCGCAGGCGGCCTCGGCACCATTCCGCGTATTGTGAGTGAAGGCGAGAACATATATCTGGACACCTTGAGCTGGCCGGACGCCGATCGCCGCATTCAGCACTTTTACATGCCCTATCACGAGGCGCTCAGGGACCTCATGGCCAACACGTTCAAGCGATTTCAGACGGCCATCCTGGTAGACTGCCATTCGATGCCGTCGGTGGCCGGGCTTTCAGGCTCCGGGCGCCCGGATATCGTGCTCGGCGACAGGCACGGAACCAGTTGTTCGGCCTGGATCGTCCGCCACCTGGAAGAACAATTACGCGCCCACGGCCTGAAAGTGTCGCGCAACCGGCCTTATGCCGGCGGGTTCATAACCCAGAAGTACGGCCGGCCGCGTGAAGACGTGCATGCCGTACAGATCGAGGTCAATCGCGGCCTCTACATGAATGAAACCACGCTGAAGAAGACCCGTGGATTTTCACGGCTGCAGACCCTGATGCTTGACGTCATGTCACGGTTCATCGCCCGCGCCTCCGATGCAACACCGCCGCGTTCCATCGCTGCCGAGTAATGGCTACGTCTGCCGCCCCGCCGCCAATCGAGTTGATTGAAGCCGGCCCGGAACAGGCGGCCGAAATCGATCACCTTGTTGCGGCTTTTCACCAGCACGAAGGCGTTGACGTGGCAGCACGGGCACGGCGCGCCTCGATCGACAGCCTGCTTGCCATGCCCGCACAGGGACGCATTCTCCTGGTGCAGACGCCGGATACCGTAACTGTCGGCTACGCAGTGCTGGCATTCGGGTTTTCCCTGGAATTCGGCGGTCGCGATGCGTTTCTGGATGAATTGTTCATCGCCGAGGCATTTCGCGGGCAAGGTATCGGCCGCGCCGCACTGGCAGCCGTGTGCGCATGGGCCCGGCATGAAGGGTTATGCGCGCTGCACCTGGAGGTGGAAAGGGACAACACGGCGGCAAAAACCCTGTATACCGAAACCGGATTTGAAGATCGCAGCCATTACAATCTAATGTCGCTGCACATCGCCAATGTCAGGGAAAGATAGCCCGCGCAGCGTTCAACAGAAAAAAGGGCCGCACATGCAAATGCACGGCGGCCCAAGTCTAGGGAGGAAACGCCCTAAAAAGGGCAAGTGAGAATAAAGGAGTAATCCTTCGTAATCACCATGGCCTATATTGCACTGCACAGTGACAGATTCAAGGCTGTGTCGATAGAAAGTTTTTCGGCCAATTACAACAGGAAACGATTTTTGCAGAGGTTTAAGTTATTGAATTTAAAATATTATTTTGAATAAAATTCGCAAAAAAGCTTTCAATTGCCGTTTAACTGCATTACAGAAATGCACAGGCTGCATAGCTGAACAACAGCGATATGATCGCTTATTGTGCAACTGCAACATAAATATGAGTTTCATTCCATGACCCTAGACGAAGCCCCAGCCGGCGGTTCAACTGAAGCCTTTCTGGCCTTTGCCGTGGAACTGGCACAGGCAACCGGACCGATCGCCCTTCCCATGTATCGAACCGCCATGGCGGTCGACAACAAGCAGGCCGACGGGTTCGATCCGGTCACCCAGGCCGACCGTGCCGCGGAAGAGGTCATGCGCACCATGATCGAGGAACGATACCCCGATCACGGTATTCTGGGCGAGGAATTCGGCGAAAAAGCCGGCAATGATGATTTCACCTGGATACTGGACCCGATCGACGGCACGCGCAGTTTCATCTCCGGAACCCCCACCTGGATGACACTGGTCGGCCTGAAGCATGACGGCCGCATGATCGCAGGTGCTGCCGGGCAGCCGTTTACAGACGAGATTTTTGCCGGCAGCAAAGCTGGTGCCCACTTGCTGCACGCGGGCCGAAAAACCGAGTTGCGCTGCACCAGTGAAACCGACCTCTCCAAAGTGCTGGCCGGCACAACGGCACCGTACCTTTATCGCAAGCACGGCCATGAAGAACGCCTGGCGCGCATTGAGAATGCGGTTCAGCACCTGCGCTTTGACGCGGATTCATATTTTCACTGCATGGTTGCTGCGGGCCAGCTGGGTATCAGCATCGACACCGGCCTGCAGTCCTATGATATTGCCGCCCTTGTCCCGATCGTGGAAGGAGCCGGCGGCATCGTCACGACCTGGGAGGGAAAGGACCCCGGCAACGGCGGCGATATTCTGGTCGCTGCCAACCGGGCGCTGCATGAACAGGCGATGGCCCTGCTGGCTTGAGTGCGGACACGGCGGCCGGCTGTTACTTCACCCGGTCAGCCACGAAAGCATCAAATGCCGCAAAGAACTGGTCCCTGATCGTGTCGATTTCGGCCAGGATATCGTGTTTCGCCCCGTTGATGGTAATGGTGGCGGCGCCCGGCACAAAGCGGGCAAACTGCTGGATTGTCTCATTGGCCACCACAACGTCCTGGCCGGCGATGACCAGCAGTGCAGGACAGCGCAGGGGCGTGGAATCGTTCAGCGCGCGCAGTTTCCGGCACGACCTCAACGCCGCGCTCACCCAACCGACAGTCGGCGCGATGGCAGACAGATGCGGCGCTTCCTGCCACAACCGCATGTTTCGCATAAACCGGGTCTTGTCCGTTGTCAGCGGATTTTTGGGAAAATCTTCCGGCCGGATGAGCCGGGACACATGAAGCGGCACCTTCAGCCTGCCGAGCCCTGCATAGGTCATGGCTGTGACCACGGCCACCTTGACCCATCGCGGCAGGTGGCTTGAAGGAATATCAATCAACGGTGCGACCATGACCGCCGCGGCAAACCAGTTGTGCTTGACGATCGTGCGCAGGCCGATGTGCCCGCCCATTGAGTTGCCCAGCAGGATGTATGGCGGCCTGCAATCTGGCAACACCACCTCTTCCATGAATTTTGTGAAGTCGGACAGGTAATACGAGAAGGTGGATATGTGACCATGCCGGTTGGGCCCGTTGGCAGCAGGCGAACCGCCCTGCCCGCGCCAGTCAAGGGCTGCAACCTGGTAGCCGCGTTCGGTCAGGTCCCGGATGGTTTCAAAATTGCGCTCCATGCATTCGCCACGGCCCTGCAGGAAGCACACGGTGCCACGGGCTTCTCCTTGCGCCGGGAACAGGCCATAGCGCACCTTCACTTTGTCGGAGACGTCAAGATACCCACAACTGGCATTGGCAGGCACGGGGTTGCCGGCAACCAACACAAATCCGTCTGCCATACTGGTCGCCATTCCTCTGCTGATTCCCCTCACTGGCCATTTGATCACATTTCACCTGACCCGTCTCTTGTATTCTAGGCAACCCGCCTAGTGAATTACAGCAACAAGGCAGCAGGACTTGAAACCGGAAAAAGGTCTCCTAAATATCAATTGTGGACGCCAGAACGGGTCCACATAGCTGAAAGTCACTCTGCCCGGATTATGGGAGAGTGCATCAACAAACTGCATCGCTTATGGAAAGGATGACCATCATGTTTGATTTGACCCCACTTTATCGTACCGGCGTTGGTTTTGACCGTCTGGCCAAGATGCTCGACGAAGTAAACACCGTGGATACGCCGACTTACCCGCCCTACAACATCGAGCGCACCGGCGAAGACACCTATCGCATCACCATGGCTGTCGCCGGATTTACCCCTGGTGAACTGGCCATAGAAGTGAAAAACCATTCGCTGACTGTGACCGGTCAGAAGCAAGACCGCACCGAGCAGGTCAATTTCCTGCATCAGGGCATTGCGGCACGCAATTTTGACCGCCGCTTCCAGCTTGCCGATCATGTTGAAGTAACCGGCGCGGAAATCGAAAACGGCCTGCTTCACATCGATCTGAAGCGTGAGCTTCCCGAAGCAATGAAACCACGCACCATTGAAATCAAGGGTGCCGGCAAGAAGGCCAAACTGATCGAAGACAAGAAAGCCGCCTAACGGGCAGGGTTTTCTGCAGACCGAGCGGGCGCTGAAGATTTCATCTTCGGCGCCTCACTTGTTTCTGCGCTTGCGCCGCTTCTTGCGCTTCTTGCGGGATTTGGGATCCGCCCGCACCACGTCCAGTATCTCGCCGTCAAACTGGCTGATCGTCACCCGGTACCGCTTGCGGTCGCGAACCGCCAGGTACACAAATGGCAGATGCCGTTTGCAGCGAATGGCGTCGATGACCCGAAACCCGTCCTCGCGCAACAACTTGGCCGCGCCAACACAATTGAGATCAAAACGCGCATATCCGTCACGGTCAGGATAGGGATACTGATACGGGTTATAGCCCGGATGTCCGAAATAATAGAAGTGACCCGACTGCGCCTCGGCGCGCGGCAACGGCCCCGTAATCACAAGTGCCAGGCCGGCCAGTAATAGCGTCAGGTGGCGCCGTTCCATGTCTCAACCTCTTTCACCAATGCATCGCAATCAGCCTTGCTGGTCAGGAATGAACACACAAAGCGGGCCAGTATCTCGTCTTCCGCCGCCACATCATTGCCTGGACCTTCGCCTGGCCACTGATAAGTGACCACACCCTTTGACAACAACATGTCGAACAGGGGTCTCGGCATGATCGGAAACACCTCGTTGGCCTGGACAGGCAGCGGCATCCGCATCTTGCCGGTCGCCTGCAGAATTTCACCCAGATATGTGGCCATATCGTTGGCATGACGGGCATTATCAAGCCACAGGTCATTTTCCAGATAGGCATTCATCTGAGCACCCAAAAACCGCCCCTTCGAAAGCAATTGCGCAGCCCGCATGCGCCGGTGGGAGAAGTCAGCGGCAAGTGCCCTGTCGAAAAACACCACCGCTTCCAGCATCATCGTTCCGTTCTTGGTGCACCCGAACGACAGCGCATCGACGCCTGCTTTCCAGGTCATTTCGGCCGGCGTGCACCCAAGCGAGACCAGCGCATTTGCAAAGCGCGCACCATCCATGTGCAGTTTCATGCCCCGCGAATGGGCAAGTCCTCCAATCGCGGCAATTTCATCAACCGAGTAAACCGTCCCCAGCTCGCTTGCCTGGGTTATGGAGACAGCCGCCGGTTTCGGGTCATGTTCGCCGCGCGTAAAACCGTTGAGTACTTTTTCAACGCCATCTGACGTCAATTTGCCCATTGGGTCATTGACACCAATCAATTTGGCACCGCCGGTGAACAGTTCCGGAGCGCCGCATTCATCGACCAGTATATGTGCGTCTCCATGGCAGATAACCGCACCGTATGGCGGGGTCATGGCGGACAGGCACAAACTGTTGGCTGCAGTGCCGTTAAGCACCAGAAATGCATCCAGGTCACATTCAAACACGGCCGACAGCTGTTCCTGCGCCTTGCGTGTGTAGTCATCCGTGCCGTACGAACTCTGCGTGCCTGAGTTCGCCGCCACGACTGCATCCATGACCACTGGATGTACGCCATACACATTGTCGCTGCCAAAATTCATCGATTGATTCCCACACTCGCGGTTACGTCGGTTTTCGCCGCCTGAGTACCACAGTCGCTCAGGCAGGCACACCCGCGATCAAACAAATAAACCTGCAATACCAGAGGAAGTAGTTGTCGGCCGCCTTGGTATAAACCACTGGCACCAAGACCGCTTGCATATTGGACAGATTTCTGGCAATACAACTGACAGTTTAGGTCAGCACAACTGACCTAAATTATGGCAGACCACCGAATGAGATCGAGCAGCAGCACGATGACGGCTAAAACCAAACAGAAACGTCAAGGCACGGTCTGCCTGACCCCGGGAAAACGCACGACGCTCAAACGCTTCTAGAACGTCAACCACGCAGTTCTCCCGAAAAGCGGAGGGATTTGCAGGCGAAACGTTCAAGACAGCAGGCTGGATGCGGAAACAGTGTCCGTTCAGATAAAGCCCTGCCAGCGGACATTAGCCGGAATTCTCCAGACATAAGAGTTCTACACCCGCGTCGTGCGGTCTTCGTCAGGCACGAAGGACCAACTTTCGCAAAACAGGCAAGGATCGCCGGACATGACATACCAAGTTTCTGCACGCTCGAAGGCTTTGACCCAGGCCGGCCTGCCCGCAAAAACCGGGCTCTATGATCCTGCCAATGAACACGATGCATGTGGTGTAGGCATGATCGCCAACATCAACAATGACAAGAGCCACCGGGTCATTGCAGACGGCTTGCGCATTCTCGCCAACCTGGAACACCGCGGTGCGGTGGGCGCGGATCCGAAAGCCGGAGACGGTGCCGGTATTCTGCTGCAGATCCCGCACGACTTTTTTGCCGCCGAAGCAACACGGCTCGGTTTCAAGCTGCCGGGTGCCGGTGACTATGGCGTGGGCTTTGTGTTCCTGCCGCGTGACCCGGCGGTGCGTGAACGTATCGAACAGATTTTCGCCAAGGCCGCCCTAGAGGAAGGCCTGGAAGTCCTGGGCTGGCGCGACGTGCCGGTCGACAAGGAAGTTCTCGGCGCCTCGGTTCTGCCGACGGAGCCGTTCCACCGTCAGGTGTTCGTGGCCCGCGGACCCGGGTTCAAGGATACCGATCCGCTCGCCTTTGCCCGCAAGCTGTTCGTCATGCGCAAGGTGGTATCCAACCGCGTCACCTCCATCACCGACACCGACAGCTCCGGCTATTATGTGGTGTCCATGTCACCTGACACCATCATCTACAAGGGCCTCGTGCTGGGCGTGAACCTGGGCGATTACTATACCGACCTGAAGAACCCCAAGGTCACCTCCGCCCTGGCCCTGGTGCATCAGCGGTTCTCCACCAACACTTTCCCCTCCTGGCCGCTGGCCCATCCCTATCGGATGATCTGCCACAATGGCGAGATCAACACCTTGCGCGGAAACTACAACTGGATGGCGGCACGCTACGCCACCATGAGTTCCGACCTGTTCGGTGCCGACATGGAAAAACTGTGGCCGATCTCCTATGAAGGCCAGTCAGACTCGGCTTGTTTCGACAACGCGCTGGAGCTCCTGCAGTTTGCCGGCTATCCGATGTCCCATGCCATGATGATGCTGATCCCGGAAGCCTGGGCCGGCAATCCGCTGATGGATGAAAATCGCCGCTCGTTCTACGAATACCATGCCGCCCTGATGGAGCCCTGGGACGGGCCTGCCGCAATCGCATTCACCAACGGCCGCCAGATCGGCGCCACGCTGGACCGCAACGGCCTGCGCCCGGCGCGTTACCTGGTCTCCAATGACGGCTTTGTCATGCTCGCGTCCGAAATGGGCGTGCTGGATTTTGCCGAAGACACCATTACAACCAAGTGGCGCCTGCAGCCGGGCAAGATGTTGCTCATCGACCTGGAAGAAAAGCGCATCATTTCAGACGAGGAACTGAAGGACACCCTGTCCACCAAGTACCCCTACCGCGAATGGCTGGACCGCACCCAGGTGCTGTTGAAGGACATGCCGGCGTCCAAGCCGCGCGCGCCGCAGACCAATGTTGCCCTGCTCGACCGCCAGCAGGCGTTTGGCTACACGCAGGAAGACCTCAAATTCCTGCTCGCGCCAATGGCCCAGACCGGCCAGGAAGCCATCGGCTCCATGGGCACCGACACGCCGATCTCGGCCCTGTCGTCCAGGCCGAAGCTGCTGCATACCTATTTCAAGCAATTGTTCGCCCAGGTGACCAACCCGCCGATCGACCCGATCCGCGAGGAACTGGTCATGTCGCTGGTGTCGTTTATCGGCCCACGTCCGAACCTGCTCGACCTGAAAGGCACTTCGCGCCAGAAGCGCCTTGAGGTTCCGCAGCCGATCCTGACCAATGAGGACCTGGAAAAAATCCGGGTCATCGGCGACATCAAGGACAATGACTTCCTGACGATCACGCTGGATATTACCTATGCAGCCGCCGATGGCGCTCTGGGCATGCAGCAGGCACTGGATCATCTCTGCGCCCGGGCCGAAAGTTCCGTCCACGAAGGCCACAACATCATCATCCTGTCGGACCGGATGGCGTCGCAGGACCAGGTCCCGATCCCGTCACTGCTGGCAACGTCAGCCGTGCATCATCACCTGATACGCAACGGTCTGCGCACGTCCGTGGGCCTGGTTGTCGAAACCGGCGAGGCCCGCGAAGTCCACCAGTTCGCAACGCTGGCGGGATTTGGCGCGGAGGCGATCAATCCATACCTCGCTTTTGAAACCATCGAAGACATGCTGCCGAAACTGGCCGAGGAAGTCAGCCGTGAGGAAGCGGCAAAGCGCTACATCAAGGCCATCAACAAGGGCCTGCTGAAAGTCATGTCCAAGATGGGCATCTCGACCTACCAGTCCTATTGCGGTGCACAGATTTTTGATGCCGTCGGCCTGAAGCAGGCTTTTGTCGATCGTTTCTTCACCGGCACTGCCACCCAGGTTGAGGGTGTCGGGCTTGCAGAGATCGCAACAGAAACCGTTGAACGGCACCGGCTTGCCTTTTCCGACGCTCCGATTTACCGGAATGCGCTGGACGTCGGCGGCGAGTATGCCTTCCGTTTCCGCGGCGAGTCACACGTCTGGGGCCCTGAGATAGTCGCAGACCTGCAACACGCGGTGCGTGGCGACATTCCCGAAAAATACCGGGCGTTTGCCAAGCAGGTGAATGATCAGGCAGCCCAGCTGATGACCCTGCGCGGCCTGTTCAGACTGCGCCCTGCGGAGGAAATGGGCAGGCAGGCTGTCCCGCTGGAAGAGGTTGAGCCGGCTGCTGACATCGTCAGGCGGTTCGCCACCGGTGCGATGTCGTTCGGCTCGATCAGCCGCGAGGCCCACACCACGCTGGCCATGGCCATGAACCGTATTGGCGGCAAGTCCAACACGGGCGAAGGCGGCGAAGAGCCTGACCGTTTCAATCCCATGGCCAACGGTGATTCAATGCGCTCGGCCATCAAGCAGGTTGCCTCCGGGCGCTTCGGCGTAACCACGGAGTATCTTGTCAATTCGGACATGATCCAGATCAAGATGGCACAGGGAGCAAAACCCGGCGAAGGTGGCCAGTTACCCGGCCACAAGGTCGACAAGACAATCGCCGCAGTGCGCTACTCAACCCCGGGAGTCGGCCTGATCTCGCCGCCGCCGCATCACGACATCTATTCGATCGAGGATCTGGCACAACTGATCTACGATCTGAAGAACGCCAATTCGAAAGCCGACATATCAGTTAAGCTGGTGTCGGAAGTCGGCGTTGGAACAGTGGCCGCCGGCGTATCCAAGGCCCGTGCCGACCACCTGACCATTTCAGGGTTTGAAGGTGGTACCGGCGCTTCCCCGCTGACCTCCATCAAGCATGCCGGATCGCCCTGGGAAATCGGGCTTGCCGAAACCCAGCAGACGCTCGTTCTGAACGAGCTGCGCAGCCGTATCGCGGTCCAGGTCGACGGCGGTCTGCGCACCGGCCGTGACGTGATCGTGGGCGCCCTTCTGGGCGCCGATGAATTCGGTTTTGCAACCGCGCCGTTGATTGCAGCCGGGTGCATCATGATGCGCAAATGCCATCTCAACACCTGCCCTGTCGGCATCGCGACCCAGGATCCCGATCTGCGCAAGCGCTTTACCGGCAAGCCTGAACACGTCATCAACTATTTCTTCTTCGTGGCCGAAGAGGTGCGTGAGCTGATGGCTGCCATGGGTTTCAGGTCGCTGGACGAGATGATCGGGCGCACCGATTTCCTCGACAAGGAACAGGCCATCGAGCACTGGAAAGCCCGTGGCCTGGATTTCTCGAAGATATTCGCGAAACCGTCTGTTTCAAAGGATATCGCCATCCGCCACAGTGAGGCCCAGGATCATCATCTTGAAAAGATACTGGACCGCCAGTTGATCGAGCACGCAGCACCTGCGCTTGAAAACAAGAAGCCTGTAAGCTTTGAACTGCCGATCCGCAATGTGGACAGGTCGACCGGCGCCATGCTGTCTGGCGAAATTGCCCGGCGCTACGGACATGCCGGTTTGCCCGACGACACGATCTCGATCACCCTGCGCGGCACTGCCGGCCAGAGTTTTGGGGCATTCGTTTCAAAGGGCGTGACCCTGGACCTGATCGGCGAGGCCAATGACTATGTCGGCAAGGGCCTGTCAGGCGGTCGCCTGGTGGTTCGCCCGCCGGAAAACACTGCAATCGTGCCGGAGAACTCGATCATTGTCGGCAACACGGTCCTGTATGGTGCCATTGCCGGTGAATGTTATTTCCACGGCGTTGCCGGCGAACGCTTCGCCGTGCGCAATTCCGGCGCGCTGGCGGTTGTCGAAGGTACCGGCGATCACGGTTGCGAGTACAT
The DNA here is from genome assembly GCF_900149695.1 of Anderseniella sp. Alg231-50. Lineage (NCBI taxonomy): Bacteria > Pseudomonadati > Pseudomonadota > Alphaproteobacteria > Hyphomicrobiales > Parvibaculaceae > Anderseniella > Anderseniella sp. Alg231-50. The sequence goes on along the minus strand of NZ_LT703003.1, from coordinate 1,798,916 downwards.
GACCGGCGGTATAGTCGTGGTTCTGGGTCAGACCGGGCGCAACTTCGCTGCCGGCATGTCGGGCGGCATAGCCTATGTGCTGGATGAGGCGGGCGACTTCCGTCAGCGCTGCAATCTGGCCATGGTTGATCTTGAGCCTGTACCGGAAGAAGAAGAGCTTCTGCAGCGCATTGCCAACCAGTCCGGTGACCTGGAAAGTCATGGGCTTGTGGATGTGCAGGGCGACATGACGTCTCATGATGCAGAGCGGCTGTTTCAGTTGATCAGCAACCACTCCCATTACACCGCATCGGCACGTGCCAGGGAAATTCTCGACAACTGGCAGGCCTATCTGCCGAAATTCGTCAAGGTCATGCCGGTCGATTACCGCCGCGCACTGAAGGAAATGGAAGCACAAAATGCCACCGGCGAAATGCTGATTGGCGTAAGAGAGGGCAAGTAAGATGGGCAAGATTACCGGCTTCAAGGAATTTGACCGCCAGGAACGGCCCTACAAACCCGTCGCCGAGCGTGTTTCCAACTTTGACGAGTTTGTCATCCCCCTGGCCGAGACCGAGGTCAAGACCCAGGCAGCCCGTTGTATGGATTGCGGCATACCGTACTGCCACAGTGGCTGTCCGGTGATGAACCAGATTCCCGACTGGAATGACCTGGTATATAGCTCGGACTGGGAAGAGGCGTCCCGCAACCTGCATTCGACCAATAATTTTCCCGAGTTTACCGGCCGGATTTGCCCGGCGCCTTGCGAAGCGTCGTGCACCCTCAACATTGATGACAACCCCGTTGCCATCAAGACAATCGAGTGTGCGATTGTCGACAGGGCCTGGGAAGAGGGCTGGGTTGTACCGGAAGTGTCGGAAAGCAGGACCGGCAAGAAGGTGGCCGTCGTCGGTTCAGGCCCCGCCGGACTGGCCGCGGCCCAGCAGCTTGCCCGCGCCGGACATGATGTCCATGTCTATGAAAAGCAGGCCAAGCCCGGCGGACTGTTGCGCTACGGCATTCCCGATTTCAAGATGTCCAAGCATTTGATCGAACGCCGCGCCAAGCAGATGGAAGCAGAAGGCGTCGTATTTCATTGCAACCGTCATGTCGGCGTCGACACCGACGTAACGGACCTGGAGCGCAGCCATGATGCAGTGCTGCTGTCCGGCGGTTCAGAAGACCCGCGCGACCTGGCTGTACCGGGCCGTGACCTGGACGGCGTGCACTTTGCAATGGATTTCCTGCGCCAGCAGAACAAGCGCATCGGGCGGGAAGACCTGGGCGACGTCACTCCCATTCTCGCCGGCGGCAAGCATGTCGTTGTGATCGGCGGCGGCGATACCGGTTCAGACTGTATCGGCACATCGTTCCGGCAGGGCGCATTGTCCGTGACCCAGCTGGAAATCATGGCAGCGCCGCCGGAAATGGAAAACAAGGCGTTGAGTTGGCCACACTGGCCGTTGAAAATGCGCACATCGTCAAGCCAGGCCGAAGGGGCTACGCGTGACTTTGCCGTCATGACCACGCACTTCTCCGGCGACAAGGGCAAGGTCAAGACACTGCACGGCACCCGGGTGGACAGCACCATGAAACCGGTCGAAGGCAGTGAGTTTGAACTGCCGGCTGACCTGGTGCTACTGGCAATGGGCTTCGTGAACCCGGTGCATGACGGCATGCTGAAACAGCTCAGTGTCTCGCTGGACGGGCGTGGCAATGTCAAGGCGGACACAGTGGCCTACCAGACAAACCGCTGGAAAGTATTCAGCGCTGGCGACATGCGCCGCGGTCAGTCACTGGTGGTATGGGCCATCCGCGAGGGCCGTCAGGCCGCACGGTCCATCGACGAATTTCTGATGGGCACATCCACTCTACCCAGGTAGCCGCCGGAGCAATATGGGCTCAGAAGACCCCCTGAACCTGATCCAGACGCTTTCAGGCTCGAGTTACTGTGCTGTGTTGGCCGGATCCTTGGCAACGCTGAACGAGTCAAATCGGTCGGCGGGGGCCTCAGGCCAGATGCCGTCCCTGAACAACAGCCGGGCGGCGCTGCCGTCTACTGTCGAACTGCGAACCTTGTCAAACAGGGTCAGCCCTTCCCTGGCGGCCCGCTTGATCGCATCTTCATTGACCCGGGCAATCTCTGTATAATTCAGGCCCGGCAACTGGGCCGGCTCAATCTTCACCGGCGCCTCGGTTCCGGGCCGTTCCGCCACAAAGGCAGGCAGTGCTGCAAGTTCTTCGGGTGTCAGAATGATTTCTTCCTGCAGGGGGACAACCGCCGGACCGCCGCCGGCACCGTCTCCGATGGCTATGTCGGCACGAACCAGTTTCATCAACTCAACCGCGAGCCGGTCATTGCCGCCTGCAATGAACTTGACGCCATTGCGCGAGCGCAACCGCACGATCGTGCCTGTACCGTCGTCACCGCGGTCGGTGTAGTTGTCGTCACTGTCCGCCAGCAACAGTCGCAAGTCGATATAACGCACGCCTCTTTCCGCCATGACCTGCCTCTCGACATCTGCCACAATCTTCATGGCATTGTCATAGCTTTTGCGCCGCATCGGCGGCACGCCTATCCAGTAGATCGCAACGCGATGTTTTTTCAGTGCGCTCACCAGAGCGTTGATCTGTTCACTATAGGCTTTGCGCCACTCGTCGCTGCCGAACCTGAGAAATCCCTCTGGGCTATTGATGTCACGGGCGTCATTTGCCCCGAGCATGATTGCAGCAATATCAAAGGGCCGCGATTCAAGCAGGTTATCCGCTGCCTTGGCCCAATTGTAGAGCTTCAGACGGGCGAGTCCGGAGTTCTCCTGGATACGGCCTGTAACGGTGACCCGGTCTTCAGTCTCCACAAACCGGTTCATGCCGGCCCACAGTCCTGTCCCCAGGACATCTCCCATGATGACGATGTCATAAACCTGCTTGCGCGCCGGCAGATAACTGGATTGCGCACTTTCCACCACCGGTGCTTCATCAGCCTGCTGGCCGTAAGACGGCACGTTCACCAGGCCAACCAACACCGCAACAGCGACTGCTCGCTGACAGATTTTCAAAAACTGATTCATGGTCCGGCAGTCTACAGGCCGCGACGCAACCGCTCAAGTAATCTTGCATCGGCATACCCGTCCGGCGTCAGGCCGATGCGATGCTGGTAGTTGCTGATGGCGCTGCGGGTGCGCGGACCGATGGTGCCGCTGGTGCCGCCGGTATTGAACCCGCGCGCGCTCAACAGCTTCTGCAGCTCGCGGTTGTCGGACCGCGACAGAAGTTTCAAATCGGTTGGCCAGTTAGCCACAAACGGCCCCTGCCCGGCCAGCCTGTCTGCCAGGTGTGCCACAGCCAGCGCATAGGAATTCGACCTGTTGTAGGCCAGAATAGCGTCAAAATTCCGCGTCACAAGGAATGCCGGTCCATGTCTGCCGACCGGCAGCAGCAGCCTGGCGCGGACATCGGCAACGCCGTATTTCCCCCGCCCCGCCGGCCGCACGCCCAGCTTCGCCCACGCTGCGACGGAACGCGTTCCCTTCTTGCCCGCCATGCGGTAATTGAAACCGCGCGGCAAACGCACTTCCCATCCCCATGGCATATGGTTCTTCCAGCCGCGTTTCTTAAGGTAGTTGGCTGTTGAACCCAGCGCGTCCGGTATCGAATTCCAGATGTCCCGCTTGCCGTCTCCGGTCATATCCACCGCATAGGCATTATAGGTCAGCGGAATGAACTGGGTGTGGCCCATTGCACCAGCCCAGGATCCCTTGAACTGATCCAGCGGAATGTCCCCGCTTTGCAGAATATCAAGTGCACCCAGCAACTGCTTGCGGCCATATTTCTTGCGCCCGCCGGAAAATGCCATGGTGGCGAGTGAGCGAATAACGCTCATCTTGCCGGTAAAACTGCCGAAATTCGTCTCCATGCCCCAGATCGACGCAACAACGTACTTGTCGACGCCGTAGCGCCGCTCAACGGCCTGCAGCGCGCGCGCATGAGTGCCCAGCATCGATTTGCCCCGGGCTATCCGGTCGGCAGACACCCGTTTGTCAATATATGTCCAGATCGGCGTTGAAAACTCAGCCTGGCTGGTCTGGCGCGCAAAGATGCGCGGGTCCGGCGTCACACCGGCAAATGCTTCCCTGTAGAGTTTCGGCGATATTCCCTTGCGCCGCGCTTCCGGCCACAGGTCTTCAACAAACTGGTCAAACGCCGCATTGCGGCTCAGGGCTTCCAGTGCCCCGATATCCAGGCTGCGTGATGTGGTCGCGCCGAGAACCAGGCACGCCAGAAAAACCGGCATTGCCGCAAATCCACGAAGAGAAAGTCCAAATCTTTTCATGCTTCCACCAAGTTCCTGTATCAGCTGTTGCGGCTCAGCAGGTGTTTTTCCCACGCCAGCGCACTAGCCACGATTAAATCCAGATCGTCATGCCGAGGCCGCCATTCAAGTACCGAACGTGCCCGATCTGCATTGGCGATGATTTCCGCCGGATCACCAGGCCGTCTTGGCGCATCACGCACGTCCAGGTCGAGACCCGCCGCCCTCTCCACTGCGCCGACCACGTCCAGGACTGAGTAACCCCGGCCATAGCCGCAGTTGAACACCTGGCTTTCTCCGCCACCGCGCAGATAGCTCAGCGCATCAAGATGGGCCCGGACCAGGTCGCTGACATGGATGTAATCGCGCAAACAGGTGCCGTCTCGGGTTTCGTAGTCCTTGCCGAAGACCTGGAGATGATCGCGTTTGCCCAGGGCAGCTTCACACGCCACCTTGATCAGGTGGGTTGCCTGCGGTGTCGACTGGCCGCTGCGGCCCTTTGGATCGGCGCCTGCCACATTGAAATATCTCAGCGCCACAAATTCAAGATCATGCGCAATGGAGGCATCGCGCAACATCAACTCGGTCATCAGCTTGGATGTGCCATACGGTGAGATTGGCAAAAGGTCGTCATCTTCGGTTACCGGAACAGTCTTCGGGTTACCGTATACGGCGGCCGTAGAGGAGAAGATGAAGTGCGGCACACCGGCCTTGACGGCACTGTGGATCAATGAGCGCGACTTGACGGTATTGTTGAGATAATAGCCCAGCGGATCGGACATGCTTTCCGGCACAATTATAGAACCGGCAAAGTGAACAATTGCGTCCACGCTGTGCTCTTCGATGATGTTCAGCGTCAGCTCTTCATCCCCGATATCGCCTTCAATCAGCCTCGCTTGCGGCGCAACTGCCCAGGACATGCCGGTAGACAGGTTATCGAGCACAACGACGTCATGGCCGGCGTCACACAGCGCAAGCACCATGTGCGAGCCGATATAGCCTGCCCCGCCTGTAACCAGAACACTCATTCCAGATTGCATCCCCGGATTGCATCAGTTGGTTTACGCCCGAATCACGGACCTGCGTCGAAGGCTGATTGTGCTAACAAAACCCAAACAAAACGTTTAGAAAGCTTTACTGTTGATGCCTGATATTGAGTGAGTTTTCACACAACATCGGGGCGATTGAGGGGATAGGTATCGGAGCGATGACCAGCAAAATTAAAAAGGCGGTGTTTCCGGTGGCAGGACTTGGCACGCGGTTTCTGCCGGCGACCAAGGCTGTTCCGAAGGAAATGCTGACGATTGTGGACCGTCCGGTCATCCAGCTTGCCGTTGACGAAGCACGCGAAGCCGGTATCGAACACTTCATTTTCGTCACCGGCCGCAACAAGGCGGTTATCGAGGACCATTTCGACAAGCAGTTTGAACTGGAAGAAACCCTCAAGCGCCGCAACAAGGACATTGAGCTCGAAATTCTCCAGTCAGACCTGCCCGGCGCGGGCCAGACCAGTTTTACCCGTCAGCAGGAGCCCCTTGGTCTCGGTCACGCCGTGTGGTGTGCACGTGACCTTGTCGGCAATGAGCCGTTCGCCCTGTTGCTGCCCGACATGTTCATTCACGGCTCGCCCGGCTGCCTGGCGCAGATGAAGAATGTCTATGACGCGCGCGGTGGCAATGTGATTGCTGTGGAGGAAGTGCCGCAGGACCAGGTACACAAATATGGCGTTGTCGGGGTCGGCGCTGACGCCGGTGAAGGCTTTGAAATCACCTCGATGGTCGAAAAGCCGAAGCATGAAGATGCCCCGTCCAACCTCATCATTTCCGGCCGTTACATTCTGCAACCGGAGATATTCGCCCTGCTCGACAAGCAGACCGCCGGTGCCGGCGGTGAAATCCAGTTGACCGACAGCATGCTCAAACTGATGGATGAGCAGGACTTCTACGGCCTGAAATTTACCGGAACCACCTACGATTGCGGCGACAAGGTCGGCTTCCTGGCGGCCAATGTTGCACTTGGCCTGTCACGCACCGACATAAGCCCGCAATTCACACAGGTGCTGAAGCAGATTATCGCAAGAAACGGCGGGCTGGATTAGAACTTTCCGGCCCGGATAGAACTCGCCGGCGTACTCACGCGGGCTCGGTTTCCAGCACCATGTTGGAACCGCCGGTAATGCGGACCCTGGAGCCGGCCGGTGCATCGGTGCCGGTAACCCGCCACAACGCATCATCGATGCGCACCTTGCCCTCGCCGTTGACGATGGGTTCGTGCAACGTTGCGGTACGGCCGACAAATGCATTCACGCGCTGGTTCAGGTAGGGCAGGTTGTCCTCACCGGTGGCCCGCGTCCTGACATAGCGCCGACCGAGCAGCAGGTAGACCACCGACAGCACGACGAACAGGATAATCTCCATCTGCCAGGTCAGACCCAGAAACAGGTCGGCGAGGCCGACGCTCAATGCAGCCAGCCCGAACCAGACAAGAAAGATACTGGTGGCAAGCAACTCGCTGACCAGCAGCAACCCGGCTATGATCCACCAGGTCCAGTCTCCAAAAATACCCAGAATTTCAGCCATCAGCCGTCGCCCTTATTGCTTCACTTTCGGTACGCTCGCGCCACGCTGCGCGCTGCCGGAGCGCTGTGCGCCACCACCACCTTCGCCGAACGCTTCCTTGGCAATTTCGGCAACGCCTGCAATCGACCCGATAACGCTGGAGGCTTCCACCGGCAGCATCAGCAATTTCTGGTTCGGTGACTTGGCAATGCTTTCCAGCGCCGTGATGTAATTGTTGGCGACAAAGTAGTTTACCGCCTGGACATCGCCTTCAGCAATGGCAACCGACACCATGCGTGTGGCGTTTGCCTCCGCCTCGGCCGCACGCTCACGCGCCTCGGCATCGCGGAACGCAGCTTCACGCCTGCCCTCGGCATCCAGCATGATTGCCTGTTTCTCGCCTTCGGCCTTCAGAATTGCAGATTCACGTGCCCCCTGGGCTTCCAGGATGGCGGCACGCTTGTCACGCTCTGCCTTCATCTGCCGGGCCATGGAATCAACCAGGTCACGCGGCGGGTTGATGTCCTTGATGTCGATGCGGGTCATCTTAACGCCCCACGGGGAGGTCGCCTGGTCGACCACACCCAATATGGCATGGTTGATGTCATCGCGCTGCGACAACAGGCTGTCCAGGTCCATCGACCCCATGACGGTACGTATATTGGTCATGGTTATATTGAGAATCGCATTTTCCAGCCGGTTGACTTCATATGTCGCCTTGGCTGCATCCAGTACCTGAAAAAACGCCACGCCATCGACCTGCACCATGGCATTGTCCTTGGTGATGACCTCCTGGCTCGGCACTTCCAGCACCTGTTCCATCATGTTCATTTTCGATCCGACCCGATCGATGAACGGCAGGATGATGCCAAGGCCGGGGCCCAGCGTCTTGATGTAGCGTCCAAATCGTTCGACGGTGTACTCAAAGCCCTGGGGCACGGTCGTGATCGACTTGAACAGGGTGATGACCGCCAGTGCAAGCAGCACCAGAACGAAAACACTGAAACCTTCAAGCATGAAACCAATCCTTATTTGAAAAGACGCAAGCGCCTGCCGTTTTGCGGCAGAGTGGCGGAAATTGGTTAAAAACTACTTTGATTCGCCTGTTTCACGTCGCAATTTCGTCAACTCACAGAAGCAACGCAAGGATAAGTCTCAAATCCAGCCGGCAAGCTCCCGGTCAATCAGATGCTTGAGCATTTTTATCGATGCCTTGCTGTCGTTCAGGCATGGTGCCACGGAGAAATTCTCGCCGCCGTGTTCGATAAAGGCTTCCTTCACTCCGATGGCGATTTCCTCAAGTGTTTCAACACAATCGGAAGAAAAACCCGGCGTAATGACGACGACGTTTTTCACTCCGTCCGCCGCCAGTTTCTCGATTGTCTTGTCGGTATACGGCTGCAGCCATTCCTCGGTTCCGAACCGCGACTGGAAGGTGATGATCAATTCGCCTTCCTTCATACCCATTTGCTCGCGCAGCAGCCGCGCGGTCTTCTGGCAATGGCAGTGATAGGGATCACCGCGCATCAGGTACGACTTCGGCAACCCGTGGAACGATGCCACCACGACATCGGGCTTGTAGTCGATGGCTTTCAGGTGCGCCGTCAGGCTGCTTGCCAGCGCATCTATATAGGCCGGGTCATCATGATAGGGCGGCACGGTGCGAATGGCCGGTTGCCACCGCATCTGCTTCAGCGCGTCATAGCATTTATCCAGCGCCGTTGCCGTCGTGGTCGCTGAATATTGTGGATAGAGCGGAAACAGCACGATCTTGTCGCAGCCCAGGCTCTTCAGATGCTCGATACGCTCCTTCACCGGCGGCATGCCATAGCGCATGGCCCAGTCAACCACTATCTCGGCATTACCCGAATACAGCTCTGCCAATTGCCCGGACTGTGACCGGGTTATGGTTTTCAACGGAGACTCGTTGCGCTCCTTGTTCCAGATCAGCTCGTAGGCATGGCCGGACTTTTTGGGCCGAAACGTCAGGACGATACCGTTGAGGATAACCCACCATAACGCCCGGTTTGTTTCGATCACCCGCGGGTCCGAGAGGAACTCCTTCAGATAACGCCGCATCGGCCAGTAGCTGGTGGCCTCAGGGGTTCCAAGGTTCATGATGAGAACGCCGGTCTTTCCGCCGACGACTGGCGGATGGTCGGCAGGCAGCGCAAATTCGCGATTTTTGGAATTGTCCGGCATGGTCTTCCTGATGTTCTGGATAACGCTTTAGAAGTACGTCTTGTACCAGATAACAGATCAGGCAGCAGCAGGACGATCGTCTGAAATCACCTTTCCGTCATTTGCCAGACTACCTACGGCAACCAGCTCAACCTGTCCACGTATCTTGCAGATCTTTTGCATGGTCCCGGCAACGGCTTCCGCCAGACCGTCAGCGGCATTGGCGCATTCTGCCTGCAATACCAGGGTATCCTGTTCATTACTGCGCCCGACGACCAAGCGCAACTTGCCAAGCTCCGGATGGGCCTTGCCGATGTCCGCAACTTGCGACGGGTGTACGAACATGCCCTTGACCTTCGTGGTCTGGTCCGCCCGGCCCATCCAGCCCTTGATACGCTGGTTGCTGCGTCCGCAGGGGCTGGCGCCTGGCAGGATTGCCGACAGGTCGCCGGTGCCGAAGCGGATCATCGGGTAGGTTTTGTTGAAGTTGGTGACGACCACCTCACCGACTTCACCTTCCGCAACCGGCTCGTCGGTGCCGGGTCGAACAATTTCCAGGATGACGCCTTCATCCACAATCATGCCTTCCATTGCCTCGCTCTCATAGGCAATGACCCCGACGTCGGCCGTTGCATAACACTGCAACACGCTGACCCCGCGGCTGGCATACTCTTCGCGCAGGCTCGGAAACAGCGCCCCGCCTGATACCAGCGCCCGCTTGATCGACGAGACGTCGCGACCGGCCTCTGCGGCCTTGTCCTGCAGGATTTTCAGAAAATCCGGCGTGCCGGTGAACCCGACCGGTTTCAGTGCCTCGATATTGTCCATCTGCAGTTCAGTATTGCCGATACCGGCGGGAATAACCGAACATCCCAGTGCACGCGCGCCTTCGTCGAGAATGAACCCGCCCGGCGTCAGATGGTAGGCGAAACAATTGTGCACCATGTCACCCGGCCTGAAACCGGCGGCAAACAGCGCACGCGCCCCGCGCCAGGGGTCGGCTGCAAGTCCCATCGGTTCGAATATCGGTCCCGGCGACATGAACACCCGGCCCCAGGTCTCCGGGCCACCGGGCGTAAATCCGCCGAACGGCGGCTCTGCCGCCTGCAGGTCTTTCAGGTCGGTCTTGCGCAGCACCGGCAACCGGGCCAGGGCTTGCCTGGAAGTGGTTCCGGACGGTTCGGCACCTGCCAGGAAGCGTTTCCAGCCGGGAGCGGTCAGCGCATACTCGATCTGAGCAGGCAGGTCCCTGAACAGTTGTGCCTCGCGCGCCTCGTGGTCACGCGTCTCCAGCTCATCAAAGTACGAAGTCATAATGTCAGTTCCAACTTGCCTTATGCGGCTCAACGTCAGGCAACCAATGGTCAGGCCAGCCAGCGTTTGCGTCTCTTGTAGGCCTTTACATTCTTGAACGAACGGCGGTTTTCGCCCGACACGCCAAGATAGAATTCTTTCACGTCTTCATTGTCACGCAGGGCGGACGCTTCCCCGTCCAGCACCACCCGGCCGTTTTCCAGGATGTAGCCGTATTTGGCATAGCGCAGTGCAATGTTGGTATTCTGCTCGGCCAGCAGGAAGGACACGCCTTCGTTTTCGTTCAGCTTCTTGACGATCTCGAAAATTTCCTCGACCAGCTGCGGCGCCAGCCCCATGGACGGCTCGTCCAGCAGGATGGTCGTCGGGCGCGACATCAGCGCCCGGCCGATGGCGCACATTTGCTGTTCGCCGCCGGACGTATAGCCGGCCTGCGAGGTGCGGCGCTCACGCAGCCGCGGAAAATAGTTGTAGACCATCTCAAGGTCCTGGGCGATTGCCGCGCGGCCGTCGCGCCGGGTAAAGGCGCCGGCCAGGAGATTGTCTTCGATGGTCAGGTGTTCAAAACAGTGACGGCCTTCCATCACCTGGATGCAGCCACGCTTCACCATTTCGTTGGGCGTAAGCTGGTCGATCCGCTCGCCCTTGAACTCGATGGTTCCCTTGGTCACGTCCCCGCGTTCCGCGCGCAGCAGGTTCGACACCGCTTTCAGCGTCGTGGTTTTTCCGGCGCCGTTTGCACCCAGCAAAGCCGTGATACCGCCCTGCGGCACATCGAGCGATACACCTTTCAACACCAGGATGACGTGATTGTAGATCACCTCGATATTGTTGATCGACAGAACAGGTTGTTCGGTCTGTGCTTCAGTGTCTTGGGCAGCAAGGGTTTCGGCCATGGGCAAACGCCTTCAATTGGATAGCGGGGGTGATCAGCCCCGCCTGCCCCGATAAGGCAGGCGGAGTATTATCGTTAAATTTCAGAGCACATCACTGCAATCAGCTGCAGGTCTGGGTCTTCCATTCAGGCTTGTCGGACAGGTACTTGTCTGCAGCTGCTTCCAGAAGCGGCCGTACGACAGCGGTATCAGGTGCGATCGGATCGGAAATCTTGACCCAGTCCTTGCCGTCCCACTGCTGGATGAACACTGAACCGGCGCCTTCATGGTCCTTGCAGGATCCCTTGATCGGAGCGGTAAAGCCTTCCAGGCCAAGCTCTTTCAGGCGCGCTTCCGACAGGTCGAAGTTTTCGAAGCCATCACGCAGGTCTGCACCTGTGATGACTTTCTTGCCGGTCTTGGCCTGGGCCGCGCGGATGCCTTCGGCAATCAGCACGGAGTTGAACAGGCCGCGATTGTACAGGACGTCGCCGACGAGGTCTTTACTGGCAACCTGGCTGCCACCCTTGTCAACAACATGCTTGATCACATCCTGAAGCGCCGGGAAGTCAGTTCCCACTCCGGAGAAGTTGGCGGCTTTGTAGCCCTTGCCAGCTTCACCGACCGAACGCAGGTCTGCGTGTGCGCCGGCCCACCAGTTGCCGATGAACTTGTCCAGCGGATACTTGATCTTGGCCGCTTCCTTGACAGCCGTAGCGTTCATCGCACCCCAGCCCCACATGACCATGTAGTCAGGGCGTTCCTTGCGGACGTTCAGCCATTGCGAACTCTGGTTCTGCATTTCCTTCACGCCGACCGGGAACTTGGCAACTTCAAAACCCTGATCCTTGGCCAGCTGTTCGAGCAGCGGGATAGGCTCCTTGCCGTACCCGACATCAAGATAGATGAAGCCGACTTTCTTGCCCTTGAGGCCGCCATTGGCATCGATGTACTTGAGGATCGATGACAGCTGGCTCCAGTAGCTTGTCGGATAGGTGAAGGTCCACGGGAACTTCTCGCCGATAGCAGCTGCCGACAGGCCATAACCCATCGAGAGCACCGGAATCTTGTCAACCGGTGCTTTTGGAATGAGCTGCAGGGTGATGCCGGTTGAATACGGGTTGTACACCAGCGCGCCCTTGCCCTTGGTCGACTCGTAGCACTCGACACCCTTCTGGGCATTGTAGCCGGTTTCGCATTCTTCGACGACAATCTTGACGCCGCCAATGCCGCCATCACGGGCATTCAGCATGTTGAAGTAATCGGCATAACCGTTGGCCAGCGGTGTGCCACCACTGGCGAATGGCCCGGTGCGATAGCTCAGCGAAGGCACGAACATCGTGTCTTCGGCATGCGCCACCGGGGCCGCAGTAAATGTAGTACCTGCCAAGGTGGCAAAGGCTACACCAGTCATCAAAAGCTTCTTCATTGGTTTCCTCCCTGAATACCGTCCCGTCGTGGATCCGGTTGCTTTTGTTTAAATTTACGCCATCTGATCCGTGCTCCCGGATTGATGACACTTCAGTTTCTTGCTCCCAAAAAAAATGCCTCATCTCTCAGATCAGGAGTAGGGGAACGGCCACGTCCTGAGTTTTTCTTTTGCTATCTGCCACAGTCGCGCAAGCCCGTGTGGTTCAACGATCAGGAAAAAGATGATCATACCACCAATAATCATGAAGTTGATGTGCTCGACGGTTGCAGCGTTAATGTCCAGGCCCAGCGTGCCCGGCAGCGCGCGAATAATGATCGGCAGGATCCAGATGAAAGCAGCCCCCATGTAGCAACCGATCAGCGAACCAAGCCCGCCGATGATGGCCATGAACAGGAACAGGAACGAGTGGTTGATATCGAAGCTCTCAACTTCCGCCGCACCCAGCCAGAAAAACACGCCCATCGCGCCCGCGACACCGCAATAGAAAGACGACACCGCAAACGCCGACAGCTTGGCATATAGAGGGCGCACGCCCATCAGTTCAGCAGCGATATCCATGTCGCGGATCATCATCCAGGACCGGCCGATGCGGCCGCGGATGATGTTGGACGCAATCCATGTCATCACCAGCACGATGGACAACACCACCAGGTAGCGCGTCACGGGCTGCGCGGCGGCACCCGACAGGATCACGCCGAAGCCCTCGCGTTGCGGTACCTCGATGGCACCGGAATCATTGTAGTTGTACAGCCACGGTATCCGGATAAACGCCCACTCCAGGAAGAACTGGGCGGCAAGCGTGGTCACGGCCAGGTAAAAACCCTTGATGCGCAGCGACGGCAAGCCGAACAGGATGCCAACACCGGCGGCAAAGAAGCCGGACAACAGCACCATGATGATGATGTTCACATCAGGGAAAATGGTGGTCAGCTTGTAACACGAATATGCCCCTACCCCCATGAAGGCTCCTGTACCCAGCGACAATTGCCCGGTATAGCCAACCAGGATGTTCAGGCCGATTGTGGCCAGCGTAAATACCAGAAACGGGATCATCACAGTGGTGATGAAAAAGTCATTGCCGGCCATCGGTATGATCACATAGGCAATCACCAGCATGGCGATAATGCCGAGCTTGTCCTGCAGGATCGGAAACACCTGGCTGTCGGCGGTGTAGTTGGTCTTGAACTGGCCTACTTCACGATAAAACATTTTCTTGTACCCAGCCTCGCCCTAAATTCGTTCGATGATTTTTTCGCCGAACAGCCCTTGCGGCCGGAACAGCAGGAAGATCAACGCAATCACATATGCAAACCAGCCCTCGACACCACTGCCCAAAAGCCCGCCCCAGTAAATTTCAAACAGTTTCTCGCCAAATCCGATCACCAGGCCGCCGATGATGGCGCCGGGTATCGAGGTGAAGCCGCCGATGATCAGCACCGGCAGGGCTTTCAGCGCAACAATCTGCAAGGCAAACGACACATCCGACTTGGCCCCCCACATGATGCCGGTTGCCAGCGCCACGATACCTGCTGCAAACCACACGATAACCCAGATCTGGTTGAGCGAAATGCCGACCGACAGGGCCGCCTGATGATCATCAGCAACAGCACGCAGGGCCCGCCCGATGCGGGTCTTGTTGAAGAAGATCGCCAGCGCCGTCACCAGGATGATCGCCATGATGACAGCGGCCACGTCGAGGTGTTCGATGATGACAATACCGCCGAAAGGCTCGAATGTGGTGGACCCGGTGGGCAATCCCAGCTCCGAGGCAATCATCGGTTTCGGCTCGCCGCCGAACACGTATTCGCCAAATCCGATCAGGAAATAGTTCAGCCCGATGGTCGCCATGAACAGGATGATTTCCTCCTGGTTCACAAGGTTGCGCAGCACAATGCGCTCGACCAGCCAGGCCAGCGCAAACATCGCTCCGATGGTCAGGATCAATGCAAGCCAAGCCGGCACGCCTGCCTGGTAAAGGCCAACCAGGGTCAGTGCCGCGAACACCACCATGATGCCCTGGGCGAAATTGAACACGCCGGATGCCTTGAAAATCAGCACGAAACCCAGCGCAATCAGCGAGTACAGCGTGCCTGCCACAAACCCCGACCACAAAACCTGCAGGAAGAAGTCCGGCGCAGAACCCATCTGCACAAACGGGTCGATCAGAATGTTGTAAAGAATATCCATTATTGCCTGTTCCCCTGATCTGTCAGTGCGCTACGCCGAGATAAGCATCAATCACATCCTGATTGGAGCTGACCTCCGCCGGTGTGCCGTCGGCGATTTTTTCACCATGATCCAGCACCACCACCCGTGTCGACAGATCCATTACCACCCCCATATCGTGCTCGATCAGCGCAATCGTTGTGCCGAACTGGTCGTTCACATCGAGAATGAAGCGCGACATGTCTTCTTTTTCTTCCAGGTTCATGCCCGCCATCGGTTCATCAAGCAGCAAAAGTTCCGGCTCCATGGCCAGGGCCCGTGCCAGCTCAACCCGTTTTTGCAGGCCATATGGCAGACGGCCGACCGGTGTCCGCCTGATATGCTGGATTTCCAGGAAGTCGATGATTTCCTCGACCCGCTCGCGGTGTTCGACCTCTTCCTGCATGGCCGGGCCGTAGCGCAGCATCTGCCAGAAGAAGTTCTTGTGCATTTTCAGCGTGCGGCCGGACATGATGTTGTCGAGCGTCGACATGCCGCGAAACAGCGCCACGTTCTGGAACGTGCGGGCAATGCCCTGCGTGGCGGCCACGTAAGGCCGCATCTGGGTGCGGGTTTCGCCCTTGAAGGTGATCTCGCCGACCTGCGGATGATAAAAGCCGTTGATGACGTTCAGCATCGAAGTCTTGCCGGCGCCATTGGGGCCGATGATCGCGCGGATCTCGCCCTTGTTGATATTGAAGCTCACATCCTTGATGGCGTGCACACCACCGAACGACAGTGACACATTGCGAATATCAAGCATGACTTCCGGCGCGTTGGCACGGTCGTTGCCCGTGTCAGCCGGTTTAACCGCCACATTCATTCTGCAGCCTCCTTGAAGCTTGCCCGGTCAATGGCATGCAGCTGCATGTCCCTGATTTCGACATCACCTTCAATATCGCCACGCCTGCCGTCCTCGAAGGTAACCTCGGTCTTGATCTTCTGGCGCTTCTTGGCCGGATCGTACAGCGCGTCGATCAGCACGGCATAGCGTTCGTTGACCAGCGAGCGACGCACCTTGGCGGTGCGGGTAATCTCGCCGTCATCAGGGTCGAGTTCCTTGTGCAGGATCAAAAAGCGAGAAATCTGAGCACCGGCAACACGCTCTTCTCGCGACAGTTCCTGGTTCACCGCATCCACATGTTCCTCGATCATCTTGTAAACGTCGGAATGACCGGCCAGTTCCTGGTAGCTGGCATAGACGACGTTATTTCGTTCAGCCCACGAGCCCACCGACGTCAGGTCGATATTGATGAACGCGGTCACCGTGTCCCGCCCGTCACCGAAAGCAACCGCTTCCTTGATGTTCGGGAAGAATTTCAGTTTGTTCTCGATGTATTTCGGCGGGAACAGCGTGCCGTCATTCAAGTGGCCGACATCCTTGGCCCGGTCGATAATCTTCAGATGACCGTTTTCATCAATGAAGCCGGCATCACCGGAATGTACCCAGCCTTCCGCGGTCTTGGTATCCTCGGTCGCTTCCTTGTTCTTGTAGTATTCGGTGAACACGCCCGGCGAGCGGTACATCACCTCGCCGCTGTCGGCGACCTCGATTTCCACACCACCCATGGGCGTACCGACAGTGTCGGCATAAATCTCGCCGTCGGGCTGGCCGGTAATGTAAACGGCCGCTTCAGTCTGTCCGTAGAGCTGCTTCAGGTTGATACCGAGCGCCCGGTAATATTTGAAAATCTCAGGCCCGATCGCTTCACCCGCCGTATAACCGATGCGCACCTTGCTCAGCCCGTAACGGTTTTTCAGCGGTCCATACACCATGAAATTGCCGAGCCAGTATTTCAGCCTGGCCATCAGCGGCACCGGCTTGCCGTTGAGGATGTCTTCGCCATATTCCCGCGCCACGCCCAGGAAATATTCGAACATTTTCTTCTTGATCGCGCTGGCGTCTTCCATGGCGACCGTAGTGTGGGTGATCAGGTTTTCGTAAATTCGCGGTGGTGCGAAAGCATAGGTCGTGCCTACCTCGCGCCGGTCGTCGATAACCGTTTCCGGGCTTTCCGGGCAATTCACGCAATATCCCGAAACATAAGACTGCGCATACGAGAATATGTGGTCTCCGACCCAGGCCATCGGCAGGTAGGCGATCACCTCGTCATTCTCGGTCAGATTGTCGAATTCTTGTGCCGTGTCTGCAGCCCAGACACACGCGCCCTGCGTCAGCACAACGCCCTTGGGCCGCCCGGTCGTGCCTGACGTGTACAGGATGATTGCCGTGTCAGCGGTCTTGCCCTTGGCAATCTCGGCACGCCACACATCTTCGCTTTCACCGCTTTCGCGGCCAAGTTGCTGCACCGCTTCATACGAGCGCACGCCGTCAACATCATAGTTCTGCAGGCCGCGTTCCTCGTCGAAGACGATTTCCTTGAGGTCCTTGTAGGTTTCCTGGATTTCCAGCAGTTTGTCGACCTGCTCCTGGTTTTCCACCACGGCAAACTTGACCCCGGCATGGTCCAGCACATAGCCCATCTCTTCGGCCACGGAGTCCTGGTACACCGGCACCGGAATTGCGCCGAGCGACTGGGCCGAACAGATTGCCCAGTAAAGTCGCGGCCGGTTGTCGCCGACAATCGCCACCCGGTCACCGCGCTTGAGACCCAGGGCCCGCAAGCCCATTGCCAGGTCACGGATTTCAGCCAGCGTGTCAGCCCAGCTCCACGTCTGCCAGATGCCAAGATCCTTTTCGCGCATGGCAGGACGTGCGCCTCTGATCTTGGCATTTCGCAATAGCAGTTTCGGAATTGTGTCGTGCACCGACGCGTCATGCGCTTCAGCATTCATATGTCATTTCCACCCTGACAGGCAGCCCTCAGCAAGCTGCTTGTTCACTTCCAGTTACCGGTCTTGATGCCGACGATTGAGGGGGAGTGTGCCGAAAAAAAATGCTGTGCACCAGTACTGAGTTGACAGACAGACCATATTCTTGTGTTCTATGGTCTCAGATTGGGCCTTGGTGAAGCCGTCTTCATCCGCCATAGTCTTTCAAACCCTCGACATCCAGCACTTTCAGGCCACTAGGCATGAGTTTTATCAGGCCGTCATCAGCCAGTTTGTGCAGCGACTTGTTGGTGATCTGGCGTGAAATTCCGGCAAACAGGCCGAGATCTTCCTGTGGCATTTCAATTTCATCAGGCGTGCGTGGAAACAACACCGGATTGTACATTGCCGCTATTGTATGCGCCAGCCGCACCACTGCGCTGCTGGTCCGGTCCCGGCTGACAATGGCAATAAACTGCCCCAGCCGTTCATTGAGCAATTGCACAAGGAAGCGGTTGAACCCGACAGAGTTGGCAAACAGCCAGCGAAAGGTGTCGCCGCGCATGATTGCCACGTCGGCATCGGTTACTGCGGCAACGTCATAGCGCCGCGCCTCGTCCTTGATGATCGAGCCCTCGCCAAACCAGCCGCCGCCTAAAATGGCAGACACGCCGGCCACCTGGCCGGTGTCGGATACATGGCCTATGCGCAGGACGCCGCCAATGACGCCGTGCCATGCATCGACCCGGTCGGAGAAATGCGCCACATGCTGGCCCCGCTCAAAGGTCTTCATCCTGACACCGGGTGCTACGTGCGCCAGTTCTTCCTGTGTCAGTTCGCCTGCCCAAACGGCAATGTCGGCCAGTTCATCGGGGGTCATGATAGTGCCGTCGCGATTAGGTTCACCTCACTCTGCAGCCAGAAACACCGGTGCCCGTGACTTGCCGGCCTTGTAGGCATCAAGCAGCGTTGCCTCGCTGGTCTTTGCTTCGGCGACATGGCGTTCCTTCACATGCCCATATCCGCGGATGCCTTCCGGCACCGAGGCAATCTCGACGGCAAGGTCCAGGTTGGCAGGCTTGAGGCCCGACAAGACCACGGACAGCGTGTCGCGGTAATCCGCGATCAGCTGACGCTCCATGCGGCGTTCCTCAGTGCGGCCAAACGGATCGAACGCCGTACCGCGCAACCCTTTCAGCTTCGCCAGCACGGAAAACGCCTGCATCATCCACGGGCCATATTCCTGTTTCAGCAAATGACCGGTCTCCGGATCACGCTTTGCCAGCAGGGGCGGCGCGAGATGGTGGCGAACCTCGTAGTCACCCTTGAACTTGGCCGCGACCGACTTTGCAAACGACCCGTCCGAGTAAAGCCGGGCAACTTCATACTCGTCCTTGTAGGCCATCAGCTTGAACAGGTAGCGGGCGACCGCCGCAGTTAGCTTTTCAGATCCCTTGACGGCTTTCGCTTCGCGTGACCGCACATCGTCAAGAAGGCTCTTGTAGGTATCTGCATAAGCAGCGTTCTGGTAGCCGGTCAGAAAATCCACACGCCGGCTGATCTCATCATCCAGTGTCCTTGGTTGTTCCTCGGTGTTTTTGGTTCCGGCGGACAATACCGCCTCGACCGCAGCAAGGTCGTGCGCCGCCCGCCTGCCCCACAAAAACGCCTGCTGGTTCATCTTGATGGCAACACCATTGAGTTCAATGGCGCGTATGATTGCGTCCTCGGAAACCGGCACCAGCCCATGCTGCCAGGCATAACCGAGCGTGAACAGGTTTGAGGCAATGGAATCACCCAGCAAGGCGGTGGCAATGCGGGTCGCGTCAACGAACTCGGTCGCACCCTGCTTCGTGCGGGCCTCGATCTGCACCTGCATCTGCGAGCCCGGCAGGTTGAAGTCGGCATCACGGGTAAACTGAGCCGGCATCACTTCGTATGAATTGACGATGGCGTGGGTGCGCGCACGAGAGGCGCCGGACAGAATCCGCTCCGACGCCGATGTCACAATATCACAACCCAACAACACATCCGCGCCGCCAGCGGCAATTCGGATGGAGGCAATGTCGTCCTGTGTCTGCGCCAGCTTCAGGTGTGTCACCACCGCGCCGTTCTTCTGGGACAGGCCCGCCATGTCGATCATGGCAACGCCCTTGCCGTCCAGGTTTGCCGCCATGCCGATCAGGTGGCCGATGGTGACAACGCCGGTGCCGCCGATACCGGTAATCATCATCGCCCAGGGTTGATCCAGCGCCACCTGCTCCGGCTGCGGCAGGACCGGGAACGGTGTCCCTTCCGTGTTGACCGGGTTCGACACCCCCTTGATCAATTCACCGCCTTCAATGGTGACAAAGCTCGGACAGAAGCCTTTCAGGCAGGAAAAGTCCTTGTTGCAGGCAGACTGGTCAATCTGGCGCTTGCGGCCAAACTCGGTTTCCTTCGGCGCGATGGCCACACAGTTCGACTGCACGCCGCAGTCACCGCAGCCTTCACACACCAGTTCATTGATAAACACGCGCCGGTCCGGATCCGGAAATGTGCCGCGCTTGCGCCGTCGGCGCTTTTCCGCCGCACAGGTCTGGTCGTAAATGATGCAGGAGATGCCAGGCACCTCCATCATCTCTTTCTGTACCGTCTGCAGTTCAGACCGGTGATGCACACTGATACGATCCGGGAAGCCCGCATTGGCCGGGTATTTCCATGGCTCGTCGGTAACGATGGCAATGCGGTCCACGCCTTCCGCGCGCACCTGGTTGGCAATCTGCGGCACCGTCAATCCGCCTTCATGGGTCTGCCCGCCGGTCATGGCGACCGCGTCGTTGAACAGGATCTTGTAGGTCATGTTCACCCCGGACGCGACAGCGGCCCGGATGGCCATCAGGCCGGAATGATTGTAGGTACCGTCGCCAAGGTTCTGGAACACATGCTTGCGGGTTGAAAACGGTGCCTCGCCGATCCAGTTGGCGCCTTCACCGCCCATGTGGGTGGCACCTTCGGTATTGCGCTCGGGGATGTACTGCACCATCCAGTGACACCCGATACCCGCATAGCCGCGGCCGCCTTCGGGCAGGACAGTCGATGAGTTGTGCGGGCATCCGGAACAGAAGTACGGAATACGCTCGGCAAGGTTCGGCGAGTTGCTGACACTGGCCATGGAAGCCTTGATGATACCAAGGCGTTCTTCCACCGGTTTAGACTTGCGCTTCTTCAGCAAGCGGTCGGCAATCGTTATGGCTATCTGGTTGGGCTCCAGTGTGCCCCAGGCCGGAAACAGCGTGTTTCCCTTTTCATCCTTCTTGCCGATGACGATCGGCGCTTTTCCGTCGTTGCACAGCTGTTCACGAATCTGGGTTTCCAGCAGCGAGCGTTTTTCCTCTACCACGATCACCAGGTCGAGGCCGCTGGTAAACTCGTCAACGATCTGCGGATCCAGCGGCCACACCATTGCAACCTTCAAGAGCCGCAGGCCCAGTTTCGACGATGCCACTTCGTCAATACCCAGGTCGTCAAGCGCCTGGCGCACATCCAGGTAGCTCTTGCCTGTCGATACGATGCCGATCTTCGCTGTTCTGCCACCGGACATGATGATCTTGTCGAGCTTGTTGGCCCGCGCAAAGGCGACAGCGGCATAGCGCTTGTGATTGTGCAGCCGGTATTCCTGCTCAAAACGGTCATCGGAAGCACGGATGTTCAGCCCGCCTTCCGGCATGTCGAAATCCTTGGGCAGGTTGATCTTGACGCGATCAACGGCGCCGTCGGCGATGCCTGCAGACTCGATATTGTCATGCACGCACTTGAGTCCGACCCAGCATCCCGAATACCGCGACAGGGCGAACCCATAGACACCGTAGTCCAGAATTTCCTGCAGGCCTGCCGGGTGCAGGATCGGGATCATGGCGTCCATCATGGCAAATTCGGACTGGTGCGGAACCGTCGAGCTTTCAGCGCCATGGTCATCGCCCATCAGGGCCAGCACGCCGCCATGTTCGGAAGACCCTGCAGAATTGGCATGCCGCAGCACATCACCTGTCCGGTCTACACCGGGTCCCTTGCCGTACCAGATCGAGAACACGCCGTCATAAGCGCCCTCACCGCGCATTTCCGCCTGCTGGGCGCCCCAGATCGCGGTCGCAGCCAGGTCTTCGTTGATACCCGGCTCAAAGCGGACATTGGCAGGCTCGGTATACTTTACCGACCTCATGAACTGCTGGTCGAGCCCGCCGACCGGCGAGCCGCGATAACCCGTCACATAGCCGGCGGTATTCAACCCTTCACGCTCGTCGCGGGCGCGCTGCATCAGCGTCAGCCGCACGATTGCCTGGGTTCCCGTCATGAAGACATGCGATTTCGAAAGGTCGAATTTATCGTCGAGTTTTACCGGCTTCAATGCCATTACTCATACTCCGTATAATTCGAAAAGGTCAGTAATGCTGACATATTTTTCCAGCGCCCGTCAAATCAACTTTCATTACAAGTCCGAAAGGGTTTCTGCTGAACCTGTAACATGATCCAGTCTGTGCCAAAGCCCGGGCTTCGGCAAGCGCCGGCTCCGCCTGATGAAATGGCTTGCCGCTGGATAGTTAATGCTCTAAATACTGCGTCACGGGGTTCTATTGGCCACCCCGTCAGGCATGTCGCCCAAGCGCCGTTCACTCTGCTATGGAGGGAACCCGCATTATGGGCGACTTTTTTATCTCCGCTGAAGATCTTTCACACCGGCTGGCAACTGCCGAACCGGTTCGCATTTTTGACGTTCGCCGACCGCAGGCCATCGAACCGGGTTCACGGTTTCTGCCGGGCAGCCGCTGGCGCAACCACATTGAAGCTCTGGACTGGTCCGGCAATCTGTCCCGCGACAACCTGATCGTGCTGAACTGCATGCACGGTCACAATGTATCGCAGATCGCCACTGCCCTGCTCAGGCAAAGAGGCTATAATGCCCGCGCACTGGCAGGCGGCGTAGACGGCTGGATTGAAGCCGGCCTGCCAACCGTCGGGCAAAGCCGGCTTTGTCCCGTGGACGCCGGGCCGAGTACCTGGGTAACGCGCATGGAGCCCAAGATTGACCGTGTTGCATGCCCATGGCTTATTTCCCGCTTCGTTGATCCCGACGCCGTGTTTCATTTTGCCGAAGCCGAGTGGGTGATTGATATAGCGGACGAACTGTCAGGCGTCGCATTTGATACACCGGGGGCGGTTATTGAACATGATGGCGATCTTTGCAGCTTTGACACATTGCTGCGCGAGTTTGACCTGAACGACCCGGTTCTCGCTCAGCTGGCAAGCATCGTGCGCGGTGCCGATACCGGCCGGAATGATCTGGCGCCGGAAGCTGCCGGCCTGCTGGCCGTCATGTTGGGTAATTCCATTGTGGGCAAATCCGACCACGATGTGATGCGCCTCGGATTTCCGGTTTACGACGCGCTCTATGCCCGCCTAAAACTGGCCGGCAGTGAAACCCATGGCTGGCAGCCGATGACAGATTGAGAGGCAACAGCAATGACAAATGACCCTTCAACTTCATTCCGTGAAGCCATGCGTGTTTTTGCGCGCATCGGCTGCCTCTCGTTTGGTGGCCCGGCGGGGCAGATTGCCCTGATGCACCGCGAACTGGTGGAACAGCGCCCGTGGCTGAGCGAGCAGGACTATCTGCGTGCCCTCAATTTCTGCATGCTACTGCCCGGTCCGGAAGCCATGCAGCTTGCAACCTATGCCGGCTGGCGCCTGCACGGGGTGCGCGGCGGCCTGATGGCAGGTCTGCTGTTCGTACTGCCCGGCGCCGCCGTCGTGCTCGTCATCTCGGTTCTGTATTCGCTGTTCGGCAGGTTGCCGCTGGTTGAAGCCGTCTTCTTCGGCATCAAGGCGGCTGTGCTGGCCATCGTCCTGGAAGCCCTGCTGAAAGTCTCGCGCCGCGCCTTGAATCTGCCCTGGCACTGGATGATCGCCATTGCGGCTTTTCTTGCGCTGTTCGTATTCAACATACCGTTCCCGGCGGTAATTGTGGTTGCCGGCATCACCGGCTATGCAATGACAAAAGGCCAGGCGGCCGACACCGCCTTGCATGAGGTCACGCCGGTACCTGCGCTGCAGACCGTACGCACCATAGCGACCTGGCTGGTCATCTGGTTTACACCGATTGCCGTCATTGCTCTGGTAACCTATCCCGATCACCTGCTGGTTTCCGTCGGGCTGTTCTTCTCCAAGCTGGCCGTCGTGACCTTTGGCGGTGCCTATGCGGTGCTGGCCTATATGGGTCAGCAGGCGGTTGAAAATCACGGCTGGCTCACCGCACCGCAAATGGTCGACGGGCTCGGCCTGGCGGAAACCACGCCCGGACCCTTGATCCTGGTGACGGAGTTCGTCGGCTACATGGCGGGTTTTCGCGCGTCCGGCTTGCAGGGTTCGGTAACCGGCGGGCTGGCGGCGGCTGCAGTGGCCCTTTGGGTGACCTTTGCGCCGTGCTTTTTATGGATATTCGCCGGCGCTCCCTATATTGAGCGCCTGGCCAACATGCCACGACTGTCAGGTGCGCTGAGCGCCATTACCGCCGGTGTCGTCGGCGTAATAGCAAACCTGGCGCTGTGGTTCGGACTGCATGTGCTGTTTGGTGACCTGACAAGGATCGAGACAGGCCCGGTGACAATGACATGGCCGGTCTGGTCCAGCGTGAGCATCTCCGCGGTGGCACTGTTCATGGTGTCTGCAGTGATGCTGTTGAAGCTGCATGCCGGCCTGGCAAAGACACTGGGCGTCTGCGCGATATTGGGGGCGTTAATCGGCCTGATGAGCTGACGGGTTATACCGGCAGAATTACATGTCCAGAACGAATACGTGCATCAGTATTGCCCGGTATCCCCGACGCATATTGAAGGCGCCGGACACATCAAGGAAATCGTCGAGAGGGGCAATCTGCCTGCCGTTCTTGTCAACGTGGAATGCATTGCGGATGCGCTCGGGATGCAGGTAACGGCGCTGCACATTGGCCCTGTGACCATCATCGGGATCATGCAGAATGATAACATCACGGTCGGTTGCGCCGTTCTCGTTGACACCGAACCCGGCCATGGTTGTCATATGTCCGCCGACACGCTGAAGCTCACCTGACCGGTTGCCTTCCTTGAAGAAACCGACCGAAACCCAGACACCTGCGCCGCGAGCGAATTCCGACCTGATTTTGAACATGTCCGGCGCACCCTTGTGGTTGCGGGTGACATTGCGGTAGCGCCGCGGGCTATGGGCTTCGAGCGACGCGCGGTAGCCGGACTTCCGGATGAACTCCGACAATCCGTCAACGAATTTCTGCAGGTTGGTGCCGCCCTTCGGCGCTGTCGACATCAGCCTGGCGCTGCCCAGTTCGGTTGCGACACTTGCCACTTTCTCGATGGTCGTGAGGCCCTGTACCGGCAGCAGCTTTTTGTATCCACGCTGTTCAGCCAGCCAGACCAGTACATTGGCGGTTGCAACCGGCACACAATAATGCGACCCGCCGCCAGGCAGGTTCAACCTTCGGTCTGTCTGGGAAAAGTCCGGCATCCTGTCCAGTCGCGACGTGTCGTATGCGGCCGCTTGCACCTCCCCGGTCATGCCGGCAACGGCAATCCAGGTCGCCGCAGCAACCGCAAGCACAACATCTATCATCCGGCCAAGTACCATCTTCCTGCAAAATCCCTTCTGGAAATCCTGCAATCAGAATACTGCACATCCTACCAAGCGGCGCTTAACCCGACAGGTACAATTTTAACTATCGCCCCCGCCGTCGACCGGCCAGTCCCAGAAATCATTGCCACGCTTCTGGTAATGCCGGGACAACACCATCTTGTGGACTTCAGACGCACCGTCCACCAGCCTGGCGCACCGTGCATAGCGGTAGATCCACTCAACCACGCTGTCTTCGGAATACCCTTTGGCGCCCATCAGCTGCAACGCCGTGTCAGCGGCCTGGTGCAGCGTATCCGCAACATGGATTTTCGCCATCGACACTTCGCGCTGCGCCTTGTCACCCTGGTCGATCAGCCAGGCTGCATGCATGGTCAAAAGCTTGCCGGTCTGTATGGCAGCGGCCACATCGCCCATCATGATCTGGATGGACTCCCGTTCGACCAGCTTCGAGCCGAACGCCTCGCGTTTGGAAACATAATCGTTGGCGATCTCCATGCACCGCTTGGCCATGCCAAGCCAGCGCATGCAGTGCGTCAGCCGGGCCGGGCCGAGCCGCATCTGGGTCAGCCTGAGGCCATCGCCTTCTTCCATCAGCCGGTTGGCCATGGGTATCTCAAGCCCGTCAAATTCAAGCTCGCACACACCGCCGTGCTCGTCCGGCCCCATATTGCCGATGCGGCGGACAATGCGCCATCCCGGATCGTCCTTGTGGAACAGGAAGGCGGACAGGCCGTTGCGCGGATCATCGGACGTGCGCGCCATCAGGATGAAGTGCGATGCAACTGCAGCCCCTGAGATATACCATTTGCGCCCCGAGATGATGTAGCGGTCGTTCTTGCGCTCGGCACTGGTCAGCATCATGCCGCCGGGGTCGGAGCCGGATCCGGGCGCCGGTTCCGTCATCACGAAGGACGACCGTACGTCACCGTCAATGATCGGCTGCAGCCACTTGTCCTTCATCTCGTCGCTCGCCAGCGCCTTGTTGAGGACCGACATGTTGCCGTCATCCGGTGCCTGGCAATTCAGCACAACCGGCCCGAAAATAGACCGCGCGGCTTCTTCGTAAAACACTGCCCATTCAGCAACGCCCAATCCGAGCCCGCCGCGTTCCTTTGGCATTTGCGGTGCCCACAAACCTTCCTTGCGGGCTTTTTCACGCAACGGTTTCAGCAGCGACAGCCGGATATTCTCAAACTCGTTATAGCTGTCCTTGCTGTCTTCAAGCGGCAGCACTTCGCCTGCAATGAAATCCCGCACGCGCAGCCTGAGTTTGTCGAGTTCCGGTGAGATTGTGAAATCCATTATACTGCCTTTCGGGCCTGGAGTGTCGTGTGCGGATCTGGAAGCGTCTAGTCGACCGGCAGGAGATGCCCGCCGTCCACCACCACCGTGCTTCCCGTCATGTACCCTGACGCCTTGTTCGAAGCCAGCAGCAACAGGGTGCCGTCCAGATCCGATACATCGCCGATGCGGCGTTGAGGAATACGCTTGATCATCGGCGCACTGTCGTCTGATTCAAAATATTCCTTGTTGATCTCGGTCAAAATGTATCCAGGTGCAATACCATTGACGCGAATATCGTAGCGTGCAAATTCCAGCGCCAGGTTGCGCGTCAGTTGCAGCACGGCGCCTTTTGACGCGGCATAGGCTGCAACCGTGCGCGCGGCCCGGAAGGACAGCACCGAAGCAATATTGATGATATTGCCGTGGCGGCCCGCATCCTTCATCCGGCGCGCCGCCTCCTGGGCGGCAAACCACACCCCGTCCAGATTTACCGACATGACTTTGCGCCAGTCTTCGGGTGTCACGTCGAAAACCGCCCTGTTACCGGCAACACCGGCATTGTTGACCAGTATCGTGACGGTACCGAATGCGGTTTCAGCCGCGTCGAAAGCGCCTGCAATTGCTCCCTGGTCGGAAACGTCCAGTTCCACCGCCTGGGCTTTTCCGCCTGCATCGGAAATCCGCCCGACAAGCGACGCCAGGCGGTCGGCGCGGCGTGCCGCCACTACGACACTGGCACCATGGGCCGCCAGCACTTCGGCAAACCGTTCTCCCAGGCCGGAAGAGGCACCGGTGACCAGCGCGACTTCACCGGACAGATCAAACAGTTTGCTGGCGTGCATGAGGCCCCCGTCAGAAGCTCAGCGACACATCGGTGTGATGCGACATGCAGGCGGCAACATTCAGAGCGGTACCTTCCGGCAGGCGTCTCAGCGACCTCAGGCCAATGGTGTTCCTGATCGCAGCCTCGTACTTGCCGAGTCCCTCACCAAGGTCTGCTTTTGCCGCTGTGCGCCAGCGCACTTCATCGTCATAGACCCTGCTTGTTTCAACCAGGAGGTTTTTCAACGCCGGCACATCGTCCGGTGACCTGGCTGCATGACGCGATACCTTGCGCAGCTCTTTTCTGATGTCATTGCTGCCGGCAATCGGAGAGAGTTTCGAACTCAGGGCCTTGGCAGCGGCTTCAACCGCCGTGGCATCGCCGCTGTCCGCCAGCTTCGTCAGTGCGGCAAAGTCCGGTGCAAGTTCACCCAGCGCATCGCTGGTTTCAAGAATCTTGGCAATTTCGATCACCGGCTTGTAGGACTGGTCAGTGTTGCGCCGGTAGGTCGTGCGGGCTTTCTTGTCTGCATTCAGCAGCAGTTTGAATGCCTTGTTTTTCTCTGCCCAGTCCGCCGGAATCCGGGCTTCAAGGCGTTCGACTTCGGCCATGTCCTTGTCGATACTGGCCTGCAGGCGCTCGCGCGCCGCCTTGGCTGCATCATCATCGCCGCGGGTCCGGCTCAATGCGGTGCGCAGGTGTTTCACTTCCACCTGCACCTTGCGGACATCACGCTGGATTTCGCGCACCTGGACATGCAGCGGCGAATAGGCGGGAACCGCCTGCTTCAGCGAAACCTCCGTTGCCTTGATGTCATCCAGCAGCTTGAAGGTGTTCTCCGCCTTGGCAAGACTGTCGCCGAACGACTTTGCAAGCTTTGGCGGCAGGCTCGATACATTGAGATTCTTCGCGTCACCTATGGCAGACCTGATGCGGTCGCCATCGCTCTGGAACTGGGTAAACACGGTTTCTTCAATGCAGGTCTGAAGTTTCGGATTGATCGGAGGCGGTGCCTGTTCACCCAGCAATGACAGCCTGGTCGGCAGGTAATTCACCAGGCTCGGGAAGTATCCCACGATCCCCAGTGCAGCCAGTTGCAACCCGATAAACGGCACGACGCCCTTGTAGATTGATGTGGTTTTGACCGCAGCCGGCGCCACACCGCGCAGGTAGAACAGCGCAAAGCCGAACGGCGGCGTCAGGAACGATGTCTGGATGTTCAGGCCGATCATCACGCCAAGCCAGACGGCAGTGATGTTCGCCTGCGGGTCCGCCAGCAGGATCGGCGACACGATCGGCACCACCACCACGGCGATTTCGATAAAGTCGAGGAAGAAGCCGAGCAGGAAAATCACCGCCATCACGATAATGAACTGGGCCCAGAAACCGCCCGGCAGACTGGTCAGGAACTCCTTCACCAGCTCTTCACCGCCAAAGGCGCGGAAGGCAGCCGTCAACATCGCCGCGCCGAGCAGGATGATGAACACCAGCGACGTCGTCTTGGCGGTATCGAGCATCACACCGCGCAGTGTGTTGTCAATCTGCAGGGCCCGTTTGCCGCTCCACAAAAGGGCAACAATCAGTGCGCCGAGCGCCACCACACCCAGGCCGATCCCCAGGGCATCGGTAGAGGTCTGAATGTTCTTCACGTTCATGTTGAACTGCGATGACAGGATGAAGATGCAGACAACGGCAGCCATCGCCAGCATGGCCGGCCAGTAGGCGCGCGGCTGGCCCTCCTTGAGCCGGTAGCCTGCCATGATCATGGCGCCAGCAGCACCAATGGCGCCGGCCTGGTTCACCGTCGCAACGCCTGCAATGATGGACCCCAGTACGATGAAGATCAGCACCAGTGGCGGCACCAGCGTGATCATCGCCTTGGCAATCAGGGTGCGGTCGTAACCGCCTTCCAGCGGCACGGCGGGCGCAAGCTTCGGCCTTATCAGCGCCAGCACCAGGATGAACGTCATGTACAGCCCGACCAGCACCAGGCCCGGAATGAAGGCACCAAGGAACATGTCGCCGGCACTGGTTGATGTAACGGCAAACTCGGACGGCATCGAGAACTCGCCGGTCGTCGCCTTGTACAGGGACTTGCGCGCGGTATCAGCCTGGTCGACCGCGCTGGCAAGCTGGTCAGCCAGAATGATCAGCACGATGGACGGCGGAATGATCTGGCCCAGGGTACCGGAGGCTGCAATCGTGCCGGTGGCAAGCGGGTGCGAGTAATTGTTGCGCATCATCACCGGCAGCGAGATCAGGCCCATGGCCACAACCGTCGCGCCCAGGATACCTGTGGTCGCAGCCAGAAGCGCGCCCACGAATACGACCGAAATACCGAGCCCCCCCGGTATCGGGCCAAACAGCTGGGCCATGGTGACCAGCAGGTCTTCGGCGATTTTCGAGCGCTGCAGCATGATGCCCATGAACACGAACAGCGGGATGGCAATCAGCGTATCTCGCTCTACCTCCCAGTAGATACCGCGGAAGTTGGTCACCCCGGCACTCAACCATTGCGACGGAGACCCCTGGGCAAAATAGGCCGCGCTGTCCCCGGCAAACAGATAGCCGGAAACCGCCGCTGCACTGATGGTGAGAATGGCAGCTCCCGGAAGGGCAAATGCCACCGGATAGCCTGATCCAAGCGCCGTAGCCATGACCAGCACCAGCATTGCAAGAAAGAAAAGTTCCATAACCGAATTGCCCTCAAAACCCTAGATCAGGTTGATCTGTTCACTTGAACCAGGTTGCCCTGACCTGGCCCGTTCAGTGTCCGCCGGCGTCTGCGACCTTGCGCTTGCCGGGTTCATTGCGTTGATCGGCCACTGCATCCAGCAGGTAACCGGCAAACTGCACCATCATTGTCACTGCAAAAACCGCCAGGAAGCCTGCCATCATGTATTTGACATACATGCCAAAACCGGATTGCGAGACTTCGAAATTGAGCAGTGGCGAGTTGATCACGCTGGCTTTGCCTTCCATGCCGAACCACAAGACCGCGAAGCACAAGGTCATGCCCAGCAGGATCGATCCGACATGATTGACGATGCCCTTGGCCCTGGTGGTGAAGCCTGCATAAAGCACGTCCACCCGGACATGGCCCTCCTCGATCAGCGTATAGGCGCTGGCAAACAGGAAAAGGGCGGCATACCAGAACCGCACGAGATCGCCCATATAGGCTTGTTCATATGAGAAAATGAACCGGGTGAACACGATCAGCAGCTCCGCAATCACCACCAGCAGCGCCAGCCAGATAAATCCTAAAGTCCGCGTGAATGCCGCAATGACGAATGATACCAGCAGCAGAGGGACATGTACCCAGAGCCCGCGGAACACCGGCCTGCCGAGCTCCGCCGACAAGCTGCTGCCGACAACGCTTTCAAGAAAGCCTTCGACGCGCAAGAATGAGATGAATGCATCAACCAGCCCGACCAGAAGCACCGAGAAAAACGCCCAGCGAATGATATACGCGGTCAGTCCGTAGAGCCGGTTGGCATCATCGCGCAATGGCAGTTGCGGCGACCTGCGCACAAACCATACCGCACCGGCCAGCCCCAATCCGTAAAGTGCGACCTGCAGCCAGGCAAGCGCCCCGCCACCGGCTGAAACCGACGTGGCTCCCGGCCAGCCGAACCAGTAGGTCAGAAAATTGTTTAAGAGAAAAACGAACATCAAAAATGTGACGGCCCATGAAAACGTCCGCCAGCCCAGCGTCGACATCGACGCCTGATATGTTTGATCGCTCACAGTCAGCACCCACCCTTGATTGCCGCAGCAAAACCCTCATCGATATACGCTTTTTACCTCTTGCCGGGCTTCTGGGCGTAACAGGTGGAACAGGAATTCCTGTTCCACCTGCGTCATTGTCTGTCAGGCAAAAGGCCTGCTTACAGGCCCAGCACGCGGTTGCGCTGCTGGAAGTATGCGCCTTCGGAAAGTTTCATCCAGCCGCCAACGTCGGCACGTGCTGCAACAAAGCTTTCGTGGGTCCGTTTTGCCAGATCCGAGTGTGCAACGGTTTCGCCAAACACTTCTTCGGCAGCGACACCGAAGCTGTCATAGATGTCGTCGTTGAACTCACGCAGCTCAACACCGTTTTCCTTGAGCAGCTTGGTCAGGAAAGTACCGTTGTTTGCATTGTACTCGGACATCGAGAACGTGTGCTCTTCGCCACACGCAGCCTTGATGATTTCCTGATCGGTCTTGCCGAGATCGGACCACCACTTTTCGTTCATGCCGAGAGACAGCGTCGAACCGGCTTCGTGCATGCCCGGGTAGTAGTAGTACTTGGCAGCTTCGTAGAACTTCATGAAGTAGTCATTCCACGGGCCGACCCACTCGGTTGCATCGATCGCGCCTGAGACAAGGTTTTCATAAATCTGGCCGCCCGGAAGGGACACAGGAGACGCACCCAGCTTTGCCATGACGTCACCGCCGAGACCCGGGATACGCATCTTCAGACCTTTCAGGTCGTCAGCCGAATTGATTTCCTTGTTGAACCAGCCGCCCATCTGGACGCCGGTGCTGCCGGCCATCAGGCACTTGAGGCCGAAACCGGAAGCTACTTCATCCCACAGAGCCTGGCCGCCCATATGGTTGATCCAGGCATTTTGTTCATTGTGGGTCAGGCCGAACGGTACGGATGTGAAATACGCCCATGCAGGGTGTTTGCCCTTCCAGTAATAATCGGCGGCGTGATAGGCCTGTGCGTTGCCTGATGCAACTTCGTCGAACGAGTCAAAAGCGCCGACGCGCTCACCGGCAGAGAAGTACTGCACATTTATGCGCCCTTCGGTCAGTTCACCGATACGTGCGGCAAGACGCTGCGCACCTGTACCCAGGCCCGGGAAATCCCGTGGCCATGTCGCCACGATGACCATGTCCTTCTTGGCTTGCGCAATGGCAGGCGCGGACAATGTGGTTGCGGCAGCTGCTGCACCGGTGGCGATACCGGCAGACTTGATAAACTTACGACGATCCATTCGGATACTCCCTTGTTTTCGAATGTGCCCCGCTCAACTGGAACGGGCATAATTTAAGGACCAAACACGCCCTGTCGCGAACCGTTCGATCCTCAAAGCCGACCCTTTCGGTCTGCGTGACAAGAATAAACCCCAAAGTTTTCACAGACACAACAGCAAGATGCAGTTTTTGAGATGACATTCCGGCAATGTGGTGAACGCGCGGCGAGCTAATTGGTTTGTCAATGGCGGCAGGGAGAAACTGTTGGACATGTCGGCCATCGCCAGTTTACCAAAGCCTCATTCGTTTTCAGGATCCAGCCCATGTCGACAGTACCCAGACCATCTCTTGTAGGCGTGCCCGCCGATGTATCGACCAAGGACGGGCTGCATTTTCATTCAGCCGGAGACAAGTATATCCGCGCCCTCATGGACTGCTCCAATGCACTGCCGGTCATCATTCCCGCTATGGGCGGTGATCTTGATCTGGACCAGTTGCTCGACCGGCTTGACGGTGTTCTGGTTACCGGTGCGACATCCAACGTCCATCCGCCCAGGTTCGGCGCAAAACCAAGCGCGGATCATGAACCTTATGATCAGCTTCGCGACAGCCTGACCTTGCCGCTGATCCGCGCGGTGCTCGACCGGGGCATGCCGCTTTTCTGCATTTGCCGCGGTTTTCAGGAGTTGAATGTGGTGTTTGGCGGCACTCTTGATACCGAGGTCCAGACCAAATCCGGCAATCTCGATCACCGAGCTGCGGACAGCGACGATATTGAGGTGCGCTACGGCCCGGCGCATCCGATTGCCATCGAACCAGCCAGTATACTGCACTCGATTCTGAAGAAGTCGGGCACGATCGTGAATACGGTTCACCGCCAGGCCATTGCCAGTCTGGGCACCGGGCTGAAGGTCATGGCGCGCGCGCCCGATGGTGTCATCGAGGCCGTAACCGTGGCCGAAGATACCGACAGCTTCGTGCTGGCGGTACAATGGCATCCGGAGTACCGGGCCAAGGACAATCCTGACTCGGTCCGGTTGTTCCAGGCGTTCGGCCAGGCCATGCAGCGATACACCCAGCTTCGCGACCGGGCAGCGACCCCGGACAGCTGAGCGGAGCGGCGCAGGTGCCGGGTGGTCATTTCAGCCACCGGGCTGAAATCCCGCAGGCGGGGACGGTGTTGGCCCTAGATTTTCCGGTCAGTTTATTTTACCAATTTGCCGAACCCTGAAATCGACGCCGGAGTGGCCATGCCGATCATCACCTGTATTGAAGACCTGCGCGTTCTCGCTCAACGCCGCGTGCCGCGCATGTTTTACGACTATGCGGATTCCGGCTCCTACACCGAAGGCACCTACCGGGCCAACGAAACCGATTTTTCGAAAATCAAGCTGCGCCAGCGGGTGGCGGTGGACATGGACAACCGCACCACCAAAACCAAAATGATCGGTGAGGACGTGGCCATGCCGGTCGCTATTGCGCCGACCGGACTGACCGGCATGCAGCATGCCGATGGAGAAATCCTGGGTGCCAAGGCGGCCGAAAAGTTCGGCGTACCGTTTACGCTTTCCACTATGTCGATCTGCTCGATCGAGGATGTCGCGGAACACACATCCAAGCCGTTCTGGTTCCAGTTGTATGTCATGCGGGACCGCGAGTTTTCGGAAAACATAATTGACCGGGCCAAGGCCGCGGGATGTTCCGCCCTCGTGCTGACGGTTGACCTGCAATTGCTCGGTCAGCGCCACAAGGACCTCAAGAACGGTTTGAGCGCCCCGCCGAAGCTGACCATCCCCAACATGATCAACATGGCGACCAAGCCCCGCTGGGGTCTGGGCATGCTGGGCACCAGCCGTCGCACTTTCCGGAACATCGTTGGCCATGCCAAGGGTGTCGATGACATTTCATCGCTCAACAGCTGGGCCAATGAACAGTTCGACCCGCAACTCAACTGGAAAGATCTCGAGTGGATAAAGAAGCGCTGGGGCGGCAAGATCATCCTGAAAGGCATCATTGACCCTGAAGACGCCAAGATGGCCCTGAAGGTCGGCGCGGATGCGCTGATCGTATCGAACCATGGCGGACGTCAGCTGGACGGCGCCTTGTCATCCATTTCGGCACTGCCGGCGATTATCGATGCGGTGGGGGACAAGATCGAAGTCCACATGGATGGCGGCATCCGCACCGGGCAGGATGTATTGAAGGCAAAGGCACTCGGGGCTGCCGGCACCTATATCGGGCGCGCTTTCCTGTATGGCCTTGGCGCCATGGGCGAACAGGGTGTCACCACGGCGCTCGACATCATTCGGAAGGAACTCGACACCACCATGGCTTTGTGCGGATTGCGCGATGTCAACGACCTGTCGCGCGACGTGCTGCTGATGCCGGACCGGTGGTGGTGAGTTGAAAGCCGGGGGCGGGCTTCTTCATCAACATCACCATCACCAGCGGGGGGAGAGCATCGCGGCAGTGTGGGTGAAACTTACATGTAGCCTGTCCATTTGCCGCGCCCGTCCAGCTTGACGTCACCGGTTTCGGAACCCTGGACCCGGCTGGCATCGCCGGCTTGCGGTTCGATCAGGTGAGCGGCGCCGATGACGAGCAATATGGCAATCAGCGCCCCAATCATGGTTGTCCAGGCAGGGTTTGCCTGCGGGTCGTCCTGCCTGAGCAGCAGGTGGGACGGATGGTGAATATCAGTCATGATCAATACTCCGGCATTGCGGTGAGGGCACAACAGCGCGCTCACAGATGTTCATGTTCAAAGGTCGTGTCAGCTTCAGGCCTGCCAGAATGGCTTGCTGCTTTCGTTGCTGGCATCGATGCGGCTCACGCCGATGTCGGCAAGCTGACGGTCATTCAGTTCACTCAACTGCCTGCGCTGCTTTGCCCGTTCGTGCCACTGCGCCAGTTGCCCGCTGGCATTGCCGGTCCAGCGAAGGGCCGTTGCAGACCACGAGCCGGAAGCGGATTTGGACACTGAAATTCTTGGAACTGCGTTGTATGATGAAGTCTTCATAATGATGCTCCAGTTTTGTCTTGCCCTGCGGTCGCCTGTCGACCTGACGGGTTGGTTTGTGTGAGAGCATTTATACGAAACCGGTCATCCGCCGACAAACGATCTTAATTGCATATCGGGTTAGAAAAACTAATTTGAATCTATTTCGCCAGCCCTATTTACAACAAAATTGCCATGATAATCCACTTTTCGCCCAATGTGCGGTTGATTCATGAATTATTTTTTCTTATTAAAATGCCATGACCAGACGATTACCTTCCCTGAACGCAATGCGCGCTTTTGAATCGGCAGCGCGGCATTTGAGTTTCACTCTGGCGGCAGAAGAACTGCACGTTACCCAGGCCGCGGTGAGCCATCAGATCAAGGCATTGGAGGAACATCTGGGGATGCCGGTGTTCAAGCGTCTGAACCGGGCCCTGATACTGACGCCGGCCGGGCAGGCGCTGTTTCCCGCCGTCAGCGAAGCCCTCGATATCATGGCATCTGCCGTCGACAGGCTGCATCATCAGGATCAGTCGGGTGAGTTGACCGTTACAACGATGGATTCGTTCGCCGCGACCTGGCTGGTTCCGAAGCTCGGCAGGTTCCGCAGGTCAAATCCGGACATCGATGTCCGCATCACAACATCAGACGAAAGTGTCGATTTTGACCGGGTAAACATTGACATGGCCATCCGTTACGGTGCCGGCGACTGGCCCGGCCTGAGCGTCGAGCGCCTGATGACAGAAGAAGTGTTTCCGGTGTGTGCGCCGTCACTGCTGCAGTCTGGCCCTCCCCTGACCAGCCCGGCGGATTTGATGAACCACACCTTGCTGCATGATGACCTGCGTGTGGACTGGCGCATGTGGTTGATGGCCACCGGTCAGGACAACATCGACTCGAGCAAGGGACCCGGATACCAGCACTCCAACCTGGTTCTCCTGGCCGCCGAGCAGGGCGATGGTGTCGCTCTGGCGCGCAGCGTGCTGGTCCAGCACTCGCTGGCGACGGGACGGCTGGTGAAGCCGTTCGATTTCGCCATCCCCGGTGAATATGCCTATTACATTGTCTGTCCGGAAGCGAACCTGAAACGGCCCAAGGTGAAAGCATTTCGCGAATGGCTCATTGCAGAAGCCGGCGCTTCAGTTACAAGTCTGGCGCAGCATTCCTGACTCAATTCTGAGCGGTCGAAATGTCAACAGACTGGCTGATCAGTTGCATCGGTCCATAACTGCTCAGAAAGGCGACTTCCGCGGCATCAAGCCCCACGCCGATGATCGCAGTAGCATCTGGTTGCGCCATTCCCGTCGCATCTACCAGGTGCCAGGCATCATTCAGAAAAACTTCAGCCATGGCATGAAAGTCCGGCGGTGTGACATCCGGCGCATAGACACTGGCAAACCGGGCCGGTATGGCCGAAGCCCGCGCCAGGCAAATCATCACATGAGCAAAATCACGACAAATCCCCTGCCGTTGCACGAATGTGTCCAGCGCCGTGGTCTGGCCGGTGCTGGAGCCTACGACATACTGAAACTTGTCGCCAATCCAGTCTAGCATTGCCGCAATCCGGGCTCCGCCGGAAAGTTGCCCGAATTCCGCCGACACAAACGCCTGCAACTCATCGCACGGGCAATACCGCGACGGCATCAGGTATCTGACGGTATCTGCCGGCAGAAGATGCGGCGCCACCGCGGCAAGAGACCCGACCTCCTCCACAGGACGACGGATTGCGATCCTGGCTGAGTAGTCACACAGAAAGTCGCCATTGGCGCGCAACCAGATACGTTCGCCGAGCCCCTCCTCCGCCGCAATACGGGAAAAGTGCTCGGTTTCGCTCAGATTGATATTGGCCCTCACAAGCTGTTGCCCACCGCCATCGGCTGCTTCAACCTGCAACAGGAGATCAGTCGGTTGCGCGAGGCGATAGTGAAGGTGAACCTTGATATCGAGCATCATATGGCGGGCCGGGGATCAGTGGCGAAATTCCAGGAACAGGTGTGCACGGTACTGCCGCCTGAGGTCGTCAAATTCAGGAGACCTTGGGACAGATGGTCACTGTACCCGTTCCGAAACACACCTTCACACAGGGCCCATTTGGGACAGGACCGCGTCGAGCTTGCCGATAGCAGCGTCTGTATCAGCCAGTTTCTCGAGACCGAACAGGCCCAGCCGGAAAGTCGAGAAACCTTCAGGCTCATCAACCATCAACGGCACACCGGCGGCAATCTGCATGCCGTGCTCGACAAACTTCTTGCCATTCTGGATATCCGGGTCATCGGTATAGCTGACCACCACGCCCGGCGCCTCGAAACCGGCAGCGGCCACACTCTTGAAACCGCGTTCCGCCAGGAGTCTCCGGACACCGCTGCCCAGTTCCAGCTGCTGATCGCGCAATTTGTCAAACCCCAGAGCCTGGGTCTCCAGCATGGTATCGCGAAATCCGGTCAGGGCATCTGTCGGCATGGTGGAATGATAGGCATGGCCGCCGTTTTCATAGGCCTGCATGATCTGGTGCCACTTGCCCAGGTCAACGGCAAAGCTGCTGCTCTTGGTTTCCTGCAACCTGGCCAGTCCGCGTTCACTCAACATGACCAGGCCAGCCGACGGAGAAGCGCTCCAGCCTTTCTGAGGCGCGGATATGAGAACGTCAACACCGACGTCCTGCATGTCCACCCAAACCGTTCCCGATGCCACGCAATCGAGCACAAACAGCGCTCCGACTTCATGAGCCGCATCCGCCACAGCCTTCATGTAACTGTCCGGCAGCATGATGCCCGATGAGGTTTCGACATGCGGCGCAAACACCACGTCGGGACGTTCGTCGCGTATCGACTTGACCACCTCGTCGATCGGACACGGCGCATATGGCGCCGGCAGTTCATTGCCGACGGCGCGCGCCTTCAGCACAACTTGCCCGCTGGGGATGTTGCCGGCGTCGAATATCTGGCTCCAGCGGTAGGAAAACCAGCCATTACGGATAACCAGCGCTTTGCGGTCGGTTGCAAACTGACGCGCAACCGCCTCCATGGCATAGGTGCCGCCGCCGGGCACGATTACGGCGGCCTCGGCATTGTAGACATCCTTCAGCAGTCCGGAAATATCGGTCATGACCTTGCGGAACACGGCTGACATGTGGTTCAGGGACCGGTCGGTGAAAACCACCGAGAACTCCATCAGACCATCAGGATCGACCATCGAAGAATTAGCACTCATGACAAGGTTCCCGTTAATGCAAGAAGTCCGGCCGCAGGCCTGACAAGGATCGTCCTTGTAGGCCCCATGCATGCCCGCAACAATAAGCAATTGACGCATACTTGGCATGCGTTAAGCAAAAGATTTTTACACGTATTATCGGGATCACTCTTGTCTACGCGGTTTCAGGCGCCGCTGGATAAACGCTTGCCGGCACCCGCGTCGGTTCAGTGCCCGCCCCCGGCAGCGGCCAGCGGGGCCTTGACCAGTTCCGGCAGCGTTTCAGCAGGTGGCGTGTTGCGTGAGCGTTGCGACCGCACGACGCCATCGATAATGGTCATGCCTACACCAGGCAGGTTGCCCTGCCGTATGGATTCTAACATGTCCTTGCCCGGCGCGTGCTGGGCCTTGTCAACGATGATCATGTCGGCGGACTTGCCGGCTTCGATAACACCGCAGTCCAGGTCCCGCATGCGCGCCGTGTTGCCGGTACCGAAGCACCAGGCAATTTCGGCAGGCACATCGCCCAGGCTTGAGAGCATGGCGATCATGCGCAGGATTCCGAGCGGTTGTGCACCGGACCCGGCGGGCCCGTCAGTACCGAGGATAATGCGCTCAGGCTGTTTCAGTTCAAATGCGGTGCGCATGGCCAGCAGGCCTGCGCGCTCATTGCCGTTATGCACAATCTCGATGCCGCGCAGGCAACTTTCACACAGGCAGGTGATCTGGTTGTCCGGCAGCGCGGTGTGCCCGCCATTGATGTGGCCGATAATGTCCGCATCGGCTTCCAGCACCACGTCCTTGTCGATCAGCCCCGATCCCGGGATGGACGGACCGCCGGTGTGGATTGTCGACTGGATGCCGTACTTGCGCGCCCATGAGACCATCTCTTTCGCGGTTTCACCTGCCTTGACGGTGCCCAGTCCCACCTCGCCCAGCAATTTCACACCGGCATCGGCGAGATCCTTGAAGTCTTCCTCGACCATACCCTGTTCAAGCACCGGCGCTCCGGCCAGTACCTTGACGCCTGACGGGCGGAAATTCTCGTACCAGCGCTGGGCTGCAATCGCCATGGCCTTAAGGCCGACAATATCTTTTGGTCGGCCCGGCGCGTGTACTTCTCCGGCTGAAATCATGCAGGTCACCCCGCCGTGCAGCGTGCTGTCGATCCAGTTCAACTGTTGCTGGCGCGGCGTGTAATCGCCGATCACCGGGTGCACATGACTGTCAATAAGGCCCGGCGAAACGCAGGTGCCGTGCGCATCGATCAGCGTGTCGGCATTATCGGTATCTAGATCCTTTGCATAACCGACCTCGGAAATCCTGCCGTCAAGCGCAATGATGCAGTCACCGTCCAGTATGGGTTGCTCGATCTTGCCGGACAGAATGAGGCCGATGTTCCGAATGACAAGTTTTGCGGGTGCGGTCATGGTTTTCTCTTTCTGCATTAAGCCAGTTTTTTCAGCAGCCTTATCAGCTGGGCATGTTCGGCATCACTAAGGAGCGAAACCGTTTGCGCCGTGATGGTCGCAGCCTTGGCGGCCTGGACGAGATATTGTTTGCGCCCCTCGACCGTGAGGTCGAGATAGATGCGGCGCTGGTCGCGGTCATCACGTCGCGTCGATATCAGGTCGCGTTTGCGCAGGCGGTCGATCACCCCCTTGATGGTGGCGGCATCCATCGCTGCCTGGCGGCCAAGCTCGTTTTGTGACAGCGCACCGGTCTCGTACAGCTTGGCCATGGCGGCAAACTGGGTCGGTGTGAAATCCGGGATGTGTTCGGAAAAGATCGACAAATGGCGCTGCTGCGCCCGGCGCAGCAAAAATCCCACCTGATCATCCAGCCGGTAGGGCCGACTGGCAGGTTTTTTCGCTGACGCTGGTTTGTCTGGCATGAACCGTGTCCATTGAGTACGAAGCCGTTGCCGGCAATGTTGGCAGCAAAGTCACAAGAAAGCAATTTGTTGGTGTGCATACATGTTGGACGCGAGTTGTCCACTGCCACCCTTGACATGTCCAGCACACAGGTCCATTTGTTGAAACGTAGCCAGGGGAGCTCCGCGCAAAGGAGCTGAGAGGCCGGTAAGGTGCATAACGCACCAGTACGGCGACCCTTCGAACCTGATCCAGTTAACGCTGGCGGAGGGATGCTGACACCGGACTGGGGCCATGCAAGGTCCCAGAAACCCGGCAACAAACCCCCTCTCCCGACAAGTGCGAACTGGGTCTTCAACCGATCAGGGAGAGCCCGGAATGAACGCCATTACACCTACAGTCACCGAAGGCCCGTTGCCTGCCTCGCGCAAGGTATACAAGTCAGGCACATTGCACCCGTATGTCCGTGTGCCGATGCGCGAAATCTCAGTCCATCCGACATCCGGCGAGCAACCGGTAACCGTCTATGACAGTTCCGGCCCGTACACGGACCCCAACGTCAAGATCGACATCGCCAAGGGTCTGAGCCGGCATCGCGAAACCTGGCTGGAAACCGTGGGCCATGTGGAACGCTATGAGGGCCGTCATGTGAAGCCGGAAGACAACGGCTTTGTCACAGGCGACAAGCTGACGCCTGAATTCCCCGTGCGCAACCAGCCGTTCAGGGCCAAGGACGGTCAGGCTGTCACCCAGCTGGCCTATGCAAGAGCCGGCATCATCACCCCGGAAATGGAATTCATCGCCATCCGCGAAAACCTCGGCCGCGAGGCTGCGATGGAGAAGCTCGAACGTGACGGTGAGAGCTTCGGTGCCTCAATTCCCGATCATGTCACACCCGAATTTGTCCGCGATGAAGTCGCCCGCGGCCGGGCCGTCATTCCGGCAAACATCAACCACCCTGAAGTGGAACCGATGATCATCGGTCGCAACTTCCTGGTCAAGATCAACGCCAATATCGGCAACTCCGCCGTGACTTCTTCCATGGAGGAAGAGGTTGAAAAGATGGTGTGGGCAACCCGCTGGGGCGCCGACAACGTCATGGACCTGTCGACGGGCCGCAACATCCACAATATCCGCGAATGGATCATCCGCAATTCGGCGTCACCGATCGGCACGGTGCCGATCTACCAGGCGCTGGAAAAGGTCAACGGCATTGCCGAAGACCTGACCTGGGAGGTTTATCGCGACACGCTGATCGAACAGGCTGAGCAGGGTGTCGACTATTTCACCATCCATGCCGGTATCCGGCTGCACTACGTGCCGCTGACGGTAAACCGCACCACCGGCATCGTGTCGCGCGGCGGTTCGATCATGGCCAAGTGGTGCCTGCACCATCACAAGGAAAGCTTCCTGTACCAGCATTTTGAAGACATCTGCGACATCATGCGGGCCTACGACGTGACCTTCTCATTGGGTGACGGCCTGCGCCCGGGCTGCATCGCCGATGCCAATGACGCGGCACAGTTCGCCGAACTGGAAACCCTGGGCGAGCTGACCCAGATCGCCTGGAAAAAGGATTGCCAGGTGATGATCGAAGGCCCCGGCCACGTGCCGATGCACAAGATCAAGGAGAACATGGACAAGCAGCTCGAAGTGTGCGGTGAAGCGCCCTTCTATACGCTTGGCCCGCTCACCACCGATATTGCCCCGGGTTATGACCACATCACCTCCGGTATCGGTGCCGCCATGATCGGCTGGTACGGCACGGCAATGCTTTGCTATGTGACACCAAAGGAACACCTTGGCCTGCCGGACCGTGACGACGTGAAAACCGGCGTGATCACCTACAAGATTGCAGCCCATGCGGCTGACCTTGCCAAGGGGCATCCGGCCGCACAGGCCCGAGATGACGCCTTGTCGCGCGCCCGGTTCGAGTTCCGCTGGGAAGACCAGTTCAACCTGGCGCTTGATCCTGAAACCGCCCGTGACTTCCACGACCAGACCTTACCGAAGGAAGCCCATAAAGTGGCGCATTTCTGCTCAATGTGCGGGCCGAAATTCTGCTCCATGCGCATCAGTCACGACATTCGTGCCGAGGCGCAGAAGGAAGGCATGGAAGCAATGGCGCTGAAATACCGTGAAGGTGGTGACCTCTACATGCCGGTCGACGAAACCGCTGATCCTGCGGAGTAACCAGGCCATGAACGTCACCGTGGTCGGGGCCGGCGTTGCCGGCCTCACCGTCGCCACAGAGCTTGCCGAACGCGGCTGCAAGGTAGAGGTCATCGACCGGGCGGAAAGCTTCGGCCGGGACACCTGTTCCTGGTATGCCGGTGGCATGCTGGCACCCTGGTGCGAGGGCGATACGGCAGAAGAACCTGTCGTACGCCTTGGCCAGGAGGCCTTAAGCTGGTGGCGCAAGCATGTGCCTGAAGTCATCGAAAACGGCTCTCTGGTTGTCGCACCGGCCCGTGACACCGGCGAACTTGCCCGCTTTGCGCGGCGTACCCGGGCACATGAGACAATTGATGCTGCCACACTGGCGGAGCTCGAGCCTGATCTTCAAGGCCGCTTCCGCCAGGCGCTGTTTTTTACCGGCGAAGCTCATCTCGATCCGCGCAAGGCGATTGCCGCACTGACGGAGAAACTGGCCGGGTCGGGGGTGAACATCAGCTATGGCACGGCGCTTGAAGATCACAGGATCAGCGGATCGGTTGTCGTGGATACGCGCGGGTTTGCAGCCCGGGACGTGCTGAAAGACCTGCGCGGCGTGAAAGGCGAGATGCTGGTGCTCAAGGCAAAGGGGGTTGAGTTCTCACGACCCGTCCGGCTGCTGCACCCGCGCTCACCGGTCTACCTCGTGCCGCGTAGCGACGGTCATTTCATGGTCGGCGCGACCCAGATAGAAGCCGAGGACCGGGGCCGTATTACCGCGCGCGGCATGGTCGACCTGCTCAACGCGGCCTATGCCGTACACCCCGCCTTTGC
Organism: Anderseniella sp. Alg231-50; assembly: GCF_900149695.1. Lineage (NCBI taxonomy): Bacteria > Pseudomonadati > Pseudomonadota > Alphaproteobacteria > Hyphomicrobiales > Parvibaculaceae > Anderseniella > Anderseniella sp. Alg231-50. Next base: position 1,755,508 of record NZ_LT703003.1, on the reverse strand, counting down.
CGAAGCTGAGATCATTGAAACCGGCGCGGACGTGCGCCCGGCCTTTCCCGACAACCTGCCCAGGCTGCGCTGGCACGGCCGCACACTGCATGTGAACGGCCTGTTCCGGCACGGTTTCCTGCTGGCACCGGCGTGTGCACGCATGGCCGCAGAGGCCATAGACAGTCCTGGCTACAAACCGGAGTTGATGGATGAAGATCATCGTGAACGGTCAATCGCTTGAGGTAACAGCCACGTTGCTTGATGCAGCGTTAGGCGAGCTCGGTTATGGCGAGGCGCGCGTGGCGACGGCACTGAACGGCGAATTCGTACCGAAACCCGCCCGCGCCGCAACAATTCTGGGCGACGGCGACCGGCTGGAAGTACTCGCCCCCATGCAGGGAGGCTGATCCGGTGCAGGTTTACGGTACCCACATCAACTCGCGCCTTCTGCTAGGCACGGCGCAATACCCCTCGCCTGCCATCCTCGGCAAGGCGGTAAAGGCATCTCGCGCTGACATCATTACCGTGTCGCTGCGCCGTGAAGCCGGTGGCGACCAGCACGGCCAGGCGTTCTGGAACCTTGTCCGCGAAATGGGTGTCCGCGTCCTGCCGAACACTGCCGGTTGCCACTCAGTGAAAGAAGCCGTGACCACCGCCCAGATGGCACGGGAAGTGTTCGACACCAACTGGATCAAGCTTGAGGTCATCGGCGACAATGACACCTTGTGCCCGAATGTGTTTCAACTGGTTGAAACCGCCCGCGTGTTGAGCGAAGACGGTTTCGACGTGTTTCCCTATACCACCGAAGACCTGATCGTGGCGGAGCACCTGCTGGAAGCAGGCTGCAAGGTGCTGATGCCGTGGGGAGCGCCGATCGGCACCGGACTTGGCCTGAACAACGTCTATGGCCTGCGCACCATGCGAGCCCATTTCCCGGACGTGCCGATGATCATCGATGCCGGTATGGGCCTGCCGTCACACGCGGCACACGCCATGGAACTCGGGTTTGACGCCGTGTTGCTCAATACCGCCGTTGCCAGGGCCGGCGATCCTGTGGCCATGGCACGTGCTTTCGCGCAAGCCGTCGAGGCCGGTTCGATGGCCCACGGCGCCGATCCGATGGAGGCTCGCGACATGGCCAGTCCGTCGACACCTGTTCTTGGAAAGGCCAGCCTCGGATGACGCGCGAGCTCGACCCGTTTTACCTGATCGTTGACAATGCCCAATGGCTTGAACGGCTGGTGCCACTCGGTGTCAGGCTGGCACAACTTCGCTGCAAGGACATGGACGACGCAACCGTTCGCGATGAAATCCGGCGCGCCAGGACCGTGTGTGCGAAACATGACTGCCAACTGGTGATAAACGACTACTGGCAGGCGGCCATCGAACTTGATTGCGACTATGTCCATCTGGGCCAGGGCGACATGGACACGGCCGATTTCAAGGCCATTCGCCAGGCCGGTGTCAGGCTCGGACTGTCTACCCACGACCATGCGGAACTGGAGCGTGCCCTTGCGCATGACCCGGATTATGTGGCGCTTGGGCCGGTTTACCAGACCATCCTGAAAAAGATGCCGTGGGCGCCGCAGGGCCTGGACAAGCTGGGCGAGTGGAAGAAGCTGGTGGGAGACCGTCCGCTCGTGGGCATCGGCGGGCTGAATCCGGAGCGCCTGCCCGGTGTGTTTGCAGCAGGTGCGGACAGTGCCGCCGTCGTCACCGACATCACGCTCAACCCCGATCCTGAAGCCCGCACGCATGAGTGGCTTGCAGCAACGCGAAGGCATGCCTGATGAGCCGCTATGCCCGCCAGATGGTGCTGCCGGAAATCGGCGCTGACGGTCAGGCCCGGCTGGCCAAAGCCCGTGTGGTTGTCGTCGGCGCAGGCGGCCTTGGTTGCCCGGTGCTGAGCTACCTGGCCGGTGCCGGTGTCGGCAGCATCACCATTTTAGATGCGGACGTGGTGGAGGAAAGCAATCTGCACCGCCAGCCGCTCTATTCCATGGCCGACATAGGCCAGGCCAAGGCCACAGCAGCCCGGCGCACGCTGGCCGCCTACAATCCGGAGATTGAAATCCTGGCCGAAGTTCACCGCCTTGAACCGGCAAACACTGTGGCGCTGTGCAAAGACGCCGACATTGTCATCGATGCCGCAGACAGTTTCGCCGTCACCTACACCTTGTCGGACCATTGCCTGGCATCCGGCCAGGCATTCGTGTCGGCATCGGTGTTGGGATTTGCCGGCTATGCCGGCGGGTTCTGCGGTGCCCGCGCGCCCAGCGTCAGGGCAGTGTTTCCTGACCTGCCGCAGTCTGCAGCCAACTGCGCGACCGCCGGGGTCAGTGGTCCTGCGGTGGGCGTACTCGGGTCGCTGCAGGCACAGATGGCATTGAGTTGCCTGCTTGGCCTGGATCCCTCCCCCCTGGGGCGCATGATCAGCCTCGACCTGCGCCAGTTCACAACCTCTTCGTTTTCTTTCAGCAACGCGCCGGAACCGCACGACGGGTTTGGCTTTGTCTCCGTTGACGACATTGCAGAGAGCGACCTTGTCATTGATCTGCGTGGAGCTGAAGAAGCGCCAGGCGTCGTCACCGCCGCGGCACATCGTTCAACAGTCGCGGACGTGGGAGCTCTTGCCGGCGATGCCCGCAACAGGCGGGCAATCCTGTGCTGCCGCTCCGGTCTGCGGGCCTGGAATGCCGGTCTTCGGCTGCGCCAGGCAGGCTGCACAGACATCTCCCTGATCGCATTGGGATAGTGCCTTCATGAAACCGGCAGTCATCATCATTGGCGGTACGGATTCCAGCGGCGGCGCAGGTATCTCCAGAGATATGGCCACGCTCACCGAACTGGAGTGTGAGGCAAGACCGGTTGTCACCGCCGTAACGGCGCAAACCGATATGGCGGTTCACGCTGTTACGGCCATCTCGCCGGACCAGGTCGCACAACAATTGTCGGCAGCCCTTGCAAGCGGACCCGTCGGCGCCATCAAGACAGGAATGCTGCATTCGGCGGAATCGGTTGTGGCGATTGCAGATGTCTTGCGTGACTTTTCAGCGATTCCGCTGGTCATCGACCCGGTGCTGGTATCGTCGTCCGGCACGCCGTTGCTGAGCCCCGACGGCATTGCTGCCCTCAAAACGCATCTGCTGCCCCTGTGCACGCTGGTTACCCCCAACCTGCCGGAGGCCCAAATGCTGACCGGCAGCAAGCAACCCGAACAGCAGGCAAGAGCCCTGCTGGAACTGGGGACAACCGGTGTGCTGATCAAGGGCGGTCACGGTGTTGGCGACGCGTCCATCGACCGGTTATTTCAGGCCAACCTTCGCACCAGGGAATTCGCATCCCCGCGACTGAACGCGACCCTGCGCGGCACCGGCTGCATGCTGGCAAGCGCCATCGCGGCAAACCTCGCTCTTGGAATTGACGTGGGCCAAGCTTGTTCAGAGGGAAAACAATTCATCGGCAAAAAGCTGCAGCGGACATTGTCCCAAGTTTGACATCACGCAACCTGTCTCTGTATGGACTGATCCCATGAGCAACCACGCCGACATATCCGCCAATGCTGCGCGCCGGCTGTCCATTGCGCCGATGATGGACTGGACCGACAGGCATTGCCGCGTGTTTCACCGGCAACTGACCCGGCATGCCCTGCTCTATACGGAAATGCTGACCACCGGTGCGGTGATCCATGGCGACCGCGGGCATCTGCTTGGCTTTGATCCTTGCGAACATCCCGTCGCCCTGCAGCTTGGCGGCTCCGACCCCGCAGAGCTTGTCGAAGCCGCCCGCATTGGTGAAGGCCTTGGATATGACGAGATCAACCTGAACTGCGGCTGCCCGTCGGACCGGGTGCAGTCCGGCCGTTTCGGCGCCTGCCTGATGGCGGAACCGGACACGGTGGCGCGTGGCGTCGATGCCATGCGTGCAGCCGTTGCTGTTCCCGTGACCGTCAAATGCCGAATCGGCATCGATGACCAGGACTCAGAGGCGGACTTTACCCGTTTCATCGAAACCGTCGCGTCAGCAGGCTGTGACACGTTCATTGTCCATGCCCGAAAGGCCTGGCTTGACGGTCTCAGCCCGAAACAGAACCGTGATGTGCCGCCGCTGGACTATGACCGGGTCTACCGGTTGAAGGCGGCCCGGCCTGACCTGCATATTTCTATCAATGGCGGCATCGAAACCCTGGCACAAGCGCATGAACACCTGACGCATGTGGACGGTGTCATGCTGGGCCGCGCCGCCTACCAGCATCCCTGGCTTCTTGCCGACGTGGACCGGGCAATATTCGATGCACCTGAAAATCCGGTGGCAACCCGGATGGACGCTGCCGAGGCCATGACAGGCTACATCGAGCAGCGCCTGGCGCAGGGTGACTATATCACCCGCATCACCCGGCACATGATGGGCCTGTTTCACGCCCAGCCCGGCGGCAGGCTGTGGCGCCGTGTCCTGTCGGAAGACGCGCGCCGCGACGGTGCCGGTGTTGAAATCATCCATCAGGCACTGGCCGTCGTGGCGGATGCGATGGCAGCGCGTCAGGCGGCGGAGTAAAACCGGCTTCAGGCTGCCTGTTTCGGGATCACGTCAAACGCGACGCAGATGCGTTTCTGCTTCGACTTGAACGGCACCGTGCCGTGGTACATGAAGGCTGGAAACAACAGCATCAGCCCTTCATGCGGCTTGACGGTTTCAACCGGAAACTCGGCCTTGAACGGCAGTTCTTCCGGTGGCCGGCCCATTTCGAAGGCACCGGCATTGTCGTCCCCCGATCCCGAAACCTCGTCCGGAATGGTCACATAATAACAACCCGACAGGTAACCTGACATGTGGATGTGCGGTTTCTGATTGCCTTCGCCGTCCAAAACGGCAGACCAGGCCACGATTTCATAGTCCCTGGGCTCTGTCGTCAGGAACGGATGATTGTCGTCATTGGGGCTTTCGGCAAAATACTTGTCGACGGCCATGCGCATCTGCTTTTCAAGCTCGCCAACCGGGCCGGAATGATCATTGTTGATGTCCGGGCCTATGCGCAATGCGGGATGATGCCAGGTCGGATGATCCTCAGGTGGTGTTTCCAGCCGGTCATGGCCCAGTACGACTGCTTCGATAGCCTTGTTGAAGGCATCCAGGTCGTCATAGCCTTCCGGCACCGCAATGGTGTGTCCCTTTACAAACCGGGCAAAGTCAAACCAGCGTGCCGCGACATCATTATTGCCCACCTCGACCTCGAGCAGGGCCATGAAGGCCATTGCCTCTATGTCCGCCGGCATGGCGGCACACCAGTCAACAGCATGGCGATGGGCTTCATCGACACGCCCCAGTTCAATCAGTGCGGCAATCAGGTTGGAATAGATCTGCTTGTCGGCAAGGCCTGCTGCCATGGTGCGGGTATACAGTTCCACGGCCCGGGTATTCTGTTTGCTCATCTGCGCCGAAATCGCGGTTGAGCGCAAAAGCGATGCGTTTTCCGGGAATTTCTTGACGGCTGCTTCAAAGATCATCAGCGCTTCGCGCCACTGTCCGGCATTGGCCAGCATGTCTGCATGCTTGACTTTCAGCTCAATATTGTCCGGCTCCTGTGAAACCGCCACTTCAAGAATGGATGTCGCGGTGTCCCACTCATCAGCCATGGCATAAAACTGGGCGAGATTGGCCCTCGCCAGTGCCGGGCGCGGAGCTTTGTCGACATAGCCGGCAACTGTCGCCAGATGATCCAGCGCCTTGTCGCGATGACCAAGCGCCAGCCAGCAACGCGCAGACAGGGTTTGCCCGCGCATCATGCCGGGTGCACCGCTGGTCACAGGTTGCAGCATTTCAAGCGCTTCACGTGGCTGCCCCGCCTGGAACAGCTGCGCCGCCTGTTCGATCTTTTGCTTCACTTTAGTCTGGTACTCCGTAGTGGCGCATATCCCGGTTCGCCATCTTTTGTAAACCATATGTACCAAGATTTGGGTGGTGTGTGCTAGAGCAACAATGACACGGTTAATTGCCCCTGCGGCAACGCGAAGACCGCGAGCAAGGCGGTGGGGTGCGGCGCTGTGCGCCCTTCAAACCGGACCTGTCACGCAATAGGTCAGGGATATGACAAGCCTGACCGAAAAACAGCTCGCAGCCCTGCCCTGCATACGCGGGTGGCTGGTGTTTGTTGCTGCAATGGTGTTTGCCATGGTGATTGTCGGCGGCGCCACCCGGTTGACGGATTCTGGCCTGTCCATCACCGAATGGAAACCGTTGCTGGGCGCCATTCCGCCATTGAGTGAAGCCCATTGGCTCGAGGCACTGGAAAAATACCGCCAGATCCCGGAATACCAGCTCATCAACAAGGGCATGAGCCTGGACGAGTTCAAGTTCATCTACTGGTGGGAATGGGGGCATCGGTTTCTGGGCCGCGCCATCGGTGTGGTTTTTTTCATACCGTTCGTCTTCTTCTGGCTGACCGGCAGGTTGCACAAGTCCCAGGTTCCCCGGCTTTTGGTGCTTTTCGTGCTGGGCGGGCTGCAGGGCGCGCTGGGCTGGTACATGGTGAAATCGGGCCTGGTGGAGCGCACGGATGTGAGCCAGTACCGGCTGTCGGCACACCTGACACTGGCAACGGTTATTTTTGCCGCCATCGTATGGACCGCGCTCGGCATTGGCCGTGACAAGCGCCGGGTTGCCACGGACGTCAATCTCGGCTGGTCCGCTCTGGCGCTCACCGGGCTGATCATCGCGCAAACGGCACTGGGCGGATTTGTGGCCGGTCTGGATGCCGGGCTGTCCCACAACACCTGGCCGTTGATGGACGGCCGGCTCGTACCCAACGGCCTGATGGCAATGGATCCGGCCTGGCGCAACTTCTTTGAAAACGTCCTCACGGTGCAGTTTCAGCACCGGGTCATGGCCTATGTCATAGCCGGGCTGGCACTGGCGCACGCCGCACGCGCCATGGGCGAGCAAAATCGCCCCGCCGTGCGCATGTCAGGCCTGGCAATCCTGTTGACCGTGCTGGCGCAGATCGGTTTCGGCATCTGGACACTGCTGGCCCTCGTACCGATCACACTGGGTCTCATCCATCAGGGCGGCGCGCTTGTCGTGCTCACAGCCTGCATCTGGCATCTGCATGAAGTTTGTGCTGCGCCGCGGACAACTGCATCATCCGCGGCACAGGCAACCTGAAGCTCAGCTCATCGCCTGGTCAAGATCGGCAATGATGTCGGCGACGTCCTCGATACCGATGGAAAGGCGCACGACGTCTGCACCGGCACCGGCACTTTCAAGCTGCTCGGGCGTGAGTTGTGAGTGCGTGGTTGAAGCCGGGTGGATGATCAAAGACCTAGTATCGCCCACATTGGCCAGGTGCGACAGGAGCTCGACCTTGGACACTGTGCCGACACCGGCGTCGTAGCCGCCTTTCAGTCCGAAGGTGAACACGGCACCAGCGCCCTTTGGCGCATACTTCTTCTGGTTGTCATGGTCCTTGTCGCCGGGAAGGGCCGCATAGCTGACCCAGGACACACGCGGATCACTGGACAACCACTCGGCCACTTTCAGCGCATTATCGCAATGGCGCTGCATGCGCAGCGACAGGGTTTCCATGCCGGTCAGGATCTGGAAAGCGTTGAACGGTGAAATGGCCGGCCCCAGATCGCGCAGGCCCAACACCCGGCAGGTGATCGCAAAGGCGATATTGCCGAAGGTTTCATACATGGTCACGCCGTTGTAAGAGGCATTGGGCTCCGACAGCATCGGGAACTGGCCCTTGTTCTTGCCCCAGTCGAAATTGCCGCCGTCGACAATGATGCCGCCCATGGAATTGCCGTGCCCGCCGAGGAACTTGGTCAGCGATTCCACCACGATATTGGCACCATGTTCAATCGGCCGGCACAGATAGGGCGAGGCCAGCGTATTGTCGACGATCAGCGGTACATGCGCCTTCTTGGCAACGGCGGCAATCGCGTCCATGTCGGTGACGCGGCCGCCGGGATTGGCGATCGATTCAATGAAGATCGCCTTGGTTTTCGGGGTTATGGCTTTTTCAAACGAAGAGATGTCGTCGATATCGGCCCACACCACGTTCCAGCCGAACGACTTGAACGAATGGTTGAAGGCATTGATCGATCCGCCATAGAGCTGGCGGGCACAGACGATTTCATCGCCCGGCATCATCAGCGAATGACAGATAATGAGCTGGGCGGAATGGCCCGATGCGGTCGCAAGTGCCGCCGTGCCGCCTTCCAGAGCCGCCACCTTTTCTTCCAGCACTGCCTGGGTCGGGTTCATGATCCGGGTGTAGATATTCCCGAATGCGCGCAGGGCAAACAGGTCTGCCGCATGCTGGGCATCATCAAACACGAACGATGTCGTCTGGTAGATCGGCGTGGCGCGCGCGCCGGTCGCAGGATCAGGCTTTGCGCCCGCGTGGATGGCCAGTGTGTCAAAGCCCGGTTGCTGATCGCTCATGTGAAATGCTCCTTGAATACGCTTGAGATTAGTCGACGCAGGGGGAGCCTTTTAGCAAAGGGCGGCAAATCAAACAATTGTTCTTTTTAGAGAACGCCAATCTACTGCTTGACGATCCCGAGGCTCTGCATCTTGCCGGACCCGTGCAGCGACTGCTTTCTCGACGATATCACACCGGAATTGCCACCAACCCAGCCCCATTCACCCGACAGTTTGCCATATTCGATTTTCGGGCACCGGTTCATGACAACGCGCACGCCGGCCGCTTCAGCTCTTTCAGCGGCCTCGTCATGGCGCACCGTCAATTGCATCCAGATGACTTTCGGCACCGGTGCTAGTGTCAGGGCCTGGTCGACAAAGCTCGCCGCAACCTCGGAATTGCGAAAAATGTCGACCATGTCGATGGCTTCCGGCACGTCGTTCAGGGATGCATAGACCTTGCGGCCGCAGATTTCCCGGCCCGCCATGCCCGGGTTGAGCGGGAACACCTTGTATCCCTTGTCGACAAGGTACTTGGTCACAAAGAACGATGGCCTGGCTTCATTGGAGGATGCCCCGACAATGGCGATGGTCCTGACATCCTCCAGGATCTTGCGGATGTAGTGGGCTTCGTAAACGTCGTGATTCATGGCGCGGTGATCCGCCCGTCTTCATCCAGCGGGAAGAACGGATTGTGGGCAATCTCCCACAAATGACCGTCCGGATCGGAAAAATACCCGGAATACCCGCCCCAGAACACTTTTTCAGGCTGCTTTACAACCTTCGCCCCGGCAGCTTCGGCAACAGCCATGACCGCGTCCACCCGTTCTTCGCTTTCGCAATTATGCGCCAGCGACACACCGGTGAACGAGCTTTCCGAAAACTCGACCTCAGCGTCTTCCGCAAGCGCCTGCCTGCCGTACAGGCCAAGGATCATGCCGCCCATATTGAAGAACGTCACATTGTCGTTGGACGACCCTGCCGCACTCCATCCCAGGCGCTCATAGAACGACCTGGCACGTTTCATGTCGTCTACCCCGAGTGTCACGATGGAAACGCGTGGTTCAAGACCGCTCATTCGTCATTCCATTCCGGTTTGCGCTTTTCAAGAAACGCGCCAATGCCTTCCTCGGCATCCTTCATCATCATGTTGTCGACGATGACTTTCGATGTGTGCCGGTACGCCTCGTCCAGCGGCATTTCAAGCTGCTCGTAAAACGCCTTCTTGCCGAGCGCCAATACGGCCTGGGACCGCTCGGCCAGTGTTGTTGCCAGTTCTTGCGTGACCTTGGCAAGGTCGTCATCGGCGCAAATCCGGTTGACGATACCTGCCGTCATCGCCTCATGTGCATTGAGCAGTGCACCGGTGGTCAACAGCTCCATGGCGCGCTTGCGGCCAATGTTGCGCGACAGCGCCACCATCGGCGTTGAACAGAACAGGCCTGAGTTGATTCCGTTGACACCGAACCGGGCGGAGGCACCTGCAACCGCCATGTCACAGGCCGCGACCAGCTGGCAGCCGGCGGCCGTGGCAATGCCGTTTACCTCCGCAATTACGATCTTCGGATGCGCAACGATCATCTGCATCATCTCAGAGCAGCGGGCAAACAGCGCTTCATAGAAAGCCCGCCCGCCATCGGCATCAGTGCGATGCGCCGTCATTTCCTTGAGGTCATGACCGCCGCAAAAACCCGGCGCCTGGCCCGCAATGACAATGGCGCGAACCGATTTGTCGGTTGCTGCCGCCTCAAGCGCGGCCACAATGGCATCAAGCATGGCTCTGGACAGGGGATTGCGTTGCGATCCGCGCATCAGCGTCAGCCGCAGTATGCTGCCGGTGTTTTCAACAGACAGTAACGGTATCTCTTTCATCAGTGCTCAACCTCTTCGGCGGACTCTTCAAGCAGTTTCAGCTTCTCCGCCCAGTCATTTTCCTTGTTGAGATCAGCGACAACCTTCTTGTTGTTGTCGGACGGCAGCATGGATTGCAATCCCTCTATGAGCGACTTCTTCATCTGCTCGTCAAGATCGACCTCGTTCTCGATGTTTTCAAGCTCCTGCTTGATCTCGTCTTCATGGGTTCCCGACAATGCCGCATAGGCGAAACTCACCGACGTGATAGCCGTGTTCCATTCGCCGACCGTCTTGAACCCGAAACTCTTGATGTCTTTCTCAAGCGCCGGACCTTCCTTGGCCTCGGCCACGAACTGCTCAAGCGATTCATACTCCGCAATATCGGTATCCTGATAGCTGTTCTTGAGTTTGACGAATCCGTCTATTGCCCGTTTGGCCAGGTCCGGTGTCAGTTCAATTGTGTCCACCGTGGAAATGGCCGGGGTCATATCCATGGTATTGTCGTCACCGGTGTTCGGGTCTCCGGTACTTCCGGGGTCGGTCTCATCACCTGACGGTATCTGCAGCAATGGCTCGTTGCCGGGCGACGGCGCAAACGGGGCCGCGCCCAGCCCGCCACCGCCTGCGGCAGGGCCTTGCATCTCCGGCAGGCGCGTCTGGTCCTTGGCTGCCAGCACAGGCTCGGCGCACACGGCAACCAACGCGGCGCCCATCAAAACAGCAATATCTCCCGTACCCTTCATGGGGACGGATTGTAGGGCACGCCAGTTTGTGGGGGAAGTGCCGAAGTGCCATTGACGGGAATGCCCGACTTGCCCAAAACCAGTGAATAATACCAAAGGAAGTAGTTATTGATCCATTTGACCGGTTTTTCGCGTTTGCTGGCTAGGCATGCTTCACGCCTTGGTCTGGCCGACCACAAGTGGAGCATAACGACGTCCGGCGAACGCGAAAAACCGGCCTTCGGTGGGTCAAATCCGTCACTCTGGTGCGTTCCGGCGCTTGCCCGATGCACCGCATCGCGCTACGCACCGCGCCTGCCAGAGTGACGGATTTGACTCCATCAAACGGATCAATAACTACTTCCTTTGGTATAATTGCAACGAGCTTGGCAGGATGCGAATAAATGGCACTTAAATGGTCGGCGGAACAGGTATTCGAATTCGTGAAGACGGAATTCCCGCAGGCCCTGCGCGATGGCGTGAATTATGAAGTGGTGAAGCTGGAGCCGGAAGAAGCCCATATCCGCCTGCTCGCCGGCGAACAGCAGTTGCGTCCCGGCGGCACGGTTTCCGGACCGGCCATGATGGAAATGGTGGACTTCTCGATTTACGTGCTGCTGCTGGCGCACCACAAGGAGGCAGCACGTCTTGCCGTGACCACCAATCTGGCAATTTCGTTCCTGCGCAAGCCGCAGCCAGGACCCATCGTGGCCCAGATCCGCCTGATAAAGCACGGCCGCACTCTCACCGTGGCCCGGGTCGATATCATTTCCGAAGCCGACGACAAGCTGGTGGCAAGCTCGGAAGCGACATATTTCATGGGCAGTGTGTGAGGTAAAATAATACCACATATATATTATATAATTAAATCAATATCATAGATGAATTATGAATTTCACAATGCGCTTGACCCGACCTCCGGACCGGCGTAGAACCCATCGCCAGCAGGATACGCGATCTTCAATGGGTCCAAAGGTATCCGGTCTGTAACTTAATCACTCAGGACTGACTGTCATGAAAACCTTTTCCATTCGGGCATCCGAAATCGAGAAGAAGTGGATTTTGATTGACGCTGAAGGTCTGGTTGTAGGGCGCCTCGCCGCCGTTATCGCCACCCGTCTTCGCGGCAAGCACAAACCTTCTTTCACCCCTCATATGGACATGGGCGACAATGTCGTCGTCATCAACGCCGACAAGGTGGTGTTGACCGGCAACAAGCGCACCCAGAAAACCTATTATCGCCACACCGGTTATCCCGGCGGCATCAGGGAAGCCAAGGCCGACAAGGTTCTCGATGGCCGTTTCCCCGAGCGCGTGCTGGAAATGGCCGTCAAGCGCATGATGCCTGGCGGTCCGCTGACCCGGGATCAGTTGTCGAACCTGCGCATCTTCGCAGGCTCCGAACATCCACATGAAGCACAGCAACCCGAGATCGTCGACGTCAAGGGCATGAACCCCAAGAACTCGCTGAGAGGTTAAGGCAATGGCTGAAGAAATCACCACACTGGAAGACCTCGGCGAAGCACTGGGCGCGACGCCTGAAGCTGCTGCGGCACCTGCGGAACCGAAAATCGACGCCCTGGGCCGCTCCTACGCGACCGGCAAGCGCAAGGACGCGGTCGCCCGCGTCTGGATCAAGCGCGGCAATGGCAAGATCACCATCAATGGCCGTGAAATCGAAACCTATTTCGCTCGCCCTACCCTGCGCATGATCATCCAGCAGCCGCTGGAAGCGTGTGAGCGCAAGGACGAGTTCGACATCGTCTGCACGGTTGGCGGCGGCGGCCTGTCCGGTCAGGCCGGTGCGGTTCGCCACGGCATCTCCAAGGCGCTGACCTATTTTGAACCGGCACTTCGCCCGGCCCTCAAGAGCGGCGGCTTCCTGACCCGCGACTCGCGTGTCGTCGAGCGTAAGAAATACGGCAAGGCCAAGGCCCGCCGCAGCTTCCAGTTCTCGAAACGCTAAGCCGCAACGGCTTCCACGAAATGCAAAACCCCGGCCTGAGTGCCGGGGTTTTTTTATGCTGATCGGCCATCGGGTTAAAACCGGATACAGCCCAAATCGCTCAGATGTCCTGTGTGATCTGCGCGGCCGTGGCACACTTCCAGCGCTTCACCTGCCACTTTGGATGGCCGTTGCTCCATTGCGCGATCTGCGCCTGCCCGCCCATCAGGCATTGCATGGGCGACACTGACTGGGCGGAATAGGTCAGGTGGACATTTTTGCAGGTATCAGCCTCGGCAAGGAGGCAGACAGACAGGACAAGCACAATCATCTTCTCAACCTTTCATAAGGCTGGCAGGTGCTCTGCTGAAATCTTCTTATAGGCCGTCTTTTTCGGTTGTCAGAGCCCGCCAGGCGGGTGGCTCTTTTTCCTGCAGAAAGTTTGAGCGTCAAAAGTTAACAATTCCGCAAAACCGGCAACCGGATACATCGGCATACCTAACGTATTGAAAAATATATACAATCAAGCGCTTCACTTCTCGCCATGTCAGGAGTGCCGAATCACTGAAACGATCATCACGGATGTGCGTTTCACATCCGGTTTTGCCTGCTTATCGCAAATTCGATCACGAAACCCGACATGCCGGGGTCAGCTTGCCGTTTCCGGCGCAGGCAGCAAGTCTTCATAGTGCTTCCAGTAGTCAACGAACCTGTCTGTCAGCTTGATTTCGCAGGTATGATCGTGCGCATCCGGCAGGGCAACTCCCAGAAAGTCCATTACACTGGCAACCGCGTCATCGGGCGACGTGACAACATCTTCATAGCAAAGTGTCAGAAAATCCTGCCCCAGATACTGCTGCCAATGAGAAATCTGCCGCTCAAACATGGCGTGATATTGCATGAATGAAGCAAAATCCCGGGTGTAATTGTACTGATTCATGAAGTGCTTCATGAAGCAGAATATGAAAATATCCTTTGGATTTCTGTCCAGGTAGAGGAATTTTGATGTCGGGAACACATGACGCAAAACTCCAATGTTGAGGAAGTTCTGCGGCAGCGTATTCACAATGAACCTGGTTGTGTGGGGCAATGAAAGCTGCTGCATTATGCCGTCGCAATATTGTTTTGCATGCAGGTTGCGACGCGCTGGTCCCAGGGATTTCAGCCGCTCGGCAAAGTTTTCAGGTATCTGGCCTTCCGGCCCCACGAAAATATCGGCGTCAATGAAGAAGCGAGGTGATATCTCGCCGCATGCGGCAATCTCCGGTGATCGGGTCAACAGTGTTTCCAGTGTCGTTTTCCCCGATCTCGGCATCCCGACAACAAACACGGGAGTGACGGCACCGGATTGCCGGTCGGCGGTCGTATTGCCATCATTGACCATTTCCGAAAGGTCCATGCAGCCCGTGATCGCCTTGCCAAAGACATCAAAGTCAAATGGCTTGGTGGATTGCGCCTTTGCGTCGGCAAAATACCTGTAGGCGTCTGCGTAATGCGACTGCTGGTCTGCAATACGACCGGCGGAAAACTTCAGCAGAACCTGGTGTTTTGCCGAAAGCGTTTTTCCGGCAAGCCGCGAAGCAACCGCCTCGCAGGTTTCTCCCGTCCAGGTTTCCGGTGGCAATCGGATCAGTTCGTACAGGGCTTCCACGTGCATGTTGTGCTTTTGCATCAGCCGGTCCAGCACCTGGCGAGCCTCCTGATACAACTCCAACTGGGACAGCACGATCGCATGCGTCATGACGTCGGATACCGCCCTCGCGGCCAACTCCGGTGGCTTGGTCAGCATTGATCTTCCCGCTGCCACATCACCTGTTTCAGCCTGAATGCGCGCAACCAGCAATCGCGCAAGCGCCATGGCGGGATCATGGGCAAGAGCATTTGTGAGATGTCTCAGCGCCAGCTTGAAACGCTTCATCAGATAATAGCCATACCCGACAAAATACTGGGTCGCGGCGTTTTTGCCACTGTCGTGCTTGCCCCACCTGGACAAAAACCTGATTGCCCCGCGATAATCATGCTGCTGGATCAGCGCGAGGCATTGCAGATGCACAGCATCCGGGTTCCCCGGATTAAGCCGCAGTACCTGCTCATAATGTTGCATGGCCTGACCAGCGCGTCCCTGCGATTGCAGTGCGTGGCCCTTTTGCAACAATTGCGGCACATGGGTAACCGCCGCCTGATTTGACGGGTGCACCGTCCTCAAATTGTTCTTTTGACGTTTCTTCATGAGCGCGGGGTTCGAAACCAATCAGTGGTGAGCAGACTCAAGTGCAAAGCGCGGCCATATGGCAGCCTCGCATTAGCATGACCGGGAGCCAGATACAAAAAGGGCCCGGCATAGTTGCCGGGCCCAGAGGATTCAATCTGAACGCTGTCTCGTCAGCGTCGTCACAGTTTACAGTTCATCAGGCCATGCAAAGGCCCGGAACAGGTCCGGCATATTGAAAGTCCCGGCACCCTCGACATCTCTCTGGCGCAGGCTGCCCGCGCCGACATCGACCCGGAAGCCTACCAAGCCGGCGTGACTGACCGCATCGGGGGTAGTGGTGCCATCTGTGGAATCTTCCACAAAATGGCCCCGATAGGCAACGAACCAGCTGAATGGCCCGGACAGTTGCTGTTCATACTCAGCCCCCCAGGCCGCGGTAAAGCCAACATCATTGTCATCGTCAAAATTGCCGAATCCACCCATGAAATCAATTTCGAATTTCTGGTCATCCGTTGGGAAATAACGGAAACCTACGCGACCGAAACCGCCTGCTTCCCAAGTGTCAGAACAGGCGCCATTTACACAAACGACACCGCCAGCTTGCGCAAACCAGGTAGATTGTGCACCGAAACCTGCGAATTCCAGACCGCCGAATACATGCTGTGCATAATCATCGCTGTCGGCAAATTCCGTATGGGCCAACGCCCCGAAGAGACCCCATGTGTTGTCCTGTGACCGCGACAGCCAATGGCCAGCACCGGAAAAGTGAGCACCGCCGCCGTGCCCACTTGAGCTATTGTCATCGGTGGTTGTATGACCTGCCCCTGCGATTTCAAACAGCCAGCTTTCTCCGGCTACCCGTGCATCTCCACCAAAAATGAAATACCCGTCTTCATCAAACTCAGCATCATCGGAGTCAAGGACTGCGCCACCGCCGTAAATTGACATGACCGAGCTGACCGACGGCAACGATGGCTCCGTGAAATCAGCCGCCGACGCCTGACCGGCACCGAACACCATCATGGCCGCAATGCTTGATTTGATAATATGTTTCATGACAACCCTCACTTCGTTGGGAACAACTAACCTCTGCACTACAAGCAAGAAATGCCTGATTATCAGGCAAACGCAAGTGAAATTGAACCGGGCACGGATTTTTTCAAAATGTGTTGCCAAAATGTCACAGTTGGGTATTTGAAGTGTTTTCTGGTGACGGCAGGCGAGGTTGCGTTGCCGGCTGTATGCGCGCCTGAGAGCAAGACATCCCGGTTTTTCGGCACAGTTGCGCGGCTCGCTGGCCTTGCACCAATCCGGGGGACCTGCCGGAAGCATCAACGCCATCGGCATGCATTGGGCAAAATTTTGCCGCTATTTCGCCCGAACTCATCCATTCTTCACTCCTGTGAACAACTTTGAGCTGAAAACATTCCGGTTTTCGGGACGACAGGCCGCAACAGCTTTCAGGAATCACCGGACCCCGGCCATGTGTTCCGCAGCTTCCTGTTGCGGTTGCAGCGTTTGCGTCATTCGGCCGTAATCTGTGCCACGTGCATATCCGGGCGCACAACCACGGCGCCTCGATCCGGCAATCCTGCTTTGGCGGCGGTCACCGCAGCTTCGCCTGTGACCTCGATTGCGGTAACCGGCCCGGTCCAGCCCGCAATGTCGCTTGCCTTGGCACCATCAAACCGAAGCACGACATATCCAGGATTTGCGAGCCATTCAAAGCTGTTTCCGCCGTCCCATTCAAACCAGGGAAACCGATCCCCGCTTCGAATTGAACGCGAGCCGGATCCGTCGCTCAGGGAACTCTTGCGGTAATCGATAACCGTCTGCGAGATGGTCTTGAACAGCAGCCGGCGGGTTTTTTGAAAGCGCAGCACCGTACTCAGCCAGTGCGGCAGAATGCGGGTGCGGACAAACTCGGCAAGCGCGGATTTCGACACCAGCATGGTGAATGCCCGGTCCGTCGTATGAACCAGCCGCATCCCGAACGGCCTGCGTTCTTCACTGTAGGAGCTCAACAGGTCCGGCCCGGCCCATCCATTGACCACGGCAGCGAGTTTCCAGCCCAGATTGACGGCATCACCAAGCCCTGTGTTCATCCCCTGCCCCCCGGCCGGGCTGTGGATGTGCGCGGCATCGCCGACCAGAAAGGCATCGCCAGAGCGAAAACTGTCCGCAATCCGGTGGTGAACCCGATAGGCGGAGTACCATGTGTGGCTGGTGATCTTTGCCGGAATCCCGAGATTGTCCTCGATATGGGCCTTTAACTGGTCGAACGGGAAGTCATCCGGATCGGCAATGGAAAGCGGCAGAACCCCGATTGCCCGATAGTGGTTGCGGCCCGGCATCGGGAAAAACGCGAAAAACTCTGCCTGGTTGAAGACCAGCAGCAGGCCGTGTTTTTCCAGGTCTATGTCCAGGTTGATGTCAGCCACAAAGAACGATTGTTCGTTGGTAGCCCCCCTGAACGGCATGTCGAGAAAGTGCCGTACCGGACTGCTGGCGCCGCCGCATCCGATAAGATACCGGCACCGGAATGGTTCCGAGGTCCCGTCTGAGCGTTTCAAGGTGCCGGTATAACCGTCAGCATGACGTTGCAGGTCCGTAACCTCGGTCGACCACTGAACTGCGCCTCCGCGCGAGGTGATGTGATCCAGCAGCAACGCCTCATTGCGCGATTGCTCCAGAATGAACAGAAACGGGTACGGGCTGAGCCCGGCACCGATCTCGCCGAACTGGGCGGTCGCCCTGATGCGGCCGTTGATGATGAACCGCGCACTTTCCGCCATGAAGCCGTCATCAATGGCAGCGTCGGCAATGCCGAGCTGACGATATTGTTCAAGCGTCCGGGCCTGCACGGCCAGGGCTTTGCTGACCTCGGTGACACCTTTCTTGCGGTCGGCAATGACATGTGCCGCTCCATAGCGGTGCAACTGCGCCGACAACATCAGGCCGGTCGGTCCTGCCCCGACAATGAGGATGGGTGTCTTTATCATTGGCGATACCCGGAAGTTCGCCTGGATTTTTTAATCAAGGCCAGTGATTTGTAAGCACTGACGCGGCCTGCCCCGAAGGTTTCATCGCGGCCCGGCCGGCCTAGATCGCCGGCCGTTTCGCTGAGCGCCCGCAGCACCGCCTTGGCCGTCAGTTTCGGTGCGCGCCCGACAATGAGCGCGATTATGCCGCTGACATGGGCGGCGGCAAATGACGTGCCGGTCTGCAGCAGGTGCGCATGCCCAAGTGCCGGTGCCAGAATGTCGACACCGGGAGCAGCGACTGCGATGTAGCTGCCCTGGTTCGCAGACCTGTACACGCGGTCGGCAATGTCGGTTGCGGTGACCGCGATAACCTGTGCATAGGCCGCCGGATAGGCTGAAGGCGCATTTGCACCGCCATTTCCGGCAGCGGCAACAATGATCGCCCGCTTTCGATAGGCGGCGATGATTGCATGGCGCAACAAGGGGTCATGCGGGCCTGCAAGGCTCATATTGATGACCCGGGCACGCTTTGACACAGCCCAGTCAAGGCCGCGCAGGAGGTTGGCTGTAGTGGCAATCGCCGGACGGCCTGAGCCGGACGACTGGAACACGTTTACATTCAACAAAGCGGCTTCGGGTGCGACCCCGCGCAGCAGCCCGCGCGCCCTGATGATGCCGGCGATTGCGGTGCCGTGATCGCCGGGCCGGATTGCGGCTTTGCCGGCGGCATCAAATGACGCCACAACCGCTTTGGCGAGGTCGGGATGGGTCACGTCAATGCCCGAGTCGATGACGGCAATGCGTACGCCGCGGCCGCGCGCCAGCGAATGTGCCGATATGATATCGGCCTTGCTCAGCGCATACTGCAGTCCGGCAGCCGGTGTTTTTCGGCCACCGGTCTGTGCGCGATACTGGTAATTGGGTTGCGGTGCCATAACCCTCGGATCGCTGCGCAATGCTGCGACCACCTGGGCAACCGTGCGCCTGTCGCGAATACGGAAACGCACCAGGCGCGCGTCAATACTGCCAAGGCTCCAGCGGCCGGCAATCTCAAGGCTGAATTTCCTGGCAACCGCATCAGCTTCAGCCGCTTTGGCGGTCCGGCGCATCATCACCAGCACGTCTCCGGCAACAGTGCGCGGAACTCCGGCGCCAGTCGCGGCAGGAAGCCCGGCACTTGCAGGCACGGTATCGCTGATCTGCCCCGCCGCTGGCTTGCCGGCACCGGGCACTGCCAGGCGCTTGCCATTCCGCATGCACGCGTATACACGCCGGCTGATTTTATACCGCCTGGCTTTTCGTGGACAGCGGCAGCGCCGGATTTTCACAAACCCGCCAATGCAAACCGTATGGGCGCGGCGGCGAGCGGTAACAGTGGGCTTTTTCGGTTTGTGATGCTTGCGCCTGTAACGCCGCTTCCTCATGCGATGCATGCGGCGAAGGACATGCCGCCGGAAGCGCTTGCGCATCCGCATGCGCATTCTCCATCTGCGGGAAACCAGAATCGGTTCAAGCAGTGTTCCGCCCTGAAGTGCGGAAACCGGCAGTATTTTGGCAGGAATCGCCGCCGCCCCGGCAGTAGCGCTGCCCGCCGCAAGCAGGCAGACACACATCGCGCCCAACGCAGACAAGAGAGCGAAACGGTTACGTATTCCTGAATGTCCGTATCTTGGCATGGCGCTGCTCATCTGGTTTCCGTGACCAGGGTCACCAGGTCGGATCGCGCAGACAGCGCCGCGAGCAATCGCTGACGATCACCCTTGCGGAGTTTGGCCGGGCCAATGCGAACCTTGAACAGCCGCCCTGCCCAGGGACCTTCGGTGATTGTCATATCCAGCTCTTTCAAGAGCCGTGCAATTTCCGGGGCCGATGCGGTATCAGTGAAACGGACAAGCGCAAATGTTCCTGCTCCCACGGTCCGCGCCTCGCCGGACGCTTCACGATAGCCCTGAACGGGCTCCGGCTGCGCAAGCAGGAAAATGGCGGCACCCTGTGCGAAAATTGTCAGCGCAGCGGCAGCGCCGACCCAACCAACCGAGCCCGAGGCCGGTGCCGTCAGCAGATGCTTGAACCGGTGCCACAGACCGGCACTCTCGTTGTCTGCACCGGATATAACGTCCGTCACAAATCGGTCGGCGGTCATAATCGGCACCGAAGACCCGGTTTCGTTGAGGTGCAGCGCCTCGTTCCGTTCCTTGGCGATCAGGTCCAGGCGATCCTGCATATCCGCATGCGACGCCAGATAGGCCTCGACGCGGGCAGTGTCCTCAGGATCGAGCTTGCCGGTGTGATACCACGGCAACAGCATTTCGATCTCGTCATGCCCGGAGATAATATTATTGCTTGAATTCATGGCCAACCTCGATCCACACCTGCCGCTGTCAGAAGCGCCTGAAGCTTCTTGCGGGCATTGAATAATCTGGCTTTCACCGTTCCCTCGGGAACGTTGAGAACGTTGCTTGCTTCCCTGATCGACATCTCGTGATAATAGACGAGGTCGATAATTTCGCGGTGCAGTGGCGCCAGCGCGTCGGCGCATTTGCGCAGCAATGCGCTTTTGCCGGCTTTCTGGCTGGCGACCTCCGGATCATCCTGCAAATCGGGAATTTGTGCGGCATGGTCCTCGTTCCAGCACAGCTCGCGCCGTTTTCTGAGCACGTTGAGCGACCGGTTATGGGCAATCGCTAAAATCCAGGTTGAAGCCGATGAGCGGCCCTGGAAGTTACGGGCACCGCGCCATACCTCCAGAAAAACTTCGTTGGTCACTTCCTCTGCGATGGCCGGATTGCGCAATATCCGCTCGATGAACCGGAAGACACGCAGCTGGTGGCGCGCGAACAGGGTTTTCATGGCTGCCGCATCAGCATTGGAAATACGCGCCATCAGGTCGCGATCATCAGCACCATGGTTCTCTGCCTGCTTGACCGGCCGACTTGCCGGGGACGCTTGGCCGCGGATTGCCGCCGAACGGGTACCGGTACAATGTGACCCACATCCCGCAGCTTGTTCGCCGGGGGCCAGGGCAAGCTCACGCAACTCGCCTGCGGCGGCACCGTTGCCTCGGGCCCGCAGGCGCCTGCGTGCAGATAATTGCGGGAACATGAAGGGCGGTTCAAACGTGCTCATGCCGCCTCCGGGAAATCCTTTGTGTCGTGTCGGTCGTCACGCCCCGCCCGCTAAGGTGCCGGCTTGGCAATACGTCGCCCCGAGTTGGCAGAACAGGCACCAACGAAGCGGTGATGACGACGACTGTGTCGATCGATCCGGCCTTGTTGATACCCATAATGATACTCCTTCACGTCCTGGCTTTTTTCTCTCTCCCGTCTTGATAAGTCGCTGCATCAGAGGTCACGGGTCCATGTAACGTTAGTCACATCACGCCGAATTCGGTTGTGTTGCACGATGCTCTCTTCCAGGCGGACCTGCCATTGGATTAGCCATCTGGTGAGCGGCACCGGCTCTCTGTTCCAGTTGGACACTTGATACTCACATCACCACACCCGGTCTGTGAGGATTTGCACAACCAGCCAAAAATTTGAGAACCGTCCTGGCCATCATTGGTCAGCGCGAGCGCAGTTTTCAGCCAAAAATATCAATATCGAAAGGACGCTCCGCGGCGCAGCAACTTGCAGGCGACAGACGCGCCGACCGTGATGCAGGTCAACAATTTTCCGCTCAGGCCACAACCAGATGACGCCCGGGCGTGACTAACGAGGTGACAAGAACGCGAAGCAGACCTTCGTGAAAATTCAACTCTTAACAGCCGGCACACCGGCAGGAGATCACCAATGTTAGATAAACTTTACAGAACCAGTTCCACACAAGCCTTATGCGCTTTTGCGCTGGCTGCCACGGCGGCCATCGTCTTGAATTCCGGCGATGCGCGAAGCGCTGCGGCAACAGAAAGCATGCTGGTCCCGGGCGACTCTGTCGTAACCGGGTTTTCCGGCGTAATGCACTCTGCCGACCCCGTTTTACCGGGCAGCAGTTCGGTGCAGGACCGCTTCATCGACCCTGACGGACCGTCCGTTCAAGTCCTTTCACTCTCCGATTTCGGACGCGCGCCGCAAGGGGCGCTTTCAGACGCTGCAATCAAGCATCGCATTACCGCCGGCCAGGTTGGCCAGGTGTTTGCAATCGCGTTGGATGACGGACGCGACAAAGCAGCTCCCGACATTTATCTCGGCTCGACATCCTATTTCGGCCTTGAGATCGTCATTCCTGATCGCAATGGCGACGGCAAGGCCGATCGGGTGAAAATAGGTCACCCGGACGCACATTGGATGCCCGGCCAGTTTGGCCCGAACGGCAAACCCGGCTCGATCTGGCGCGTCAATGGCCAGACCGGAGAGGTCACGCTTTTCGCCGCCCTTCCAGACAACAGCGGAGCCGGTGTTGGCGACATTGTCTTCGACAAGGCGCAGCGCCAGTTTTTCGTATCGGATCTCGATACAGGCCTGGTCTACCGCATCAGCCTGGACGGCACGGTCATCGACAGCTTCGACCATGGTGTTGCGGGAAGATCTGCTGTCGGCCTTGCTGCAATCGAGGACGACGGCAGGATTGCAGACATCAGCAACTCGTCGTTCAATAGTGCGGATCCCGCCACCTGGGGTCATACCCAGAAGCACCGCCGGGTTGCCGGCATGACGCATTATGACGGCAGACTCTACTATGCCGTTGCCGACGGGCCGCAGATCTGGTCGGTTGGCATTGCTGAAGATGGCAGTTTTTCCGGTGATGCCCGGCTTGAACTGGTTGTCGAGGACCTGCCTGGAACCGGTCCGGTGACCGACATGCTGTTCGACAGGTCGGGACGGCTTTACCTGGCCCAGCGTGGCGAGCAGCGCGCCAGTGATGAGCCATCGAGTTTTGCCGGGCCCGATACATCGGCAGTTGTAAGATACAGCCGCTCAGACAGCGCCGGCAGCGGTGACGCCCCGGTCTGGACGAAAGATGCAGACGGCTACGCGATCGGCACCTCTGCAGGGCATAACCAGTCCAATGGCGGTATTGCACTCGGCTATCAGCATGATCAATCCGGTGGCCTGCAACACGGCAGGCCCGACGCAACCTTATGGGCCACGGGTGACCGGCTGCGCGCCGGAACACCATCAGGTGATGCAGCCCCGGCACAGCCACGCCCGGACGTTCATGGTCTGCAGGGCAACGATGTCTCGCTCATGCGCCCGCTTAACGTTCCGCCGACACAGTCTTACTTCGTTGATTATGACGGCAAGTTCGGCGACCCGGCCAAGTCCGGCCATATGGGCGATGTGGAAATCTGGCAGTCGGACGGCGGCCAACCCCCGCAACCGGACAACGACCTGCTTGCAGAGCCCGGTTTCGAGGACCCGGATGTCGCCGGTTTTGAACCTCCCACGGACGGGCACCCGCCGGACGTACCGCCGGAGTTTCCGCCACCGGACGTTTCGTTCAAAACCAACCTGAAGCTGACCAAGCGGGTTTTGTCCAAGCCTTGCAAGACCGTCGCAAGCGGCTGGAAATGTCGTTACAGGATACGCATAAGGAACACCGGACCCGACACCTATGTCGGCCCGATCCAGATTTCCGAGCGCCTGGCAAATGCGGGCGGAGCCACGCTCAACTTCAGTTCATCGTGGAACTGCTGGACGGTTGGTACAGCCAGCTATAAGTGCAGGTTGCCGAACGTCGAGTTGCCAAAAGGCGCCAGCGTGACTTTGACCGCGGTCGCCAGGGTGCCGGCAAGTTTCGCAAGGTGCCGCCTGAAGAACATTGCGAAAATCCGCCTTGCCCCCGGCGGTTCGCGGTGGAACACCAACCCGCTGGATGATCGTGGTGTCGCAATCGC
The DNA here is from genome assembly GCF_900149695.1 of Anderseniella sp. Alg231-50. Taxonomy (NCBI): domain Bacteria; kingdom Pseudomonadati; phylum Pseudomonadota; class Alphaproteobacteria; order Hyphomicrobiales; family Parvibaculaceae; genus Anderseniella; species Anderseniella sp. Alg231-50. The sequence goes on along the minus strand of NZ_LT703003.1, from coordinate 1,731,555 downwards.
GAAAATTCCAAACGAGGATTGCGGCAACCCGCCACCGAAGCCCACCAATCTTTCATTGAAAAAGAAGGTAATGTCGTGTGGCGAAGATCAGAACAAGGTCGTGTGTTCATATCGGATCACCGTGACGAACACGGGCCCGAACACGTACGACTCACCTCTGATTGTCCGCGACGTGCCGCAGGCCGGCGCCATCGCGCCGCAGTTTGGATCACCTTCCTGGAATTGCGTGCCCGGAACCGGCAATGGCTACAAGTGCACTTATACCGGCACAAGCCTTGCGCCCGGCAATACAACTACATTGCTGACGTGGATGGGTGTTCCCAAACAGGTCGTGCGCAATAACAATTGCCGCGTCAGAAACTATGCCGGCATCGTGCGCGCACCGGGTGGTTCACCGCAAAACAGCAACCCGCAGGATGACAGCGAGCTGGCGATCGCGCAGATTCCAGAGGAAATGTGCGGCAAGGATCTCGAACCGGATCCCCTGCCACTTACCAGCAATCTCAAGATCGAGAAACAGGCTGGTGAAAGCTGCCAGATCGCTGACGGCAATCGCTGGTGCGTCAACTGGCAGATCAAGGTGACCAATACCGGTCCGGCCAGCTTCAATGATGTCATCCGGTTCAAGGAGCAGTTTCCCGCCGGTGCCACGTTGACCCCCCTGTCAACGGATCTGTCCTGCACGGGCTCCGAGTGCCAGACCAGTTCCGCGGTTGCCTTGACTGCACCGGGTTCGGTCAGGTCGTTCTATGTCCGTCTTTCGGGATCGGCAGCGCTGGCCAGGCGGCTCAAATGCCAGGTCACCAACCGGGTGAAACTGATCGCTCCGACAGGCATTCCGAACAAGAACACCGACAAGAGCGACGACCGGGCAAAGGACACGGCGTCACTGCCGGCGGAGTTCTGCAAGTGGAAGCCGCTTGATCACACGCCGGCTCCGGGTCCTGGCACGGTCAAACCGCCATCTGACAAGTGTCGCCCCGGATTTTCTCCGGTGCATGGCCGGTGCCTGCCGACCGTCGGCAGTTGCCCGCGCGGCCTGAAGAAAGTATCGGCTTCGCGTGTTCGCAAACTGCGCCACAAAGGATGGACCGTTCGCCGTGTTGCGCAGGCCGGTCGCGCGCTGTGGTGCGGTAAACCGGGCAAGAAGCAAGTGCTCAAGTGCCGCAAGACCTGGAAAAAGGTCGCAACGAAGCACCGCATTCCCAAAGGCTGGAAGAGCTACAGCATCGGCCGCGGCAGTGCCCTGATCTGGTGTGCCAAGAAGGCTCGCAAGCAGGTATCCAAGTGCCGGCGCCCGGCGCGCTGGAACGGGAAGAAGTGCGTATGCCCCGGCCACAAGAAGTGGAACGGCAAACGTTGCATTACCCCGAAAGTCCGTTCATCGAGGAAATGCAAATCAGGCTATGTAGGACGCAAGCCAAACTGCCGCCGGATATCTGCACCCAAGCGGAACAGACACCGCAACCGGCCTGGCCGCAACCGCCGCTAGAAGCCACGCGGACTTGAACAAGACCGGCGCCGGATGCTGACCGCATCCGGCGCCAATATTTTAGCACTAATCAGGCTGGTCACCCGGGGCCGTGACTCTAATTGTCCTTGTTCCCCGCCATGCCACCAGTGACCTCTTCGGTCTGATCTTGACCGATTTCCTCGGGCAGCACCAGGTTGAGAACGATGGCAAGGAATGCCGCCGGCAGCAGCCCTGACGTCAGCAGGACCTTCGCCGTGCCGGGCAGGTGGAACAGTGCATTCGGCTCCAGTTGAAGGCCGAGCCCGACCGAGATGGATATTGCGAAAATCACCATGTTGCGACGGTTCCAGTTGACGTCCGACAGCATCGAGATGCCTGCAGCAACCACCATGCCGAACATGACGATCACGCCGCCGCCGAGGACTTCGATCGGCACCGTCGAGATCACCGCGCCGACCTTCGGGAAGAACCCGCCGGCAATCAGGAACAGCGCCCCGATGGTCACGACAGTCCGGCTCATGACACCGGTCATGGCGATAAGACCGACATTCTGCGAAAACGAGGTATTTGGCAGCGCACCAAAAAGCCCGGACACGAAGGTGCCGATGCCGTCGGCAAATGTCGCCCCGCGGATCTCCTCGATTGTCGCTTCACGCCCTGCCCCGCCCTTGGTGATGCCCGAAACGTCACCGACGGTTTCAACCGCGGATATGAACGACATCAGGCAGAACCCGATTATCGCGGCAACGGAGAAGTCAAAGCCGAAATGGAACGGCTGCGGCAAAGCGAAGACGGCTGCGCGGCCAACATTGGTAAAACTTACCATGCCCAGGAAATAGGCCACGATATATCCGGCGATCAGGCCGATGAGGACGGCCGCGACCGAGACAATGCCGCGGGTGAAAAATTTTACGCCGAGCGTAACCGCAATCACCACGAGCGCCACGCCCCAGTTGAGCAGCGAGCCGTATTCGATACCGGAGAGGTCCGCCGGGGTGCCGGACGCCTTTGCAGCAGCCAGCGCGCCGGTCAGCTTGGCCATGGCGGGAACCCCGCCGGCAGCGTACTGGATGCCGACCTTGACCAGCGCGAGACCGATCATGGTGACGACCAGGCCGGTGACAAGCGGCGGCAGCGCAAACCGGATCCTGCCGATCACCGTGCCCAGCAAGGCATGGAACAGGCCGCCCACGATCACACCGCACATCAATGCCCCCATGGCATCGACACCCTTGCCGGCCACCAGCGGGATCATGATCGGAATGAAGGCAAAGCTGGTGCCCTGCACAATGGGCAGGCGAGCCCCGACCGGGCCGAAGCCGATGGTCTGGATCAGGGTTGCCACCCCTGCAAACAGCATCGACATCTGGATCATGTATATCAGGTGCGGGAAGTCCGGCGAGTTTGACCCGAAGCCAAAACCGGCGGCGCCTGCAATGATGATCGCCGGCGTCACATTGGAGACGAACATGGCCAGGACATGCTGTATGCCCAGCGGAATTGCGGACGCCAATGGTGGTGTGTAGTTGGGGTCTCGTAACTGCTCGGGCGTGCCGAGCGATGAATGTGCAGCCATTTTCGTCCTCCCCGCTGTCCGTCCCCTGTCGTTCAGACTGTTATGACTGCAGCAAGCGGGTCAAGTCAGCCTGTTCACAACTTCAGCCGCGATGTCGGCAATGGATCGGCGACAGAAGCTGCAACGCTGATGGTTTACCGCCCGCCCGGGGCCGGGAACGGACATGGTGGACACCATTCGTCGGCGTAACTAGCATTCACGAATTACTTTTATTTTCCAGGCGTACAATTTGCCATCGCTCCCAAAACCACTGTCCCTGATGAACACTTGCAGCTTTTCCTGTGACCGCTGCATGATCAATAAGGAAGATGAACGGAGAGAAAACATCGAGGCCGTAAAGCAAGCCGCCGGGCAGTCTGACCTGACGATCGTCTCAGTCCACACACACGATGAGACGAGGTGGTTATCCGGCTATGTGTCAGATGTGCTTGCTGCCGGTGCGGACATCGTACACGTCCATGGTGTCCATGCATTGTGCGGCATCCAGATCCGCGATGGCCGTCCAGTTTTTTTCGGCCTGGGCAATTTCGTGTTTCAGACAGCGCAAATCACCCCGCTGCCCGCTGAGGCCTACGAAGCTGTGGGGCTCGACGACACGGCAAGCCCTGCCGATGTTCTGGAAGCCTCAAGGCCCTGGGCTCAGTCTTTCAGACGCAATATCTTTGAAGCGTGCGCAGCCCGCTTGACGTATGCCGATGATCGTCTGACAACCATCGAGCTGGTCCCGCTGGACCTGCAGTTTGGCAAGGGTCTGGATGATCTGGGCAGGCCGCAACTTGCAGGTCCGGAAATGGGCAGAAGTATTGTCGGGGAAATCGGCTTGCAGTCTGCCCGGTTCGGAACCAGGGTTCGCTATGACGCTGCCACCAACACCGGGCGTATAGATGTTCTTTAGGCGACCAACCCTCAACGATCATCGGACAATAACCTTCCGGCGGTTAATGAGGAAAAATGTACTTGGCCCGCTGCGGGGATTGCGTGCGCCGCGCATCCCGACCGCAATGATTACCGGGTCTAGTGGCAAAACGACAACGTCAAGAATGTTGGCGCACATACTTGCATGTGCGGGCCATACGGCCGGACTTGCATGTACGGATGGTATCTATATCGCAGGCCGGAAAGTTCGGGATGGCGACAGTGCCGGCTATGACGGGGCAATGCGGGTATTCGCTGACAAGTCCATCGATGCCGCCGTACTCGAGACGGCAAGAGGCGGGCTGATTTCCAGCGGTCTCTATACCCGGCGCTGCCATGTCGCTGCATTGCTCAATGTGCAAACCGGCCAGGTTGGGATTGACGGCATCGATACACTTGACGCAATGGCAGCGCACAAGCGGCAGGTGACAGATGCGGCAACCGATCGTGTCATTCTCAGCCTTGATGATGACCGGTGCCGGAGCATGGCAGATCAATATATCCCATCGAAAACCACCTTCTTCTGCATTGATCCCAGCCGCAGCGATATTGCAGAAAGAATAACTCTGGGGAGCAGGATCTGCACCCTCGACGAAACCGGTGAATGGCTTGTGTTGATATCGCCGGAAAAGGCGCATCAGAAAATTGCGCGCGTCAACGACATCCCGGCAACCATGTCAGGCATAGTGCAGCACAACCTGCTCAATGCCATGGCTGCCGCCGCCCTCGCTGATGGTATGCAAGTGGCAACCGAAACCATTGCTCAGGGACTGATGGCATTCGAAAACTCGTTGGACATGAACCCGGGGCGTTTCAACATTATTGATGACTGTCCATTCACGATGGTGTTGGACAAAGCCTTGAGCCCACCCTCGCTGAGAATATCCATCGGGGGTTTCCTGCAGCTGCCTTGTGAAGGCCGGCGTTTTTGCATGATCTCCTCTGTCGGGAACCGGCCGGACAGCACGTTTGACGAAATGGCCAGCGTTATTGCAGGCCGGTTTGCGCGCTACATCTGCTTTGAGACAGACTATTTTCGTCGTGGTCGGCAATCCGGTGAGATTGCCCGGCGACTGTCACAAAGCCTGGTTGCGCGAGGCGTTGATGAAGCGCACATAATTTGTGTGGAAACCCCCGGCGACGCCCTCAAGCACCTCAAATCCCTGGCGACCGGTTCCGACATGGTCTTCGCCAACATGTTGTCACCGGACGAGCTTGACCAGGTTGCCGGACCAAAACTGGAAACCCCTTTATTGCCGTGACGCAATGTTGATAAGTTTCGATTGCGAAGTGAAGGTTGAAGATGCACTGTGCAACAACCTTAGACAGGTATTTTTCGATATATTGAGGCAACTGTCCCGCATCGCTCCTTGAGCAATATGCGGAACGAAAAACTGAAAGGAGATCCGAAATGATCTTTTCACCTGAACCCGACATCTCGCCGGAACCTGAAAACAACAAGTAGACGCAAGTTCTGAGAGATTGAAAACAACACGTTTCAAACGCTTCGGTTGTTGAAGCAGTGATCATCTCCGGGCATTTATCAGAATCGAACCCCGGCCAATGACCGGGGTTTTTTTATTGTGCCGTTTCAATGGGAAAACGGCAAACGCAAGCTTTCCGAAACCGGATTCCAGGCGCAATTGCCGGCATGAAAATCCCTGAACGTCTTGCAAAGGCTGAATGTCATCACCCATGGCATGATCGGATTGGTCATGCCGAACTATGAACAAACCTGGGCCAACATCCGCAAGCTGGCGGATGCTCCGGCCACAGTGGCTTCCATGTCGTTCAAGTCGAAGGAATACGCTTCCGGCCCGAGCAACTCCGGCCCCGCTGCTGTTCCCGGCAGCGAGGCCGACCCTCCCCCCGGGCTTCGCGGTCAGACAGTTGTCTCTGCACTGAGCTGCTTCGCAAAACTTGCAAAGAATTTTGCAGCCAGCTTTTTCGATGTACCGGTAACCAGCCGGCTGCCCAGTTGGGCAAGCTTGCCGCCGATGGCGGCCTTGGCCTGGTATGTCAGCACTGTTTCGTCACCGTCTTCGGCCAAATTCACATCCGCACCGCCCTTGGCGAAACCGGCAACGCCGCCATTGCCTTCTCCCTGCAGTGAGAAACTCTCAGGCGCCTCGCTGGGATCGAGGACGACATTGCCGGAGAAGCGGGCTTTCACCGGTCCGATCTTCAGCGTCACCTTTGCTTCAAGCTCGGTATCGGAATGCTTGATCAGTTCTTCGCAGCCGGGAATGCACTTTTTCAGTATCTCGGGGTCGTTGAGGGCTGCGTAAACCTGGTCTCTCGGCGCGGCGATCCGAATTTCGTCCTGAAGTTCCATATTCCCTCTTCCTTTTGATGCTCGCCCGGTACAGGAATTCACCTTGGGCTGACAGTGGTTGTCTTGCTGAATGCTTTTTTGCTTGGTCTTATGAGGTGGTGCCCTGCATAACTGCGTCACCGCGTTGGCCTTGCCTGCGAAACACAGTTATCTCCGCCAGAATGGACAAGGCGATTTCCTCCGGTGTGATGGCCCCGAGGTCCAGACCGGCCGGTGCTTTGATACTGTCGAAACTGCTCTCGCTGACCCCCGTGCTCGTCAGCTTTTGCCGCAGTGATTTCACTTTGGCCTTGCTGCCCACAAAACTGGCGAAATCGGACGGCAGTGAAAGCGCGTCTCTGGTGGCCGCCTCATCGCCGTTGCCCTGGGTGGAGATCACCACAAAGCGCTGCCGTTTACCCGCCATGTCGGGCGTATACCGGGCGACGAAATTTGCAGGGGTGTCAAACTCGCCGTGTTGATCTTCCGGCGCGCAAACCGTGCAGAAATACCCAACTGCAGGTGCCATTTCAGCCAGCGCGACGGCAACCGGGCTGGATCCGAAAATCACCAGTTCAGGTTTTGGCAGAACCGGCTCGACGAAAACATCCATTGTCCCCTTGCTCGGGCAGAAATTGGCAGCAAACCTGACACCGCCCACTTCCTCGCCAGAGGTGACACCTTGTTCATCGAGCAGGTCTTCCGGCTGGATCGAAACCAGTTGCGGCGTGCCGGACGCAATCGCCTGTCTGGCCGCTTTGACAACGGCTGCCCTCGCACAACCACCGCCAATCCATCCGTCGCTGATGATGCCGTCCGAACGCACCAGTGCCCTGGCACCGGCCTTGGCAGCGGTCACTGATACGGTTCGCACCACGGTGGCCAGCGCAAACGCCTCGCCTTCCGCTTTCAATTCAGATGCCAGCTCCAGGATGTCCGTACCGCTCATCACAACGCCTCCAGATGAGGAGTGACGGCTTTCAGCGACTCCAGGGTGTTGGCAGCGGCAAATAAGTCGACGAACGGCAGTGCCGCCGCCATGCCTTGTGCAACCGGCGCATAGTCCTTCCATCCGATCAGGGGGTTGAGCCAGATGACCTTGCACCCGCGTTTCTTCAGGCGATGCATCTGCGATGCCATTTCCTCGGGCGCATCGGTGTCATAGCCGTCCGACAATATGATCACCACGGTTCGGCCATTGACCATGCTCCGGGCGTACTGCGCATTGAAACTGGCAAGGTTGCCGGCGATCTTGGTCCCCCCGCCAAAGCCCTGCGCCATCATCGACAGCCGGTTTATGGCTCGCAACGTGTCGTGGTCCCGCAACGCCTCGCCGATGTTCACCAGCTTGGTGTGGAACAGGAAGGCTTCGGTTTTCTGGTCCGCGCTCATCAGGCCCTTTAAGAAAGCCAGAAACACCCGCGCATAGACGGTCATCGACCCGGATACATCCAGCAGCGTCACCAGGGTTACAGGCCTGTCCGGTTTTTTGAGCCTGAACAGGCTTAGTGGTTCGCCACCGGTCTGAACCGCGGCACGCGCAACCCGCCTGAGATCGATCAGTTTGCCGCGACTGTGGGCGCGCCGGCGGCGCGAGCGCCGGTCCCGGAATTGCCGGGCGATCAGACGGGCAACCTGCTCCGCCTGTGCCAGAGCTTCCGGTGTCATCATCTCGCGGAAATCGGTTTTCTCCAGGTTTGAAACCCGGCTTGCAACCAGTTTGCCTTCACCGCCTGCCGACGCCTCGCCTGTCCTGTCGGCGTCGACTTCCGACTGTGCACCGGATGAACCGTCGGTGGTCCCGTCGTCTGCCTGGCTGAGATTGGAGCGCTGGCTGGCATTATTGCGAATTTCATCGCGGCGTTCGGTGCCGCTTTTTTCACGCCCCCGGTTCAGCCAGAACGCCGTAAACAGTTCGTCGAACCGTTCAAACCCGTCCTCATTGCGCGCGCAGATGGCCTTCAGCGCCATCCGGGCAGCGTCCACGTCGACCACGTTGATACTCGCAAACGCCCGCATGGCCGCATCGGTTTCCACGAAACCGACCGGAATGCCGTTGCCGCGCAGGTGTGACATGAAATCGGTTACCCGCTCGGCAATCGAGCCGCTGCGCTCTAAAAACCGGGTCGTTTGCATCACGCTGCCTTGCCGACAAGACGCTGTGCGACCTCGGGCGGGACCGCAGCCTGGTCGGCTTGTGTCTTCAACAGGCAGACCAGCGTTGCCTGCAAGGTTGCCGGATCGTCGCTGAGGTCATTTATGCCCAGCCCGGAAACCGCCGCCGTCCAGTCCAGTAATTCCGCCACGCCCGGTTTCTTCTCCAGGTCTTCCTTGCGCAGCGCCTGCACAAACCCGACGATCTGTTCGGCAAGGTGTCCGTTCAGCTGCGAGAAGTGAGCCTTGAGGATCACCAGTTCGGTTTTCTTGTCCGGATAGTCGACGAACGAATAAATACAGCGCCGGCGCAGCGCATCCGACAGGTCACGCGTTCCGTTAGCGGTCAGCACCACATGCGGCCTGGTGGTTGCGGCAATAGTGCCAAGCTCGGGAATGGAAATCTGGAAATCCGACAGCAGTTCCAGCAGGTAGGCCTCGAACTCTTCATCCGCCCGGTCTATTTCGTCGATCAGCAATACCGGCGATACGTCCTGCTGAATGGCTTCCAGCAGCGGCCGCTTCAGCAGGTATTTTTCCGAAAAGATCCTGTCCTCGATCTCCGATGACGCAGCACCCTCATCAGCCGCCGCGCGAATGGACAACAACTGTCTCTGATAGTTCCACTCATAGATCGATGTCGCGGCATCCAGGCCCTCATAACACTGCAGGCGTATCAGCCGGGTATCGAGAACGTCGGCAAGTGTCTTGGCGATCTGCGTCTTGCCGACGCCGGCCGCACCTTCCAGCAACAAGGGCCTGCCAAGCGACTGGGCAAGATGAACCGCCATGGCAAGTTCATCGGATGCAATATAGCCGGCATTGGCGAGGTCAGATCTGATGTCTGTCCAGGTCATTTTGTCTGCTCACTCCCTGCGCTGAAACATGCCGGGCACAACACCTAGTCGTGCATGCCGAGGTCCCTGGCGGTTTTCCAGATGCGCCAATGGTCATGCGGCATGTCCGTGTGGGTGTGATTTACCCCGAACGCCCGGAACGCATCGTTTACCGCGTTGGAGAACGCAGGCACGCCGCCCACATTGGGACTCTCGCCGACCCCCTTGGCGCCAATCGGATGATGCGGGCTCGGCGTCTCGGTAAAATCGGTCTCGTAGTGCGGAGTTTCCCATGCGGTCGGAATGAAGAAGTCCATCAGCGTGGCCGTCTTGTGTGTGCCCATTTCATCATAGGCGATCTCCTGGCCCATGGTGATCGCCAGCGCCTCGGTCAGCCCGCCATGCACCTGGCCCTCAATGATCATCGGGTTGATGCGTGTGCCGCAATCGTCCAGGGCGTAGAATTTGCGGATTTCATGCTCGCCGGTGTCGACGTCGATATCCATCACGCAGACATAGGCCCCGAACGGATAGGTCATGTTGGGCGGATCATAATAGCTCACCGCCTCAAGGCCGGGTTCAACACCCGGGATTTCCTGGTTGTACGAGGCGTAGGCCACTTCCTTCATGGTCTTGAAGCGCTCTTCGGCGCCCTTGACCACGAAGCGGTCCACATCCCACTCGATGTCGTTGTCGTGCACTTCCAGCAGGTACGCGGCGATCATCTGCGCCTTGGCGCGGATTTTCCGGCCCGCCATGGCGGTGGCAGCGCCTGCAACCGGGGTAGACCGCGAGCCATAGGTGCCAAGCCCGTAAGGTGCGGTATCGGTGTCACCTTCCTCGATGGTGATGTCGTCAGCCGATATGCCGATTTCGCTGGCGAGAATCTGGGCGAAGGTTGTGGCATGACCCTGGCCTTGCGAAATGGTGCCGAGGCGGGCGATGGCCGAACCAGTCGGATGAATGCGGATCTCGCAACTGTCAAACATGCCCATGCCGAGAATGTCACAGTTTTTCATCGGCCCGGCACCGACGATCTCGGTGAAATGGCACAGGCCGATGCCCATCATCTTGCGGGTCTCGCCTTTCTTGAAGGCTTTAACCCTTTCAGCCTGTTCCTTGCGCAGCCCGTCATAGTCGACAGCCTTCATCGCCTTGTCCCACGCCGTATGGTAATCACCGGAGTCAAACTCCCAGCCAAGCGCCGAATTATACGGAAACTGATCCTTCTTGATGAAGTTGATCTTGCGCAGTTCACCGGCGTCCATGTCCAGCTTGATGGCCAGAACTTCAATCATGCGCTCGATGAAGTAGGCTGCTTCGGTAACCCGGAACGAGCATCGGTAGGCGACACCGCCGGGCGCCTTGTTGGTGTAGATACCGTCAACCGCCAGGTATGCGGTCGGGATGTCATAGGATCCGGTGCAGATGTTCATGAAGCCTGCCGGAAACTTGGTCGGGTCCGCACACGCGTCAAACGCACCATGATCGGCGATTGTGTGACACCACAGGCCGGTGATCTTGCCTTCCTTTGTTGCCGCGATCTTGCCGGTCATCCAGTAATCACGCGCAAATGCCGTGGCCATAAGGTTGTCCATGCGGTCCTCAACCCACTTGACCGGCACACCGGTCACGATGGATGCAACGATGGAACACACATAGCCCGGATAGACACCGACCTTGTTGCCAAATCCGCCGCCGATATCAGGCGAGACCACCCGGATATTGTGCTCGGCTATGCCTGACAGCAGCGAGGCAACGGTGCGCACCACGTGCGGCGCCTGGAAGGTGCCGTACAGTGTCAGCTTGCCGTTGACCTTGTCCATCGACGCCACGCAGCCACAGGTCTCCAGCGGGCACGGATGCGTGCGGTGATAGTAGACGGTTTCTTCCGCCACCACGTCGGCACCCGACAACACGGCTTCTGTCGCTTCCTTTTCACCCTGTTCCCAGGTGAAGATGTGGTTGGGGTGCCGCCGGGCGCCGTGCGCCCCGGTCTTCTGATCGGCAATGTCTTCGCGCAGGATCGGCGCGTCATCCAGTTCGGCTTTCATCGGGTCGACGAGAACCGGCAGTTCTTCATAATCCACTTCCACCAGTTCAATGGCGTCAGCCGCGATATAGCGGTCTTCCGCCACCACGAAGGCCACTTCCTGGCCCTGGAACAGGACCTTTCCATCAGCCAGAACCATCTGCTTGTCGCCCGCCAGCGTCGGCATCCAGTGCAGGCTGAGCGGTTCCAGGTCGGCTGCCGTCAAAACCGCGATCACACCGGGCAGCTCAAGCGCCCTTTCCGCGTTGATCGATTTCACCCGGGCATGGGCATAGGGCGAGCGGACGAAATCACCGAACACCATACCAGGCATCTTGATATCATCGATGTAATTGCCCTTGCCCTGGGTAAAACGAGAGTCCTCGACGCGCTTGCGCGACGTTCCAAGCCCCTTGAGGGCAGCGGCGCGTTCGGATTTTGTGGGGGTCATTTCATTCATTGTGCCGCCTCCCTGGCTGCATTCATTTCAGACGCTGCCGCCATGATGGCCTTGACGATGTTCTGGTAGCCGGTGCAGCGACACAGGTTACCCGCCATGCCGAAACGCACTTCCTCTTCGGTCGGGTTGGGGTTTTCCTGCAGGAACCGGTGCGCACGGGTGATCATGCCGGGGGTACAGAACCCGCACTGCAAGCCATGGTGTTCCTTGAACATCTCCTGCAGCACGTGCAGGTTGTCCGGCGTCCCGAGACCTTCAATCGTGGTCACGTCAGCGCCATTGGCCTGTGCTGCGAACACCGTGCAGGATTTCACCGACTTGCCGTTCATGTCGACGGTGCAGGCGCCGCAATGGGAAGTTTCGCAACCGATATGGGGGCCTGTGAGGTCCAGCCGCTCTCGCAAAACGTGGATCAGCAGTTCACGGGGTTCGGCAAGCGTTTCCACCTGCTTGCCGTTCACCGTCATCTTGATGTGCATTTTTGACATTGTTGTATTTCTCCCTCAGGCGCGTGCAATGGCGCGCTCGATCGCGCGACGCAAAATCACGCCTGCCACATGTTTCTTGAATTCAACTGGGCCCCTGCCGTCTTCGGCTGGATCGATATCAGCGAGTGCTGCATCAACAGCAGCGGAAACTGCAGCTGCATCCAGTGAGGAACCGGTCAGTGCGCCCGACGCAGCGGTGCTGTAAATCGGCGTATCGGACAGGTTGGTCATGGCAATCGACGCCTGGCTGCAAATCTCGCCGTCCTTGGCAATCAGCACCGCCGAGGCGGCTGTGGCGTAATCGCCGATTTTCCGTTTCTGTTTTTCATATGCATACCCGGCCGGGTGCGGCTTGAAGGAAACGGATGTCAGTATTTCGTCGTCTGCGCGCGCGGTGAAATAGGCCGCTTCGTAAAACTCCCGCGCGGCGATGTCGCGTGAGCCATCGGGACCTTGCACGGAAAACACCGCGTCGAGACACTGCATCAGGCCCGGCATGTCGTTGCCCGGGTCGCCATTGGCCACATTGCCGCCAACCGTTCCGACATAGCGCACCTGCGGGTCGGCAATCTGCAGGGCCGCTTCGCGAATGATGGGCGCAGCCTTGAACAGCGCCTCGTCGGCAATCAGTTCGTGCTGTGTCACCATGGCGCCAATGCGGATGCTGTCACTGCCGACCTCCATGCCCTGCAATGCATCTATGTCCTGCAGGTCCACCAGATGGGGAATGTCAGCCATGCGCAGCTTCATCATCGGGATCAGGCTGTGGCCACCCGCCATCACGCGCGCATCATCGCCGTGCGTCGTCAGCAGCTTGATCGCTTCCGGCAGGTCCGACGGGCGATAGTATTCAAAAGTACCTGGTATCATTTCTGTTTCCTCCTGCGGCCGGTCGTTTTCTGCGACCGTGCCAACTCGAAGGCACAGACTCTCAATAATGGTTTTGCCGGGGCGAGGCTCCATTCACGACTAAATCGTCAATTTGCACGAAGTGCGAAATATCAGCACGAAATGCGAATATTGGGCGAAATCTACAGGTCCAGCAAATCGCGCAAGGCGCCGACCTTGGACCGGCTGACCGGTACGCTGTCGATCGCCTCATCCCGCAGGATACACACACCGGTATCCTTGCGGCGCTCAAAAGCTGTTATCCTTGCGGTATTGACCAGGTAACTGCGGTGGGTCTGAAAGAACATCGGCGCGGGAAGATTTGCCACAGACTTGGTGATTGACCAGGGGCAGAACAGCTTTTTACCCCGGGCATAAAGCAGGGTGTAATGTCCTTCCGCCCTCACCGCAGCTATTTCATCGCATTTCACAAAATAGATTTTGTTCTCACGTTCAAACGGCACCTGCAGGTTCGCCTGTGCAGACGCGGTGTTCGTACCGGGGGGAAATGCGGAAACTGCTCCCCCCGGCCCCGCTATGGCATCTGCCTCCGAGCGGATGGCTGATGCTGCGGCGGCTTCAAACGGCATATCGGCGAAAGCAACTCCGGGCGGTGTTTGAGTGCCGCCTGGCCCGGCTGCCTGCAGGGCGAATGTCGAAGCCGACAGCAGGAAAGCCCCGCAAATTACAAAAGCGGCAAGTGTCACGATCATCGCCAGCTGGCTGTTGTGTATCGACGGCTCTATTGCAACCCCTGCAGGCAGCCGGGCAAACCCGGTCCAGTACATGGCGATAAAATGGGTGATCACCACCGACAGGCCAAACACGATTGTTCCGGTCAATACCGAGCCTTGTGTCCTGCGTGCATAGGAAATCCAGATGGCTGCAATGCCCATGATCGCGGCTGCCAGGCCTGACAGCATCTTGCCGGCAGTTGCAAATTGCGGGATGCAGCCGCGTATGCCCAGCATACCGACATAGTGCATGGAAAGGATACCTGCGCCCACCAGCAGGCCTGCAACAATGATGTTCTGCAAGGTGCGCTTGCCGAAATGCATCAGCAGCAGAGCCATGCCGACCAGCAAGATCGCGAACATTGCCGAGGCAAGCGTCAGCAGCGGATCATACCCAATATCAACGGGCAGCTCCAACGCCAGCATTGCCACGAAATGCGTCGACCAGATGCCACCTCCAAGCGCCAGGGCGGCCATGCTGACAAAGACTTTCCGTTTGACATGGGAAAGCGCAGACAGACCGCTGGTCAAGGTTAGGCCGGTGAACGCGGCAATCATGGAAATACACAATGCTGCCGCAACAAGTGTAACATCGTAGGTAAATGTCAGCATGCGCGCATCACCCTAGCGCTCAACCTTGCAGCCATCAACAAGCGACTTCAGACCGGTACAGCTACCATTTTACAGTGGGGGATCGAGATTCCTGATCTGACCATAACACCCCGGCCGGTCAGCACTTCGCTCAATCGTCCACAAGAGACCCGATATAGTCAGGAACCTCACGGGCATCCACCGTTGCCTCGCGTACCAGCCAGTCAAAATGATCTGTCAGCGAGCGCACCCGCTGACTTTCGCGGAAGGCCAGGTAGCATTGGCCAACATAGATAACAGCCAGGTTCGGCCCGAAGACGGTGACAGGCGCACTGAACACCTTATGGGCATCGAACAGGAACAGGCGCAGCCTGGGAAACATGTCGCGGCACAGCTTTGCGATAAAGCTCAGTTGTTCAAGCCGGACATTCTGTTCAACGCCTGCGTAATAAGCCGTTCCCGCCGCGCAGGCTTCCAGTTCGTGGACAGGCAGGGCAATTTCGTAATCCGACACGCCCGACTGCAGCCATTCCAGTTGGCTGCGCATCGCATTGATCGCCAGAACCAGGCGTTGATCGCGAAACGAAGAATATTCCCAGTCCAGCATTCTTTCTGTTTTCAGAATGTCCGGCAGGGTTGCGGGGACATGGCGCACCTTGTAACCGGCCGCCTCCCGGTACCATTGCATGAGCTGGGCATCAGCCGAGAGCCGTTCAGCCGGACTGAGAGACATCGCCGCTGCAACAATGTCACCAGGCCGTTCCGGACGGCCCGTGAGGCCCAACAGCCAATCTGTGCTGACACCCAGTGCCGAGGCTGCATCGGCTGCGAGTTGAGCATTGGGCAGGCGCGGCAGGTCATCTTTCAGAAGCTGGCCGATCGTCGACCGGTCAACGCCGGTTTTCCTGGCCAGTGCACTGCGGGACACATTGTTGCGGGCCATCGCATCCAGGAGGCGATTCCTGAAAACCTCTGATCGGTCACGTTTGTCCATAAAAGCCTGCTCTGCAGATAATAATCATCAAAATGGAGATTATGCAGCGAAAGAGCGTAATGTCCAGATGGTGTTTTCTGCGCTAGCAACACCACTGGCACGCTTGGGCAACACGGAGAACTGCAATGGACACCACAACCAGACTTATCGTCAAATCAGCCACCTGGCAGATCGCAGGGTTTGTCATGATGATGCTCATCGGTTTTCTGTTCACAAGCTCGATTGTGGCCAGCGGCGGCATAGCAATCGCCGGCTCAATAACCGGGTTTTTGAGCTATTTTCTGCATGAGATGGTCTGGTCGAAAATCAGCTGGGGGCGCAAGGACAACCTAGGAGCAGAATCCCTGCCCCGAAGCACTTGAATGGCAGGCAGCGGATACCCCGGAAAAAATCTACTCAAGTAGGGGCGAGAATAAATTTCAACCTGGAGACCCGCTGCCTGCCTTGCTGCTGACACTGTAGGAGACGGTGCCTAGCAAAGCCGGGTTATTCGGCAACACATCACTTTTCACTTGGGTAGTGTTTTTTGGTTTGAAACCAGGCTGTAAAACGGATCGTCGAAAAACAGTCCCTTGTCCATCACCACACCGGCCCAGTTCTTGTCGATCCGCTGGATTCGACCGGTAATATCATCACCGACCACTCTTTTGATCGTTACCCTCTCATTGATCCCGATACCGCTGAGACCGGTTATACCAAGGCCCTCTGCGGAGAAGTTCTTGATTGTGCCGGATTGTGTTCGCTGCTCTGAAACGACACTGACCTCGACCCGGCATGGATACCTCTTCGACCCTCTGCGCTCCGCCCAATTCGGAACGGACAGCCGGCCGGAACGATCCAGGCACGGGTGTTTGCCGGACAGCACGTTGCTGAGCAGTCCGGCAGGCAGTGATAGATCGTAAATCTTCTGCTCACATTTTGACTGGACATGATCACAAAGGTCCGAAGCCTCCAGCATGCCGCTTGCAATGTGTTTCCAGGCATCGGCGAAGACGTCGCTTGAGATCCTCTTGTCTGCAGGATCGCCCGCTAGTTTTGTTGCCATACGCATGCCAAACTGCATTCTGGCCGGCAACAGCATTATGTCTCCGAGATCATAGTCTTCATCAACGTTCTTGAGCAGTGAAGCCAGGGGTTTGCGCAAATCACCGACCTCGGTGGGCAGGTACAACTGCAAATCTGCATATGAGTCCCGCGACGTCATTGTTTCGTCGACGGCAATCGCCAGATCAGTAGTCGCGGCAGTCAGATAAGCGATCCCCGCTACGTTGCCGATAGCATTTGACACTTCATGCGTGCGTTTGGGCGTGCCGGGTGAACCCAGGTCCGCTGCGGCTGTCCCGGACGTAGCATAGCTGAAGTCGAAGGGCGGATCTTCAGATAAATCTTGTTCGTTAAATAGTTGCTGCGCCGTCAATAAACCGTCTCCGGATTTTGAAATATTCATCGCAATACGTCTCCCGTGTACAGGTATACTGTATTAATGCGATGGAATTTAAATTATCTAAAAAAACCTATTTCATGTTGTTTTTTCCCGCACGGTATATAAAGGCATAAAGGCATATTTCTATATCAAGATAGTTATCTCACCTTACGTTATACGCACCTATCGCGTTTGATTTGTATCAAGGTCAAAAATTTTCATTGGGTAAATATTCTGCGAGATTATCTATTTGCAGACGAAACAGTAGTAATGTGATAGTTTCCGTCTACGTCAAGTTGAGTCGTGATTCAGCTTTCCTGCAGGCGGTAACAGTGCCGCTGCTGAGTTATCGGAATTTTGTGCGCACGACGAGAAATGCAGTCCAGGTGAACGGATGCATCTTGCAATTTGCTTGGAGGTAAATTGGTCTTTGACCGGGGGAGGCGAAGTGGAGCAGATCAATCGCAAAGTGCGCGAACCAATCTATATGGTGAGTGCATTCGGCTATCCGCACGCAAGTGTGGATGGCAGGGCGATTTCTGTACCCGAGAAACTGCCCATAGCTCTCGCCGTCCTGGCAAGCCAGCCGGATCGCATGTTGAGCCAACGGCATCTGGTATCCATGCTTTGGGGCAATGCTGACAGGGCCAAAGCCAATGCCAGTTTCCGGCAATTCCTGGTCAAGGTCAGAAAGCTGGAGAAGCAATATGGCGGCGGTTTGCTGGTCAAATCCGGCAAGCTCGTTTCCTACGACTGCGCAACCGTACAGGTTGATCTCGAAAAGGTGCTTGCAAATGATATTGTCGAAGATGCCAGAAACGGCAACTATTCGCGTCTTGCAGCCTTTGTCGGTACGCTTGGCTCGCCGCTGCTCCAGGGTGCCGGTATTGATACCCATGAATTCGAAGATTGGTACTACGAGCTCACAAACAAGCTTCTGAACGCCAAGACTGCGGCACTTTCCGCACTGATGGACCACGAAACCGAGCCCAGCCAGGTTGAGAATATTGCCAATGCGCTTCTGCAACTGGATCCCAGCAACGAAGCCGCCTACAGGGCCTTGATGAAACTCTGGTGCGAGTTGGGAAACCACACCAAGGCTCTGAAGGTCTACAATGACTGTTGTCAGGTTTTGTTGACCGACTATGGCATTAAACCAAGCCTGTCGACCGAACAGCTTGCCACCACCATGGGTATCAAGGACCCCGCCTCCAGCCCGGTATTGGCACCCTTCACAGCTGCGGGCAACGCGCGCGGCGGCGAACCCGGAAACCAGCCGGGGCAGGTTGAACAGACACAGCGAATAGGCGCACCTCGAATGATCCTGTTGCCACCGCGTATGGTCATAGGCGCAGATCCATCGGTGCAACTGATAGAAGCGCTGCTTGATGATATTACTGCGGGCCTGACCCGGTATCGCAGTATTGCCGTACTTGCTGCCCATAGCGGGCGCATGGCCAGCCAGGACAGCAATCGCGACTTCGATGCAATCGGCAAGCGTTTTGGTGTCGACTATATTCTCTCCACTATCGTGACCGCCGACGATGCCGGGCCAACTGCGACCTTCCTTTTGCTTGATGCGCACACAAGCGAAAGCTTGATGGCTCTGGATAAACGGTTGTCGGAGGATCAACTGCCGAAGCTGTTTTCGCGACTGAGTTTCGAGATTGTCCGCCAGTTGGTATCGACGATTGAGCGTCGTGAAATTGCAACTCCCAAGACAACCGACAACAGCAGTGCATACCGCTATTTTCTCAATGGCCGCCGTTTGATGTGGCACTCCGATCTGCCGGAGATCAGAAAGGCGCGCAACAGTTTTCGCCGTTCGATGAACGAAGCTGAAAACTTTGCACCAGCCTATTCCGGACTGTCTCGAACCTTGAGCATGGAAAGACTGGTGCGCGGCATGTCGTCCAGCGATCTGCTCATCGAATCACTCGAATTTGCCAACAAATCGATCCGGCTGGACCCGATGGACGGGCGTGGACTGCGTGAACTTGGCTTTACCAATCTGTATCTGCGACGCCATGATCAAAGCCTTGAAAACTTTGCTGCCGCGGCAGACCTGACCCCAAATGATGCGGATATGCTTGCCGACTATGCCGATGCTCTTTCACATGCCGGACAAGGTGCGGAAGCACTTGCAATCTGTTTGCAGGCAAAGGCTTCCAACCCGGACCCGCCAGCTTATTACGACTGGATACACGCCAGCATCCTCTACCAGCTTTCTGCCTACCGGGCAGCTATCACGATACTGAAGCCGCACCGGAAAAACCCCGGCATCGCCCGTTTGCTCGCCGCATCGTATGCCATGTCAGGAGACCTGGACACCGCAAGCCAATACGGCACAACCGTCCGTGAAAACTATCCGAGCTTCGAACTCAGCCGGCTAAGTGAACTCGTTCCAGACAAAAATGCAAATGATACCAGGCACTTGATCGAAGGCCTGCGCATGGCCGGTTTGTCTTAACAAGTAACCCGGCCCACCAGATCCCACATAAATCACACTTGAGTCACACCCGACCGCATACGATTCGGCTGTTAACCAAACCAATCAAAGGCGGATACCCTGATGAACACATCATTCTCAAACGATGCATCTTCCGGCAACACTGTTCGGGCTGGCAACGGTCAGTTGTTTCCGGTTTCTGTATGTGCAGACGCGGCAGCAGACGGCGATCTTATCGACAATGGCGTAATGTCGAATATCGTCTTCACCATGCGCTCAGAGCCGGGCCGTGTGTCTTGTGATGGCAACTAGGCTGCGGGATTTTCAGATTGACTGAATTATCAACAGCACCAGTGACGGTCTTTCCATACAAGTCAGGAGCAGACCAATGATGGTCCCGAAGCAGGAAATGCGGACATCGTATCCGGCGAACGACCGCATATGCGGATCGCGTCGCACATTGTCCAGGATCCGTCCTCATTTCCCCGCTTTGGGAATCACCAGGCTCGGCGAGTTGACCGGATTGGACAATCTGGGCCTGCCCATAGCCTTTGCCACCCGGCCAAACTCGCTTAGCCTGTCCGTAAGTTTGGGCAAGGGTGCCGATCTCGACTCCGCGATGGTGTCAGCGGCAATGGAAGCGGCAGAAACCGCGATCGCGGAGATGCCACCGAAAGAACTGGTCAGGCTGTCAATATCCGAAGTGGGCACCAAAGGGTGCCGGGCGGTGGATGTCCACCGTATTGCCCGTTGTCACCCTCATCGCCTGAATCTGGAAGACAAGATATCCTGGATTGAAGCGCTCGATCTGATATCGGGCGACCGGTTTCTGATCCCGTGGAGTCTGGTAGGCCTGGATCACCGGCTCAGCCCGCCGGAATTCAACAACGCATTTTACGTTACCTCGGACGGGCTTGCATCCGGCAACAACCGCGGCGAGGCGATATTTCACGGCATCTGCGAACTCGTTGAACGTGACGCTCTGGCATCCTGGCAATTTGCAGGCACTGACGAAATCAGACGGTCACAGGTGACGGTTACGGGCGATGAAGACCCGCGTCTGCCGGTTATCCTGGAAGCCATAGCGGCTTCAAACACATCTTTGCAGGTCTACGAAATGCCCACCGACACCGGAATTCCCTGCATCATGGCAATGCTGGACGCGACACGCCAGCAAGGCGCGGTCGCCGGATCGGCGATGTGCGGAGGGTGCGGCTGTCATCCGTCATACGGGCATGCCATTGTGAAAGCCATAACTGAAGCTGCCCAGGCCCGGCTCGCTCTTGTTGCCGGCGCGCGCGACGATTTCTGCGCAAGACACTATGAGCCGGAAGATACGGTAAGACTGCCGGCTGCAGGCCACGGCAAGCGGCCATTCCGAAAAAGAGAGACAGCCGCGGTGTCGGGTCAGTTCGGCGATGGTCCGCACGACATGGACACAAACGTGTCTGATGTGGCGGGAACACTGGCCAAAGTAGGTGTTGACCAGCTTTTCGCTGTCGAATTACCCGCGCAACAATTCGGTATCAGCGCCGTACGTGTCATCGCCACTGAACTGCAGGTACCTCTTCAGGGCGAACGGGTGCAAGTCACACCTAGAGGGTTGCGGAACCTGAAGGCGGCAGCAGCATGAAAGTCCTGTTTACCGGCCCAACCCTTGCCAGCCAGTTGCCGACCATAGAACAGCGCGGTTCAGCAATTGACATCCGCGGACCGGCCGCGTGGGGTGACGTGGCACAGGCCGTTCATGACGGTGCGACCAGGATTGGCATCGTCGATGGATACTTCGAGCAAACCAGATCTGTGTGGCACAAGGAGATCATTTTTGCCCTGTCGCACGGCGTCAAGATTGCCGGAGCGGCAAGCCTGGGCGCGTTGCGCGCGGCAGAGTGCGCCCCGTTCGGCATGATCGCGATCGGCACCATTGCGAATGACTACATCTCGGGCGCACTGGTCGATGATTCCGATGTGGCGCTTGTGCATGCCCCTGCCGAAGTCAATTATCTGGCATTGTCCGAGCCCCGGGTAAATGTGATTGCCACACTCAACGCAATGGCGAAGGAAAATCTGCTTTCCACAACTGAGTGGAAAAACGCCAAGGCTGTTGCCGACAGGATGTTCTACGCCGAACTCAGTCTGCGCGCAGTATTTTCAAACATGCAGATCATGAATGCAAACCGCATCGAACGGCTGATTGAATTGGCCAAGGTCAAGTACGTAGACCAGAAGCAGGTAGATGCCCTGGAACTGGTTGACTGGCTTCAGTCTGACATAGACGTACCTGCAGCAACTGGAAAGCCCTGGGCATTCAACCAGACAACACAATGGCTCGAAATGCGCGAGGCGATGGATTCACACGATGGATAAAACTGGTTGGCTTAATGGTTTCCCGGATTGGCATCTTGCCACTCACGGGCCCTGTTTCGCCGGCACATGGGGGAGTAAGCGATGACCGTTACGATGGCCACTACCAAGATTGCGAACTTGCTGAATGAACTTTCGCAAGTCAACGGAGTGAGCAGCAAGTCTTTGATGACAATCGGAGAGGTGTCGAAGAATTTGGACATGACGCCCCGGACCATTCGGTTCTACGAGCAATCGGGCATCGTGACCCCGCACAGGAGCGGACGGTTTCGATTGTTCAGTTACAAGGACATCTGTTCCCTGCGATTGTCAAAGCAACTTCGGTCGCTGGGCATGGAAGTCAAGGACATCGCCAGCCTTGTACAGACCGCTTCAGCCGGCGGCCTCGACATTGACTACAACGATCTTCTTCTGAAAACGCTGAGCTCCCGGCTGGAATCTCTTGGATCGGAACTGCGTGCCGCCGAAGACCGCTTTTCCAGTTGCCAGCAGGCATTGAATGAACTGACCGGCAAGATCTCTGCAGACAAGCGTGCCCGGAAGTGAGAACGGGTCACTGGGAAGAACATGCCGGCTTGTGAGTGGAACCATGGACTTGGCAAGCAGCTACAGTCGCTGGCGCGGCCCACTGGCCAATTCAGGCAAGCGCCACCCCCAATCTAACGATACTCCTTGATATCGCCGTACCGGCCGTTGGTGCGCAGGGTTATGGTCACATCTTCACCGGTCCGGTTGCGCCACCACCAGCCGTGTTCACCATCGAACAATGCCTGGAACTGACCCTGTTTATCCGCTACCGCGCGACCCTTTTCATATACCACTGACTCGCCTTCAGCCTCACCATGGTGATTGAAGTTGACCACGGCACCATTGGCTGTCCAGTCGAATTCGACGACATCACCCTTGTGCATCTCAAGCTTTACTTCCAGGCCTTCGCCCGGCGCCAGTTTTACCGATGTCTCACCGGATTGCGGATCATACTGGTCCTTGCCGTCATGTGCATGGGCAGGTGTCACGAACAGGCTTGCGAGCAACTGACCGAAACTGACAGTGCTCGACTGCTGGCCGCTTGTCGGTACATTCAGCTGCACCGGCTTCCTGGAATCACGCTGCCTGTCCGCCTCGGCCTCTTCGGCAAGTTGCGACTTGATCTCACCCATCTGCTTCAGGCCCAGCATCTTGCCGGCACCGGTCGGATCGATGTTGTACTCGGACGGCAGGACCACCGTCACCAGCAATGTCGCCGCCACTCCGGCAGCAACAAGCGTGGACTTCAGCAGTTGAGCGGACGTCGGCAATTCTGGTTTTGGTGGAACCGGTGAATTGTACATGGTGTACCTCCAATAGGTTTAGGTGACGGCATATCCTGTCAGCTGGTATCCAACGAGCATGAAACCGGCTGTCATGATCACAACGTTTGCCGTGTACGCGTGTTTGGTGAATGTGGTGGTGCGCCGCCAGTAACCCATGATTATGAGCATGACCGCCAGCGCCGAGATTTGTCCCAGTTCAACCCCGACATTGAAGGCCAGCAGGTTTGGCAGCAGGCCATAGGGCGCAATGTCATAGTCGAGTATCTTGGTGGCAAGCCCGAAGCCATGGAACAGGCCGAATATCAAGGTGGCCAGCTTCGTGTCGGGCTGGAAGCCAAACCAGCGCTGAAACGCCCCAAGGTTGTCCAGCGCCTTGTAGACCACCGACAGTCCGATTATTGCGTCGATCAGATGAGCATTGATCTGCCAGCCGAAATACACACCGGAGATCATCGTGATCGAATGGCCAAGCGCGAACAGGCTGACATAGACCGCCACGTGCTTGAGGCGATAGAGAAAGAAAATCACGCCGAACAGGAACAACAGGTGATCATATCCGGTGACCATGTGCTTGGCGCCCAGGTACAGGAAAGGCACCAGGTGCGGGCCGACGATTTCCTGAATATAGCCCTTGTCGCCTTCGGTCACGTTGTGGGCCAGCACATCTGCTGCAAACAAAGGCAGAACCAGCAGTGACAGCAGCAATGCCAGCGACCACCGGGCCTTAACCGGCAGAAAACCTGTTTCGAACTGAGACATATGACCCGGCATTTCGACTCCAATCGCCCATTTGCACCAAAACCAAGCAAGCGGAATGCCAATCAATTCCCGGGTATCAGGGGCCTTCAGCTTTCCCCCACGCTGGCGGGCGACGGGCAGCCTTGGCGCAGATTTGCCGGGTCGGCTGCGCCATCATGTCAAATCGCTATTCAGCACACTGCATGATAGCTGGAAACAGGGATAAGGAAATCATGCAACCGCGCGGGCTCAGGAACCACAACACGTTCAACACATTGACACGCTTGCTGTGTGTCATCGCCCTGCTCGTCGTCGGTTTTGCACACAGAGTTCCGGCAGCGTCGCCGCAACCGGACATTGATCTTTCAGCCTATGCCCTGCCCGACGGCACCCTGCCGGTCATCTGTCATACTCCTGCCGGCACGGACGACGGCAGCGGTAACGCCATTTTCTTCAGTGACTGCGAATTCTGCCGGCTTGCCAGCGCGGCAATCCTGCCGTCCCCTCTCGATATCCGGGCACAGGCATGCGCGCCTGCGGACGTGCCGCTGCACGTGGTTCACGATCTGGCCGTGTTCCCGACCCACTACGCGGGAACACCTACACGCGGGCCACCAACCGCCTAGGCTGAAACTCCGTCTGGCGAAGCACCGGCAACAACCGGATATTTTATGCCTCGACGCTGAGATCAGCCGCGCAATTCATCTTTCCCGACTTGAAATCAAACAATTGACCGCTGCAGCAGGATCATCCGTGCGGCTATGGAGACAATAATGCACGTAAAATTTCTATCCCTGGCACTGTTTGCCAACCTCATCGCTGCGACAAGCGCCCACGCGCACGCAACATTCGAAACCCCGCAAGCCAAGGTTGACAGCTATTACAAGGCTGTTCTGAAAGTGCCCCACGGGTGCGACGGGCAGCCGACGCTTAACCTCCGCGTCACGGTTCCAGAAGGCCTGATCGCCGTCAAACCAATGCCAAAGGCCGGTTGGACACTGGAAACCAGCACGGGCAACTACGCGCAAAACTACTCGTTGCACGGCAAGAAAGTCATGTCGGGTGTAAAACAAATCACCTGGACCGGCAGCCTTGAGTCCGACCACTATGACGAGTTTGTGTTTCAGGCCCGCGTAACAAACGCCCTCATGCCCGGTAAACCGGTCCATGTGCCGGTCGTGCAAAAGTGTGCCGATGGCAGTGTTGCCTGGACCGAGATTCCGGCTGCCGGCCAGGACCCCCATGACCTCAAACGGCCGGCGCCCGGCATCATGATCCTGGCGGCATCATCAGATCACGAAACCGGCCATGCGTCGATGAAACAGCCGTCCTATAACATTGGCGACCTGGTTATCACCAATGTAAGGGCTGGCGCGACCGTGCCGAAGGCACCCGTTGCAGGCGGCTACATGTTGATAAAAAACAATGGCAGCGAAGCTGATTTCCTGGTCGGCGGCAAGGCCGCCTTTTCCGGCGATGTCCAGATCCACGAAATGAAAATGCAGGGCGACGTGATGAAAATGCGCGAGCTTGCTGATGGCCTGGAAATTCCCGCAGGCGGTGAAGTCATGCTGAAGCCCGGAGGTTACCACGTCATGTTCATGAAGTTGACTGAACCGCTGAGCGAGGGTGAAAGCCGGAAGGCGACCCTGACTTTCAAAAAGGCCGGAAGTGTTGAAGTTGAATTCGATATCAAAAACCGCAAGCACCTGAAATCTCACGGCATGGACCACTCCAAACACGGGAACAGCAACTAATGACTGCTTTACGCAGGAGACTGGGAATCTGGGCAGCAGCTGCTGCCCTCATTCTCTGTGCTGGTGTCGTCTGGCTTGTTACTACAAACGCGCCGCAGCAATTCGCTCAAAGGGTTGTTCAGTCCAAGGGCATCGGCCAGCCCTTCAACCTTACTGATCACAACGGGAACCCCATAACCGAGAAGGCCTTGGCGGGGTCTCCCTCCGCGGTGTTTTTCGGGTTTACCCATTGCCCGGAAGTATGTCCGACCACGCTTTATGAAATGGCGTCATGGCTGAATACGCTTGGGCCGGACGGAAAGTCCATCAAGGCATTCTTCATAACGGTGGATCCGGAACGCGACACGCCGGAAATCATGAAGAGCTACGTGTCCAATTTCACCGATCGCATTGTCGGCATCACCGGCAAGCCGGCCGATATCGCCGAACTGGCGAAATCCTGGCACGTCTACTGGAAGAAGATACCGCTTGAAAGTGGTGATTATACCATGGACCACACCGCTTCGGTGTTTCTGATCGATGCGAAAGGCAATTTCAAAAGCACCATCGCTTTTCGTGAGAATACCGATACGGCGGTTGCAAAATTGCGAAAACTGGCATCGCCCTAAGTCTTGGCTTGGGAACCAGCCCTGAGGCGGATAATGCAGCAGGCATTCAAAGCCGAACCTCAACCACGACACTCAAAATCCCGGCTTTGTGCCGGGGTTTGCTTTCCCCGCTGTTCCGAAATGCAATGCAGATCTGGCCACGCCATGACGGCAGCATAGTCGAGGACGCCGGATTCCCGGCTATTGCCGCACCACTTGCAACCAATCTATCTGGAATACTCATTGTGCGAATCAGTTTAGATTTTCCCCGGAACGCTCATTCGCCCGGAATTCAATCAGGCTTTGGCAACCGCCCGATTAAGAAGTTCTGGATGAATAGCTGTTACCTGTTTGGATGTTTGTGAGTTCAGCGCTAGCTTATCAGCCGGACGGAAAAGGGAATCACGCTCATCTTACCTCAATCGAACGACACGCTCTGGCAGTTTGCCTATGACAACGCTGTGCTGGTGCGTGATGCACTGGCTCGTGCCCTGCAACTCTATGAAAACGATCAGCAAACTGCAGCCGCCAGCATTCAGACAGCTTTGAGTGCCCTTGCAAGGCTGCGCGCGCGCGCACCTGAGTCTTCAGCGCTTCTGGCAACTGTGCTGTTTTTTGGCATCGAGCTGGAAGTCAGGCTGACTGGCGCAATCGCTACCGAAGGCAGCGACTTTGAACAGGCAGTTGGTGGTGAGATCGCACGAACCGAAGAACTGATTGCTGCAATCAAGAAGCATCTGGACCAGGAATAGAGTCGGGACCTGGAATCTATCCGGGAAACATCTTGCGGACAGTGACGACAATCACACCCAGAACAACAGCAAAACCGCCAAACTGAACAGCGGTGCTCTGGCTCTCGAAATCAGTAAAGACCTGCAGCAGGAAATAGGCGATGCCGAAAAAAATCCCTGCCATGATGAGTTGAACAAAGGTCACAGTTTCCTCCGCTCTTTGCCATGCTCCCACCAGGTTGTTTGATGAAGCAAGAATACCCGCTATGGTAGAATATGCAACAGGGTACTGATCCCTGCTTTGCCAACCAGACGGCAAGCGGGGGGTACCGTCTCACTCGCGTCCGCGTCTAACCCACTCATCGGCCACGTCACCCATTGTCTTGTGTGTGCCGTCCTTGATCCACAGCATGAAGGGCCGGTCAAACCTGAAGTCGGGGCCGCACTGGATTTTCAGGAACCGGCGGACGTTCTGCGTGTTTCTGTAACTCGCCGTGACCGGTGTGGACCGGGTGATAGTGTCGGTGTGCCAGTTAAACTCGTTCATGCCGGACGCCTCCTGTTCAAAGGTTCCCCGCCCCGCTGGCCAGGCTCAGGGTCAATTGCTCTTATCCAACCTGTCTGCTTCATCTGCTGCGGGCAGAAATATCTCGACTTTCAATCCGTGCGGCTCGAGATTCCCGATATCCATGCGACCGTTGTAGATTTCCAGAATGTCCTGGGTGATGGCCAGGCCCAGACCTGATCCAGGCGTTTCCTCATCCATCCGGCTGCCGCGTTGCAGTATCGACAGGGATTGCTGCTGCGGCACACCGGGCCCATTATCTTCGATGACAATTGCCACTTCGCTGTTGCCGTGAGCGCGAGCACTGACGGTGACTTTGTCGTCAGCCCATTTGCGGGCATTGTCCAGAATATTGCCCGCAACCTCTTCAAGATCCATCGCATCGATGTCGGCCCGCAAACCGGCGGCGATGTCTTCCTGCCAGGAAATTTCCTGGCCGCGCGGCAGTTGGCGGAACGCCCGGATGAGCTTGCTGACTGCCGGTTTCAGTTCCGTACCCTGGCCCACAAGCCGCTGCTGTCCGCGCGCCCGCGCCCTGGCCAGCTGCCGTTCGATCTGCCGGTTCATCACGCCGATCTGCAGATTTATCTCGCGCGCAATGCGGTCATGCCCGGCCGCTTCGATAGCCCGCCCCTCTGCCGCCAGTATAGCCAGCGGCGTTTTCAGGCCGTGAGCCAGGTCCGATGCGCTGGCCCGCGCACGATCGACCATTTCGGTTCTCTCGCCCAGCAGGCCGTTCAGTTCTGCCACGAGCGGCTCCACCTCACTGGGAAACTGCCCGTCCAGTACATCCTGCCGGTTTGTCGAAATAGCGCTGACCCGCTGCCTGAGAGTACTCAGCGGCCGCAATCCTATCAGGGTCTGGACAGCCATGGCGGCAAACAGAAACAGCGCAAGCAGGGCAACCAGAACCGACACGTCAGATGCAAACGACGCCCTTGCCGTATTGAGTTCGTTCTGGTCCATGGCCACGATCAGCCGGACCTGCAGGTCCTTTGCGCCAGCCTTCATGACTACCGTTCGTCCCACCAGCAACAAGGTCCCGGCGTTGGACTTGACATCGCGGTGCCTGGAAATTTCACCGGTTCTGCCCTGAACCGCCGGTGCCGCGATTGTCTGGTCCCACAATGACCGGGATGAATACACCTCACCGCTTGCGGTTTTCACCTGCCAGTACAGGCCGCCGAACGGGCGCTCAAACCGCGGATTGTCCAGGGTGTCGGTAACCGCGACCTCACCCTTGTCCGATGCTTCAATCCGCGTGGTCAGCTGATTGAGATGGGCTTCCAGTTCCCTGTACAGACGCTCTGATACGTGTTGCTCGAAAATTTGCGACAGCACGCTCCAGTACAGCACCAGCGCGCCGACAATGCAGATCGCCGCTGCCGCAAACAGTCGGAATTTCAACGAACGCCAGATCATTCCGCCTCATCGCCTATTATGTAACCATAGCCGCGGCGGTTGCCGATGACGGTGGCGCCGATCTTGCGCCGCAGCCGGCCGATCAACACCTCAAGGTTGTTGTTTCCCCGTTCCTGTCCGATGCCGTAGACGTGTTCGGTGAGCTCATGCGGGGCGACGACTCGACCGGCATTGTAGATCAGATAGGTCAATGCCCGATACTCCAGCGGCGTCAAACTCACCCGGGCACCGTCCACCGATACCCGCATCAGCCGGGCATCAAGCGTCAGCGGGCCGATACTGATGGACGACGTGGCCTTGCCGGCCGTCCGGCGTACAATGGCATGCAGGCGGGCAACCAGCTC
The DNA here is from genome assembly GCF_900149695.1 of Anderseniella sp. Alg231-50. NCBI lineage: Bacteria > Pseudomonadati > Pseudomonadota > Alphaproteobacteria > Hyphomicrobiales > Parvibaculaceae > Anderseniella > Anderseniella sp. Alg231-50. Next base: position 1,702,406 of record NZ_LT703003.1, on the reverse strand, counting down.
TTCCATCTGGAACGGCTTGGTAAGGTAGTCATCAGCACCCGCGTCTATCCCGGTTACCCGCTCACGCCAGCCGGACCGCGCCGTCAGGATGAGCACAGGAATGGTCACGTCAGCCTCGCGCCAGCGCTGCAGCACACTGATGCCGTCGATTTTTGGCAAGCCGAGATCAAGCACGATGGCGGCATAGTCCTCGGTGCTGCCGAGGAACCAGGCATCTTCGCCGTCCTCGGCAACCTCCGGTACGAAGCCGGCGCCTGACAGAACCCGGCACACATCGCGCGACAGTTTCGGTTCGTCCTCAACAACCAGAATACGCAGAGTCTGTACCTCCCCTTGTTACCTGCCACATGGCTAGTCCCGGTGCCTCAAGCCATAATGATCGAATGCCTCGTCCAGGGTGAATATCCTCTCGTTCCTGGCATCCATGACATATCGGGTGACGCGTCCGTCCGGCAGAAGAACGATAAAAATATAGACCCGGTTCAGACCGCGCTCGCGATACCTGACATCGAGCACCTCGCCCTTCACCTGCCGCTTGAACTTGCGCATCAGGTCGAACAGCGGTCTGACTTCACCGCTTTCAGTCGCATCACGCAACTGCCGGCGCTCACGCCTGCGCAACCTGCGCAACCTGCGCCGCCGGCGTTCGCGGCGTCGCCGGCGACGGCGACGCTGCCACGGTGGCAGTCCCTGTGCTGCGGCGGGATCACTATCAAGGGCGCAACACAATATCGCCGCGCAGGCCGTCAGGAAGGCCCGGCGCGACAATTCCTGCTGATTGTCCGGCGCATTGGGAGTCTCGTTCATTTGATGTGAGCTACCATTTTAAAACTGACAAAACACTGACATCGCCTGTCAGCTGGCTCTCAGCGGCTTTTGCATATGGTTCGGGCATCGGAGCAAGACTATCCGCTCTGCCGATGAAAAAGCCAGATGGAGAAGAAAATGTACAAGTCACTTCTGATCGTTGCCGCTTCGGTCCTGACCATTTCGTTCAGTGCCGGCACAGCTTCCGCCCAGTCGACGCCGGGTGCGGACTGGCGCCAGCACAACCAGTCGGAGCGGATTTTTAATGGCGTGCAGAACGGCTCACTTACCTTTCGCGAGACCGGACAACTGGTTCGTGGCCAGGCCCGCATTCACAATCAGGAACGCCGCTTCAAGAGTGACGGTGTCGTCACCCGCCGGGAACGGGTGCGCATGCACCGGACCCTGAACCGCCAGAGCCGCCGCATCTACCGTCGCAAGCACAACTGAACGTTGCGTCCAGACAGTGTTGTGATGCTGACCAATGCCCCTTCAGATGCGTCACAGCCTGCATGCCGATCGCCGGTTCCGTCTTTGACCTCCGCCAAGCCCGCTTACCAGGCAGGTTCAATGACTGCCCAGCGCTCAGCATGAAAGCCCCGGAGAAATCCGGGGCTTTTTCGTTCTGCTGACATCAACAACTCATTGCCACGGCAAGCCCGGCCTCAACTTCGCCCTGTTGCAGCGATACGCAAATTTCGCGTAACGGGAGTATCACATCGACATGCTGCATCAGGTGGCGGAGTTTATGGCGCGGCGGGTCTGGTACGCCTGGCTGCTGCGTGTTGCAATCTGCTCGGCTGGCACTCTGCTCATCGGCCCGCTGACGGCTGCGGCACTGTTCCTGTTTTTCCCGACCGGTGATCCCGATGCCCTCAGGCAGATGCTGGGCTGGTTCAGGATAGCCATCGTGGTCAGCGCCATCGTCGCGATGGTGCTGACATACTATTTCGTCCGCCTGTGTTTTCGGTTTCTGGACCGGCGTGATCCAAGCGAGCTTCGCATGGATATCAATGCGCGCATGCCGCTGATGCTGGTATCCGGCTGTATCGTATCGGCCAACCTTCTGGCTGTCATATTCCTGTTTCAGTGGTCACTCGGCTGGATCGAGGTAAAGTCGGTGTCCGATCCCGTTAATCCGGTGTTCTTTTGGTCCGCGTTCACCAGCCTCGTCCAGTTTGCAAGTATCGGCTTCAGCGAGGAAGTACGCTATCGCGCCTATGGCTATGCATCGGGAGAGGGTTCGGTTCCGTTGCCGGTTCTGGTCATCGCAAACGCGGTGATCTACGCGCTGCTGCATGCGCAATATAACCAGTTTGGCATCATCGCATTGTTGAACCTGATGGTGATTGCGGGCTTCTACATTGCCGCGCTGCACTTCTTCAATTCGATCTGGTTTGGCGTGGGCTTTCATTTTGCCTGGGATTTCGTGCAGGTCTCGGTCCTGGGGCTGGCTTTTTCAGGCACGGGGAACTCCAGTCTGTTCGTGATCGAACAAACAGGCCCGCCCATTTTGGTGGGGGGCACTGCCCTTATTGAAGCGGGGCTGGTGTACTTCGTGGTGTTCGCAGCCGCCACGTCACTCATCGTCTACCTGCTCAGACAAAGGTCTGCTAACCTGACCCCGGTTTAGAAAGCGGGTGGCGGCGATGAGATTTCTTGAGCCGGGTGTGTTGATCAGTCTGGCGGTTATTGCAGTTGGTGTGATTTGCTATTTGGGGTACGGCATTTTTCTGAAATCGGTCAATGTGAGTGTCCCCCGCGGCGACGAAGTGGCCGAGGCCCATGACACTGAACCCGACAAGGCATCCGAACCAGCCCGGATCGCAGAACGGCTGGTCGCGGCAGGATTGAATCCGGCACCCGTGCTGGGTGATGTTGGGGTAACGGGCCATATGGAGCGCCTGGCGCAAGGTACCACCAACACTGCCACGCTTACCCGCTATGCAGAAAATCTTACATATATCGGCGAGACAACTGCGGCCAGGGGTGCCCGCATCCCGGCCAGTTTCTGGGATGTGGAAACGCCGGACCTTAAGGCAGCCGGCTGGAACACCTATCGTATCGCATATGAACTGTCACAGGATCACAGCGCGCCGTATCTCGACGTGCTGGCCCGATCATATGCCCGCTTTGCGCGCTTCAAGGCCGCTGAGATCAACTCTGATGATACTGCGCTTGATGCAGCGCTCGATATCATGCTCATCGCACGCGATTACGTGAAGTCGATACCGCCGGATCGGTTGCTCCAGCACGCCAAGGAAATCCGCACCGAAACAGATGCGATTCTGGTTGCCTGGCAGAACCTCGTCGCAGGTTCCACCCGGCGAAATCCGATTACGCACAAACCGGTATTCTCGCACGGATTTATTGCACGCTACAATGTCTCGACTATGCATCAATATGCGCTCGGCAGCGCAATGCCTGTTTCCCAGACATGGGGGGTATCCGGATTCGCGGACCGGTTCGTGGGTACACCAGACAATGCCAATCAGGTCGAGCATCTTTCTATCAGCCTGGTGCTGCAGGCAGTCCTCAAGAAGCCTTTGCTGGTTCTGAACGCGATCGAGGAAGAGAAGCTGCTGCTTGGCAAGGCAGACAAGGCCGAAGCCCGCGCCGACATGGCGTTGAATACTGCCATTCGCAAAACTTTTCTGCCCCTGCTCGATGACGACCTGGTCAAGGCGGCAATCGCGTTGCGTAGGGAACTAAAGGGCAAGTGAGACTTGTACGCTGCTGTAACATGTTTGATGCTGAGGACCGGGGTGTTGCAAACCAAACAGATGGACAAAAACTATGATCAAAAAAACTCTTGCTGCAGCGATCATGATTGGCGCCTGTGGTCCGGTCATGGCCGGCGAGTTTGACCAGCATGTCAAAGCCTGTCACGACGCGGCATGGGCACAGGAGGAGTTCAAGGATATTCCCAATGCCGGTGTGTCTGCTTATCCAGGTGGTTATGATGACAAGATCTTCTACTCCTACTGGATTATTGACTGGGATGATGTCCAGGTTGCGGGCAAGTGCACGATGGAACTCAACTCCCCTAAGCTTCTGCAACTGATCGACTTTCGCAAGAAGTGATCAATCGCGGCAATAAGGTGAGTGGCTGCACATGATTTGCAAATATGCACGTGCTGTATTCGCCGTCATATACGTTACGGCGCTGTTGCTCTACCTCACCGGCACCTATGGCTGGTTCGGCCAGGAAACTGACGCCTTGTCGGGTGTATTCCTGATCCCCCTGGGTTTCCCGTGGATACTTTTCAATGTTCCTGACAACTTTTCCGCACTGTTCGGTGCCGGTGCACCGCTGATAAATCTGGCTTTGCTCTGGATTGTCTGTCGCAGATTTGCGTCCTAGATTATTGTTTTGAAGCGCCGGACCAACGCCCCGGCCCGGGGGGTTGAAAACGGACATGCTTTGCTGCTTAGATTCCCAAGCTATTGATTAAAGAGGATAACCATGTCGGGTCAGATGATCTGGGGAACGGTGATGCTGGGCATTTGCCTGTTTTTGCATGTCGGTTTCCTGATAGTCGACATAAGGCTGTTGAAGTCGCTGAACGCGAAACTGTGGGCATCGGGACCCTTGGTCAGCACAGCAGTGCTGCTGAGCGCCGCAATTATCATAATCGTGTTTTCCCACTCGGTTCAGGTGTGGTTGTGGGCACTGTCGTTCATTGCGTTCGGTGCGTTCAATGATCCCGGCACGGCGGTATACTTTGCACTCGTCACCTATACGACGCTGGGTTATGGCGACGTCGTTCTGGCTGAAAACATCCGCCTTTACGGGGCATTTGCATCCGTCACGGGTCTGTTGGGTTTCGGGTTGAGCACGGCCTTTCTGGTAGCCGTGTTCGGCAAATTGCTGCCAAACCATCTCGCCGACTAGATGCTCCTTGTACATATCTCGAAAACGTCATATTTCAGGTGCACAGCAATGGGCTAGGCGGTAATCCGCGACGAGCTTGTTCCCGTAGGGAGAACACGCCTGGGCAACCGCTTCGCATGCCTGAAAAGACCGGGTTTCCCGACTTCGTGAGGAATTGAACATGCCAACAGGTACATCATCCCTGGCTGCCGCCCTATTGTTCGCCGGCGCGCTGCTGCTCGCCGGCTGCGACGAAGCGCCAAAGTCCCAGAGCGCACCCCCACCTGCTCCCAAGGTCAGTGTCGCCAAGCCGGTTGTTAAGAAAATTATCGAGACCGACGTCTTCACCGGGCGCTTTGAAGCAAAGGAAGATGTCGAGCTTCGTGCCCGTGTCGCCGGCTACCTGCAGGAGATTCATTTCAAGGACGGCGAGCTGGTCGAGGCCGGCGATCTACTGTTCACCATTGACCAGAAGCAGTTCCAGGCGGAGCTCGAAAATGCCCAGTCCAGTGTCGAGGTGGCGCAGAGCCGGCTTGACCTGACCAAGGAAGAATTCGAGCGCGGACAGAAACTTCGCACCTCAGGCACAATTGCCGCGTCTGCCCAGGACCAGCGCCGTCAGGAGTTCCTGGCTGCACAGGCGGAACTGGCCGGTGCCACCGCCCGGCTTCGCACTGCCCAGTTGAACCTCGGTTACACGAAAATCTATTCACCGGTGAAGGGCCGCATCGGCCGTAACCTGATATCCGTGGGCAACCTGGTTCAGGCAAACTCCACCGTGCTGGCATCCATCGTATCGCTTGATCCGATCTATTTTTATTTCGATGTGGATGAGCGCTCCTACCTTGCCTATTCCAGGTTGGGTCGCAATGGCACGGGGCCATCCGGCAGGTTGGCGCCGTATGAAGTGAGAATACAGCTCACCGACGAGGACGAGCCGAAGCACACCGGCAACCTTGATTTTCTCAACAACCGCATCGATAACGCAACCGGCACCATGCGCGGACGTGCTGTTATCACCAATGCCGATCTGTTCCTGCAGCCCGGCCTGTTCGGGCGCATTTCAATCCCCGGTTCAAATGAGTATGACGGCGTGCTGATACCGGATCAGGCCGTGGGAACGGATCAGAACCGGCGCATCGTGTTCGTGGTCGGCGAGAACAATGTGCTCACCCCCACCGTCATCAGACCCGGCCCGCGCATTGACGGTTATCGCGTGGTTCGAACCGGCCTCAAGGGTGACGAAACCATCGTGGTCAACGGCCTTGCCAGGGTTCGTCCGGGCATGACCATCGATCCGCAACTGCAGGACCTTCCCCCTGTCGCAGCCAAGAACTAGGGGCAAACAGACATGCGCTTTGCCCACTTCTTCATCGACCGGCCGATATTCGCCAGCGTGATCTCGATCCTGATCGTGCTGATGGGCGCCATATCCTATTTTCAACTGCCTGTCGGCCAGTATCCCGACATTGCGCCTCCCACCATTGTGGTGACGGCGAATTACTCCGGCGCAGATGCGGAAACGGTCGCTGAAACCGTGGCGGCACCGATCGAGGAGGAGATCAACGGCATTGAGAACATGCTGTACATGTCGTCCTACTCGACCAGTGCCGGCACCATGGCGCTGACCATTACCTTCAAGAGCGGCACCGATCTCGACGACGCCCAGGTACTGGTCCAGAACCGGGTGGCGATTGCCGAGCCCCGCCTGCCCGAAGAAGTCCGCCGCGTCGGTATCACCACCCGCAAGAGCTCACCTGACCTGATGATGGTGGTTCACATGCTGTCTCCCGACGACAGCCTGGATCAGCTCTACGTCTCCAACTATGCCCGCAACAATGTGCGCGATGTGCTGGTGCGGCTGGACGGTGTCGGCGACCTGACCATTTTCGGCGAACGGGAATACTCGTTGCGGGTCTGGATCGACCCTGAAAAACTCGCCTCGTACGGCATGACTGCCGCAGACCTGCTGGCCTCCCTGCGCGAACAGAATGTCCAGGTATCGGGAGGCTCAATTGGCGCCGAACCGGCACCGAGCGACAATGACGTGACCTTCACGGTCACCACCCAGGGCCGGTTTTCCACCGTACGCCAGTTCCGCAATGTGATCGTGAAGGCCGGCGATGACGGTCGCCTGATCCGGCTGCAGGATGTCGCGCGTGTCGAAATCGGTGCCAAGAGCTACACAACCAATTCGTATCTCAACGGCAAGTCGGCAGTTGCGCTGGCGATCTTCCAGCGTCCCGGCACCAATGCCCTGCAAAGTGCAGAGGAAATCATCGCTGCCATGGAGCAGCTGAAAACGTCGTTTCCACCCGGCATTGAATACCAGATCGTCTACAACCCGACCGAGTTTATCGCGGAATCCGTCAACGAGGTCTACAAGACACTGTTTGAGGCCATCTTGCTGGTTGTGCTGGTGGTCATCGTATTCCTGCAATCCTGGCGCACGGCCATCATCCCGATCGTTGCCATTCCGGTATCCCTGATCGGCACCTTCATGGTGATGTCACTTCTCGGGTTTTCGCTCAACACGCTGACGCTGTTCGGCCTGGTGCTGGCTATCGGTATCGTGGTGGATGACGCGATTGTGGTCGTGGAAAACGTCGAGCGCAATATCGCCAACGGGCTGTCGCCCAGGGAAGCATCGCACCGCACCATGGATGAAGTCGGCTCAGCCGTCATCGCCATATCGCTGGTGCTGGTTGCCGTGTTCATCCCGACCGCTTTCGTGCCCGGCATCTCCGGTGCCTTCTACAAGCAGTTCGCCATCACCATCGCCACGTCGACGGTTATATCGGCAATCAACTCACTGACCCTGTCACCGGCGCTGGCAGCGCTGCTGCTAAAACCTCATGATGCACCCAGGTCCAACTTCTTCCTCGCCAGGATGGGAAGCTGGGCAGCAGACAAGTTCAATTCCGGTTTTGACAAGACAAGCACAGGCTACGCCCGCATTGTCGGGTTTATGTCGCGCCGCACCGTGATGGGCCTGGTCATCTATGCAGGCCTTATCGGCCTGACCGTGTGGACGTTCGGCAAGGTGCCCGGCGGGTTCATCCCGCAAACCGACCAGGGCTACGGCATTGTCGCTATCCAGTTGCCCGAGGGCGCATCGCTGGATCGTACCGACAAGGTTGTGCAGCGCGCCACCCAGATCATCCGGGAAACCCCCGGCGTCAAGGATGCCGTCGCCTTTGCCGGTTTTTCCGGGGCGACATTCACCTCAGCCACCAATGCAGCAGCCATATTCGCGACTTTCGACAACTTCGCCGAGCGCAACAAGAAGGGCCAGTCATCGCAGCAGATCATCGGGTCGCTGTTCGGACGCCTGCAACAGATCGAGGAGGCGTTCATCATAGCCATCCAGCCGCCGTCGGTGCGTGGCATCGGCCAGGGCGGCGGTTTCAAGATGCAGATCCAGGAACGCAGTGGCACCAAGATGGACCGCGCACTCGGCACTGCCTTTGCCATGATGGGTCAGGCGCAGCAGACACCCGGTGTCAACCGTGTCTTCACTACATTCTCCAACTCCAGCCCGTCCTACTATCTGGAGATCGATCGCGTTAAGGCGCAGCAATTGCAAGTATCCATCGGCGCGATCTTCGAGACACTGGAACTCAATCTCGGCTCATCCTTCGTGAACGACTTTACCGCCTTTGGCAGGCGCTATGACGTGCGCATGCAGGCTGACCAGTCATTCCGGCTGGAGAAGGAAGACATTGCACGGCTCAAGGTGCGCTCGACCACCGGTGCGCTGGTGCCGTTGGGCACGCTGGTGGAAATTCGCGATACCAGCGGTCCCTACCTGGTGCAGCGTTACAACCAGTTCGTGTCAGTGCCGCTGCAGGGCTCAACCGCGCCCGGCGTGTCGACCGGCGAAGCCCTGACAATCATGGAAAACATGGCTGCACAAAACCTGCCGCAGGGCATGACGTTCGAATGGACTGAACTTGCCCTGCAGGAAAAGCAGACCGGCAATACCGCCATCTACCTGTTTGGACTGGCGATCGTCGTCGTATTCCTGCTGCTGGCGGCACAGTACGAAAGCTGGACCTTGCCCATGGCCATCATGCTGATTGTACCGCTGTCCATGCTGGCGGCCCTGCTGGGAGTTATGCTGCGCGGCATGGACAACAATATCCTGACCCAGATCGGGCTGATCGTGCTGGTGGGCCTGGCGGCAAAGAACGCCATTTTGATCGTGGAGTTTGCCCGGCAGGAGGAAGATGACGGCAAGCCGCTTCTGGAAGCCACCATCAATGCCTGCCGCCTGCGCCTGCGCCCCATCCTGATGACCGCTTTCGCGTTCATCCTGGGCGTTGTGCCGCTGGTCATTGCCAGCGGTCCGGGTGCCGAACTGCGTCAGGCGCTTGGCACCGCGGTGTTCTTCGGCATGCTCGGCGTCACCTTCCTCGGCCTGTTCCTGACGCCGGTGTTCTATGTGGCGATCCGCTCCGTCTCACAACGGCTGTCCGGCAAAAAGACCACGCCGACAACCGCTGAAGAAACGGCGAGCTAGCGCAAGCCAGTGAACTAGCCTGAAAACACGGCAATGGCCGCCGACATCAACTGCATCAGTTCGGCCTCCTTGCCCGGCGTGTTGATATCAAGGCGGCAATGGTCCTGGGCGAACTGAGCCATGTCGATTTCGCCCTCGGAGACTGAAAGCAGTGCTTCATAAGAGGTTTCCAGCATCACGTCAGGTGCCGTAGCCTGCCCGGCCTGCATGACAGTCTCACAGTCTCTCGCCAGCAGTGCAAAAGGCTCATCATTGATAATGAACTGCACTTCGAGATTGATATCTCCTGTGATGGCCCGTTGGCAGGCGGTTCCCAGTGTCACGGCTACGGTCCGCATGTTTCCCGGATCGACGACCTCGCCTTCCGGCGCAAACTGCCCGCCAAACAGTGCCAGGTCGAACAGGATGTTGCGGGTCCTGCAGCCAAGGTCCGTCAGCGAATAGAGCGTCGTGCCGTGAGCACCGGCGTCCTTGGAGATCAGGCCATCACTGACCAGCTTGTTCAACCGGTCGGTCAGGAGATTGGCCGCTATGCCGGTCAATCCGTGCTGCAGATCGGAAAACCGCGCCGGTCCCGCATGCAGGTCCCTGAGGATCAGCAGGGTCCAGCGATCACCAATCCTGTCGAGCCCGCGCGCGATCGGGCACAGCAATTTGTAGGAACGGACTTTCGCCATCGACACCTCACGGTTTTGTTACTTTATTTTTTAAAGTAATCACTTTATCGAATTAAGCAGTTAAGCAATAAGGATCAATCGCCATGTCTTCAAGGCCGAAAATTCTCATCACCAGTGCTGCCGGCAAAACCGGACTGCCGACAACCCTGCAACTGCTTGAAAGGGGATACCCGGTTCGCGCATTTGTCAGGCGCCTGGATCATCGCTCTGAAGTGCTGGAGCGTGCCGGCGCTGAGATTTTCGCAGGCAACCAGTACGCCCTGCGCGATATGCAGGTGGCAATGCAGGGTGTTCAACGGGCCTATCAATGCGCACCAACCGCGCCCAATGGCCTGCATTTCAACGCCGTGTTTACCGCCGCAGCACATCAGGCGGGTCTGGAGCATGTCGTAACGCTCAGCCAATGGCTGTCCAGCCGGGATCATCCGTCCCTGTTCACCCGGGAAGTCTATCTGAGCGATATCCTGATCAGGATGCGACCGGACATGACGGTCACCACGGTCAATGTGGGCTGGTTTGCCGACAATTATCTGATGGTCCTCGACATGGCGGCTCATCTGGGCCTGTTTGCCATGCCGCTTGGCAACGGCGATGCAAAGACCAATGCACCGCCATCCAATGCTGACATCGCCAGTGTCGTGGTCGGCGCACTGCTCGACCCTGCAACTCATGCCGGCAACACCTACCGGCCGACCGGGCCGCAACTGCTGTCACCCAACGAAATCGCCACCGCCATGGGCAAGGCCCTGGGCCGCCGGGTCAGGTACCGCAACATATCCGACAGGATGATGCTCAAGGCGCTCAAGGCGCACCCGCCGTCGAACTATTCCGATGCCGCCGTGTCGCAACTGAAGGTTTACGTTGACGAGTACCGCCGCGGCACCTTTGCGGTGCATGCCCCGACTACCGATGTGCACGATGTCGGCGGGCGGCAACCGCAAGACTTCGAGACCATAGTTCGCGAGGCTGTTGCGCGGCGTCCCGATCTGCGGCCGGGTTTGGCGCACACGCTGCAGGCGATGGCCGGGTTCCTGAAACTCCTTGCAACCACGCCGCCCAACCTGTCCGCCATCGAGGCGGGCAAGGATTTCGTTCAACTGGACAATCCGGCTTTCAGCCAGGACGACGCCGACTGGCGCGCCACACATCAACCCAATCCTGAAACCAACTTCCTCGGAAAGGTCGCCTGAATGCCAGCCCTGATGATTTCCAATATCACCGTAACAGACCCCCAAAAATTCCGTGACTACATCACCAGGACACAGGCCATTGCGTCTGGTTATGGCGCAAAACTGCTGTTTCGCGGCATGCTGAACGAAACCCTTGCGGGCAAGCATATGGCCGGACCCATGGTGGTCGTCGCCGAATTCCCGGACATGGAAACCTTGAGGCGCTGGAACAGCTCGCCCGAATACCAGGACATCGTGGCCCTGCGCGAACAGAGCTCGGTGCAGGTCATGAACGCCTATGAAACTCTTTAGCACTTCGGAAACGATCAGTTTTACGGGTTTTGATTGCTTCAATCAAAACCCGTACCGATCTAGGTGACACCGACCCGGTATCCGGCACGCGGAAAGTGTACGTGCAGGCTGCCGGTTTCAGGTTCGGAGCGGTGCAGCGTGATGGTGTCACAGTTCACAGCCACCACTTGTCCTGCGACCGGCTGTTCGCCGCCATCGAGGTCCGGTGATACCGTGACCTGCATGCCGGGTTCCAGGCCTTGCGGATCATTGGCGTCCTTACCTTCAACAGGGACAGGTTCGCAGGCCCCGGCACGGTCAATGGCGTCTTGCGGCGACATGTCCGTCATGGCGCCGTGGCCAAGCTTGCGGACATTGTCCCGCCATCTCTCCAGCGCCGGAAACTCCGACAGAAACGTCGGGCCCTGATCCCACCGGCCGTGCAGGAACCACACCACGTGGTAGATCTGCGCATCGATTGCAGCCGGTGCGCGCCCGAGCAGGAAATCGCGGCCATCACCCAGTTGGCGGTCAAGCCAGGCAAACGGCGCGCGCACCTGAGACACAAGATGGGGCAGTCCGGCATTGGCCGCTTTCAGGCCGTCCGCCCAGTTTTCACCGAAGTACAGCCGGCCGCGATCCTCAGCAAATTCCGGCGGCAGGTTGTTGCCCGCCGACCCCAGCACGATTTTAACCCCGAGATCGAACAGGCCACCGTCCGTCCACCGGCTCAGGCACCACATCAGGCCGGCATCTTCACCGGGAAAAAACCTTGGCGACGGATAGCGTCGCTCCAGCTCCCTCAGGATGCACTGGCTGTCACAATATATGTCAGCACCGATCTGCATCACCGGCGTACGCCGGTATCCACCGGACAGCGCGGTCAGAAACGGCTTCGGCGGCAGTCGCGGAATTTCCACATTGCGCCAGCTCAGGTTCTTGATGCCAAACGCAACCCGGGCCTTCTCGGCCACCGGCGATTGCGGATAATTGTGCAGGATGATCTCGGATTCAGAATCTGGCATGTCGATCACCTACCGCACCACGCCGGGCAGCTCTTCCAGGCTTTCGAGCAGCATGTCGGGTGTGCCGGGAATACGGTCATCCTTGAGGCCGAAGCGGTTGATGCGGGCGACCTGGAAACCAAAGCTTTTCGACGCCTGGGCATCCCATGTGTTGGCAGACACGAAGCAGATTTCGGATCTCTCTGCCACGCCCATGCGATCCACTGCCTGCTGGTAGACCTGCGGGTCCGGCTTGAAAATGCCGACATCCGCCACCGAGATGTTTTCGTCCAGGTAGGCATCAAGGCCGGACGATTTCACCGCCGCATCCAGCATGTCGGGTGACCCGTTGGACAGGATTGCCGTGGCAACGCCCAGCTCCTTCAGTACTTTCAGACAGGCCACCGCGTCATCGTATGCCGCCAGGTGCAGGTACAGTTCCATCAGGTCGTCGCGCAGTGCCTGGTCTTCGATGGAAAACGCCTCCAGCGTATAATCCAGCGCATCTCCGGTGATCTGCCAGAACGGGACATAAGCCTTCATCAGGGATCGCAACCATGTGTATTCAAGCTGCTTCTGCCGCCACAGCTTGGAAACCGCATCTGCATCCTTTCCGATGCGGGAGGACAGTTGCGCCACCGGGGCATGAACGTTCAGCAGTGTGCCATAGGCATCGAACACACATGCCTTGATGCCCTCAAGTTTCACAGCCATGTTGGATTTCCTTGTAAATTTGTGAGTTGTTAGTCTACTGACTTGATTGCAGTATGGCGCTCATTCAATCAAGAGAGTAACCCACCATATGGCACACGACACTCATGACCACGATCACCACCACCATGATGGCGAGCATTCCGAGCTGTCCGAGACAGCCCTGCGGGTCAAGGCGCTGGAAAGCCTGCTCGTGGAAAAGGGCTATGTGGACCCGGCCACACTCGATGAACTGATCGAAACCTATGAGACGCGTGTTGGCCCGCGCAATGGCGCCCAGGTGGTCGCAAAAGCCTGGACCGATGCTGCCTTCATGAAAAAACTGCGCACCGACGCCACCAACGCCATTGCCGACTTAGGGTTTATCGGCCGCCAGGGAGAGCACATGGTGGCGGTCGAGAACACCGAAGACACCCACAACATGGTCGTGTGCACGCTGTGCTCGTGTTATCCGTGGCCCGTTCTGGGGCTACCACCGGTCTGGTACAAGGCCCCGCCCTACCGCTCGCGCGCGGTATCCGACCCGCGCGGCGTGCTGGCCGAATTCGGCGTACAACTGCCCGAGCACGTCGGCATCAAGGTGTGGGACTCGACGGCTGAAGTCAGATATCTGGTAATTCCGCAACGCCCGCAGGGAACCGGGGGCTGGGATGCTGAAAAACTTGCAACCCTGGTCACCCGCAACTCAATGATCGGAACCGGGCTCGCGTTGACGCCCGAGCAGGTGGCATCATGAACGGCGGACAGGATCTCGGCGGCGTCCACGGCCTCGGCCCCATCGATCCCGAAATTGACGAGCCTGTATTTCATGCCGAATGGGAAAAGCGGGCCTTTGCACTAACCCTTGCCATGGGTTTTTACGGCCAGTGGAATATTGACCAGGGCCGCCATGCCCGTGAAAGCATGCACCCGGCCAAATACATGACATCCAGCTATTACCAGATCTGGACCGAAGGCCTGATCAAGCTGATGCTGGACACCGGGTTTGTGGTGCCTGGCGAAGTGCACCTGGGCCGGCAGGAAGTGACGCCGCGCGATTTGCATCGCGATCCGGTGGCTGCCGATGAAGTGGCCGGCATTCTGGCAAAGGGCGGACCGGCCAATCGTGACCTCGACACACAACCAAAGTTCAAGACCGGCAGCAAGGTTCGCGCGGTACGCATGAACCCGGACGGCCATACCCGGCTGCCACGATACTTGCGTGGCTGCGAAGGCGAGATCGTCGCCTGGCACAAGGGTCACATATTCCCCGACAGCAACGCCCACGGCAAAGGTGAAAACCCGCAGCACCTGTATACTGTGCGATTTGCAGCCCGTGAGCTTTGGGGAGAAGATGCCCCGGCCAATGACGCCATGCATGCTGACCTGTGGGAGAGCTACCTTGTCCCTGCCTGAAGATGTCAGACAGCTCCCCGGTCTTGTTACGGAAGCTGACGAGCCGGTGTTTGCCGAACCCTGGCAGGCGCAGGCCTTCGCCATGACCGTGAAGCTGCATGAAAAAGGCCTGTTTACCTGGGTCGAATGGGCTGATGCGCTGAGCAGGGAGATTGCCGCTGCCGGTCCCGACGATGCGGCGGAGAACTATTATATGCGCTGGCTTGCGGCGCTTGAAAAAATCACCCAGGAAAAGGGCGCACTGAGCGAGAACGAACGTCTTGACCGCAAGGATGCCTGGGATCGGGCGGCCAGAGCCACGCCACATGGCAGCCCGATTGAACTCGGCGCCGAGACACGGAACTGAGCAATCGTGGAAACTGCTGATCTGGGAACCTTCACCGAACCGGTGCTGATCTGCGGCGGTGCCTACGGCAACCTGCAGTCGCTTGAGGCGCTGGCAGAGTTGCAATTGTCACTCGGCATCAGCGATGCCCGTGTCATTCACTCAGGCGATGCAGTTGCCTATTGCGCCGACACTGAAGGCTCGGTGCGGTTCATGGCGGCGCGCGGATGGCACGCCATCAAGGGCAATGTCGAAGAACAGATTGTGGTGGGCGGCGCTGATTGCGGTTGCGGATATGCAGAAGGCTCCGCGTGTGATGCCGCATCCGTACGCTGGTATGCGCATGCGCTGGCGACACTGTCTGCCGGCAGCAGGCAGTGGATGGCCGACCTGCCCGCACAACTGGCTTTCTCGGTGGGCGGCGTGTCCGCGCGGGTCGTGCATGGTTCCGTCCGGCAGACCAACCGCTTCATGTTTGCGTCACTGCCTGATACCGAATTCGAGCGCGAACTGGATGCGACAGGCGCCGACCTGGTGATCGCCGGACACGTCGGCATCCCGTTTACGAGATTCATCGGCAATCATTGCTGGCACAATTCCGGCGCGCTCGGCATGCCGGCGAATGACGGCACCAGCCGGATCTGGGCCTCCGTTCTGACACCGCAACCCGGTGGCGTGTCGCTGACCCACCATGCGATCGGGTTTGACGCGCACACCGCAGCCACGCGTATCAGAACGCAAGGTCTGCCATACGGCTATGCCGACAGCCTGGAAACCGGCCTGTGGCCATCGCTCGACGTCCTGCCTGAACACGAACGCACAACCACCGGCCAGGCCCTGCCGCTCGACGGCCGGACGTTCCTCATGGCCGGCCGATCGTCGATCGCAGCAGAGTGATAATTGCTGCTGCAGGCCAGCGAGAAATCAGGCCTCATTGTCCTGACTGGCTTGACCTTCATGCCCTTGCTGTGTTGCCGTAAAGGAAAACATGGGAGGAAATGGGTATGGCAAAGAGCGTTGACACCAAGCTTGCAGGCGATCCAGACAAATCTGGCAATGGAACCAAATCACGCAAGCCAGGCGGACAAAAGTCCAAAAAGATATCCAACACCGCCTATGAAAAGGCGCTGGTCCAGCAACAAATCGAACTGGTCAAGCTCCAGGAATGGGTGAAACAAACCGGTCACAGGGTGGCTATCGTGTTCGAGGGCCGCGATGCAGCCGGCAAGGGCGGTACCATAAAGCGTATCACCGAAGCCTTGAACCCTCGCATCTGTCATGTCGTGGCTTTACCGGCACCGACGGAACGGGAAAAAACCCAATGGTACTTCCAGCGCTATGTGCCGCACCTGCCTGCAGCCGGAGAGATCGTTATCTTTGACCGGTCCTGGTACAATCGCGCCGGTGTCGAGCGCGTCATGGGATTTTGCAAGGACGAAGAATACCGGGAGTTCATGCGCAGCTGTCCCGAGTTTGAACGCATGCTGGTACGTGCCGGCATTCAGCTGATAAAATACTGGTTTTCTGTCAGTGATGAAGAGCAGGAACGCCGGTTTCAGAAACGCCTGACAGACCCGACCAAACGCTGGAAGCTGAGCCCGATGGACCTGGAGAGCCGAAAACGCTGGGTCGAGTATTCAAAGGCCAAGGACATGATGTTTTCCCATACCGACATCAAACAGGCGCCCTGGTACGTCGTGGCCTCCGACGTCAAGAAACATGCTCGCCTCAATTGCATCAGCCACTTGCTGTCATTGATCCCGTACGAAGATGTCACGCCGGAGACGGTGGTTTTGGATGAAAGACCGGAACAAGCCGGCTATGTCCGCCCGCCGATGGACGACCAGACCTTTGTTCCGGAAATTCATCATTTGATCTGAGCGCGATTGCACGTCCTGCCCTAGTCCTTGCCCGGTTTCGCCGGGTTCCCGCTGGTCGCTGCTGCCCACATGGCCTTTTGAAACTGGCCGAAGCCCTCAATGCCCGGTGTCATCCAGGTTTTCATGATCTCTGTTGGGTCGAGCTGGTCCATCTGGCTTTCCATCTGCGCCTGCATCTTGGCCATCATGGCCTTTTGCATCGGCTGCACGTCAGGCAGGCCAAAGAAGGTGCGCGCCTCTTCCGGCGTGCAGTCAATGTCGATGGTAACTTTCATGGGGCTCTCCATTCCAATTCAGGTGAATGGAAGCAAGTTTAGCCCAAGGTGGCAAGACCGGGGAAGGTTTCGATCATCCAGTATGAAAGCGCGGTAAACGTGCCGGTCAGGAACAGCACACCGGTGACCACCAGCATGCCTCCCATGGCCTTTTCAACCAGGCCGAGATGGCGGCGAAACTTCTTCATGAAAACCAGGAACTGCGGCATGGCAACCGCAGCCAGCAGGAACGGCACGCCAAGCCCGGCTGAATAGATCGCCAGCAGCCCTGCCCCCTTGGTTACACTGTCGGCCGAACCGGCCACGGTCAGGATGGCAGCCAGCACCGGCCCGATGCATGGTGTCCACCCGAGCGCAAAGGCAAGCCCGATGGCATAGGCGCCGAACAGCCCGACCGGTTTTGCTTCCTGCTGATAGCGCACCTCGCGCGACAGGAAGCCGATACGGAACGCGCCGAGGAAGTGCAGCCCCATGATAATGATGATGACACCGGCAACCGACGTCAGCACCGGAAAATTCATGCTGCCGATGGTGATTTCCCAGGTGGTGGCTTCCCTGAGCCACTGCCCGATCACGCTGGCCGATGCGCCAAGCGCTATGAAAACCGTCGAAAAGCCCAGCACGAACAACACCGAAGCCACCAGGGCCCTGCGCTGCACGGCACCATCGGTTTCAGCTTCTCCCGTCAGCTCTTCCAGCGATGTCCCGGCAATAAAGCACAGGTAAGGCGGCACCAGCGGCAACACGCACGGGCTCAGGAAACTCAGCAGTCCGGCAAAGAATGCCGCCCAGATAGATACGTCCAGTCCCATGTTTTCCTTGCCTGATACCGTGGTCGGGTAATTTCGCCCGAAAGTGCTGGTAAAAGCGCCGTGATGCAACAGCGAAGCGGGCAATTCACTGTCACATATGCGTTAGATCACGGCGCTTTTTTGACCGTCACAAGCAGCCTTGCAAACTCCTGTTTCGTGCTGGTTTCTGCCACAAACCCCATGCAAAAGACCGCACTTGGCGTGGTTCAACCTGTGTCAAAGTTAATTTGCAAATCACGTCTGTTGCGCAATAATGCGCGCGAGACATCACGATATTGCTGCAAACTGCGGCTAACACTCGAATTTCCGGCTTCCCGCAAACGGACCGCATCATGACCGTATTGTCGAAAAAACACATCGCTGCGTCTTCGGGCCTGATTGTTGCAGCCGCGTTGTTTTCACAACCTGTTTTTGCCCACCCGCATGTCTATTCCGACATGCGCACCGACATCATCCTGGATGAACAGGGCCGCGCCACCGCCATTCATGTGGAATGGATTTTCGACCAGGGCTATACCGAAGCCGCCACCGAAGGCATGGATGCCGACAAGGACGGCATCTACACCGCCGCCGAACTGCAGCCGGTGGTGACGGAAAACATCAATGCCCTGAAAGAGTTCCGGTATTTCACCGCAGCCAAGGCAAACGGCAAGGACATCGCTTACGCCGATGTTACCGAATACGGCCAGCGCATCAACGATCAGGGCCGGCTGTCGATGACTTTCGTGGTCCCGTTCACAACGCCGGTGGACCTGACAACCGGAGAGTTTACCTACAAGATTTATGACCCGGACTTTTTCATTGCCTTTGATTACATCAAGGGTGAAACCGTCGCTGCCATCGGCAACTTACCAAAGGGTTGCGTGATCAATGTCGGCACACTGGCTTTCGATGAAAGCATCGAGCAGACCAAGCAGGAACTGGCGGAAAAGCCGGCAGACTGGCAACCGGAGCAGCCGCAGGATTTCGGCTCCTTGTTCGCACAACCCGTTTCGGTTTCCTGCAAGCCGCCAGCAAGCTAACCGTGAGGGGTGAACCTTGATCCGCATTGTTCTTGTCCTGCTTGCACTCGCTGCCGCCTGCCTGCCCGGCTGGCAGATGGCGCACGCCAACCCGCCTGTCCCTGTCTTGATGGCACAGGCTGACACTGCCCAGCCCCAAACGGTAAAACCGGGCCAGTTATTGTTGCAGCGCCGCAAGAATGCAGGCAGCGCCGACGCCGTGCCGACGCTGACCGGCAGCCCGGTTGAATGGATAAAGGCGCAGCAACGTTCCTTTTACGGCAAGATGTCAGCGGCACTGACCGCCATGAAACGCGGATCGCCCTGGTCTGCGGCGCTGACGCTGATGGCGCTGAGTTTTGCCTATGGCATCCTGCATGCCGCAGGTCCCGGCCACGGCAAGGCCGTGGTGTCCGCCTGGCTGCTGGCCAACGAGCGCCAGTTGAAACGGGGCGTGATGATCTCCTTCATGGCGGCCATGTTCCAGGCGATCACTGCCGTTGTACTGGTATCGGCTCTGCTGCTGACTGTGAAGGCTGCGGCAAGCTCGGCCAAGTCCATGGCCATAGCACTGGAAGCCACCAGTTACGGGCTGATCGCCTTGACCGGCCTGTGGCTGGTCTGGCAGGCCATACGCCCGCGCCTGGCGCCAATAGCGGCTGTATCGACGGCACCCGCCCATGATCACCTCCACCACCAGGACCATCACCACACACATCAGCATGATCACCATCATGATCATGAGCATGGACCCGACTGCGGTTGCGGCCATGCGCATATGCCGTCGGCCAAGGATCTCGATCATCCGGTGGATATCTGGAAGGCTGTAACAATCGCCTTTGCCGTGGGCATCAGGCCGTGTACCGGAGGTATTCTGGTACTGCTGTTTTCATCGGCACTGGGCCTGTACTGGGCAGGCGTGGCGGCAACATTTGTCATGGCACTGGGCACAGCCATTACGGTTTCGATCATCGCCAGCCTTGCGGTAAAGTCACGCGACTTGGCATTGAAGTACTCCGGTCACAACCCCTTATGGCTGGACAGAACCGCCTTCGGCCTGAAACTCATGGGCGGACTGTTCATTGCCTGCGTCGGCGGGTTATTGTTCTGGGCAACAGCCACCAACACGGCGCCCCTGATTTAAAGGCCTCAATCATGTTTTGTACTGCTAGAACCGTGCTCGCGAGCTTCGCCCTGCTCGTGTGCCTTTGCATACCGACACTGTCACAGGTAACTGAAGGCGATGACGGACCCTTGCGCTTCGGCCGCTTCGAGCACGAAGGCAAGGTCCATTACGGTTTCATTTCGTTTGGTGGTGTCCACACACTGACCGGCAGCTTTTTCGACAAGGAAACCGTGGTCACCGGCAACGTGATCCCGCTTGAGGAGGTAAAGGTGCTGGCGCCGGTCATCCCGGGCAAAGTCATCGGCATCGCATTGAACTACAAGAGCCATGGCGGCAGCGGCGGCGACCTGCAGTTCTTCGCCAAACTGCCATCATCCGTCATCGGTCATGAAGACACAATCACGCCGCCGAAGGGTTCGACCAACCTGCATTATGAAGGCGAGATGGTCATCGTCATGGGTGCACGGGCAAAGAACGTCTCCGAGGAAAAGGCATTGTCTTTCGTGTTCGGGGTCACCGCCGGCAATGACGTGACTGAACGCAGTTTCGGCTCAGGCGGGTTCACGGTCCTGAAATCCAAGGGCTCCGACACCTTCGCGCCGCTGGGACCCTGGATTTCACCCGGACTGACCATAGACAACCTGAAATTCGAAACACAGGTCAACGGCAAGACGGTGCAGAAGGGATCAACCAAACAGATGATCCACTCATCGGCAAAAATCATCTCCGAGCTGTCGCGTTACATGACACTGGAACCCGGCGACGTGATCTACACCGGAACCGCCGGCACCACCGCCGCCCTCAAGGAAGGCGACGTGGTGGATGTGATGCTGGAGGGCATCGGACGCTTGCGCAACACGGTAGGCCCGACGCCCAAATAGTGTCTGTTTTTCGCACAATTTGCCCGAAAACCGGCATCCGCTCTTCGGATCGTGCTTTTACTCTTTAGAGGTGGCCTTTTTGCCCATGGCAGTCACGGCGCCGCTCATTTTCTCGATCACCGGTGCAGCCGCATCCAGACCATAGCGTGACTTCAGGGCCGCAGGATCGGTGACGGCGAGCCATGTCTTGCCGGCGTCATCGGTCCAGGCAAGCGCCTTCATCGGCAGGTCGAATCCGGCTTCGCGATTGACCTTCATCAGGGGTGTACCAAGTTTGGGATTGCCAAACAGCAAAAGCTGCGTCGGCGCCATGTCTTCACCGATTTTCTTGGCACCGGCGGCATGGTCGACCCGGGCAAATACCGTAATGCCCTTTTCCTTGAAGATCGCTTCCAGCCGGTCCAGCGTGGTTGCGGCGTCATGGGCACTTTCCATCTTGATGGTGCCGTTTGCGCTATCGCCGGCCAGTGCAGGCGCAACCGCCATGGAAAGGGAAATGGCAGCAGCGGCCAGAAGTGACTTGATCATCAGAATGCTCCTCAGGAATGAACAGGTTAGATCTAATATGTGGAATGTGTTTATGTCATGCTGACGGCACGCCGAACACAAGTCACATTATCGTGGGGAATGACATGACGCCAAAAAACGACGCCAACGGCTCTGCGGCAAACCAGTGGCTCGTGCTGGCGGGCTTCATAGCCTTGTGTCTCGCGGTGGCGGGTATCGCCGGATGGGCGACCAATCAGTCGGTTGCCACCTGGTACCTGACTCTGAACCGGCCGTCATGGACACCGCCCAACTGGCTGTTCGCGCCTGTGTGGACCCTGCTCTATGTCATGATGGCGGTGGCCGCCTGGCAGGTATGGCGTGTCGGCGGCGGCTTCAGCGGCAAGGCACGCTCCGCACTGATCATCTTCTTCGTGCAGCTGGCATTGAATTTCGCCTGGTCTTTTGCGTTCTTCGCTGCCCGGTCTCCGGCACTTGGTCTGCTGGTCATCGTTGCCATGTGGCTCGCCATCGCGGCTACCATTGCAGCGTTCCGCCCCATTGATCGCCTGGCGGCATGGCTGCTGGTGCCCTACCTGGTCTGGGTCAGCTACGCAACCGCCCTGAACTTCTCGATCTGGACGCTGAACTGAGTTTCACGCCGTTGGCCGGTTAACCAGTGCTGAGTAGATTTCCGTCTCACCGACTTCGCCGATGGCTTTGCCGTCCGTGCCGATCATGACGCTTTTGCCGGTGCGCCAGCATTCAGCGATAATCTCGCGCATGGTGGCATCGGGTGGCATCATGGCAGGTGCCGCCTTGCCCTTGGCCACCTGCTTCGGCTTGGCCAGCTTCTTCATGATGGTCGCGCCGGTCATCACGTTGAGCGGGTTCATGTGCTGCACAAACTGCTCGACATACTCATTGGCCGGCTTGAGCACTATTTCCTGCGGCGTGCCGGCCTGAACTATGCGGCCATCTTCCATGATCGCAATCCGGTTGCCGATCTTCATGGCTTCGTCGAGATCGTGCGACACGAATATTATGGTGCGTTTCAGTTCGCGCTGCAGGTTGAGAAGTTCGTCCTGCAGGTGGGTACGGATCAGCGGGTCAAGGGCTGAGAACGGTTCATCCATCAACAGGATCGGGGCTTGCGTGGTAAAGGCGCGCGCCAGTCCTACACGCTGCTGCATGCCGCCTGACAGTTCATGCGCATACCTGTCCGCCCACTGGTCCAGGCTGACCAGCTTCAACTGCTCTGCAACCCGGGCCTTGCGTTCTGCCTCCGGGACACCCGCCAGTTCCAGGCCAAGTCCGACATTTTCCTCAACCGTGCGCCACGGCAGCAGCGCAAATTGCTGGAACACCATGGCAACCTGGTGCATGCGAAGTTCGCGCAACTGCTGGTCGTTGCACGAGGCGACATCAACCGATGTTCCGTCCGTTGACACAATCACTTCGCCGCGTGCCGTTTCATTGAGGCGGTTTACCGCGCGCAACAAGGTGGACTTGCCCGATCCGGACAATCCCATCAGGACGAATATTTCGCCTTCCGCCACGTCGAGCGAAGCCCCGGCCACACCCAGCACAGCGCCGGTTTCCTCATTGATCTCCTGTCGCGTTGCCCCGCCATCCAGCAGGCGCAGCGCGTCCTTCTTGTTGTCGCCGAAAATGATGTCGACGTTCTTGAAGCTGACAGCGGTCTTGCTCATTTGCTCTGCCCCCCATTGCCTGGTTCCTGGATGCGACAAATGCGGTCCAGCATGATGGCAACCGCCACAATGGCGAGGCCGGCTTCAATTCCCATCGGTATGTTGACCGTGTTCAGGGCGCGCACCACCGGTTTTCCCAGCCCGTTGGCGCCAATCAGCGCGGCAATCACCACCATCGACAGCGACAGCATGATGCACTGGGTAAGCCCGGCCATGATGGTCGGCATGGCAGCCGGCAGTTCCACCTTTTTAAGCAACTGCCACTTGGTTGCACCAAACGCCTGCCCAGCCTCGATCAGCTGCTTCGGCACCGATGTGATACCGAGATGGGTCAGCCGGATCGGCGCGGCAATGGAGAAGATGACGGTGGTCACCAGGCCGGGTGCCAGACCGAGGCCGAACAGGATCAGTGCCGGGATCAGGTACACAAACGTCGGCAGGGTCTGCATCAGGTCGAGTATCGGGCGCAGGATGCGGAACAGCCAGTCATTGTGCGCCGCCACGATACCCACCGGCACACCGATCAACATGGAGGCTGACGCCGCCCCGACGACAAGCGCCAGTGTCTCAACGGTTTCCTTCCACAAGCCCTGATTGATCACGAACGCCAGGCAGACAACTGCAATCGCGGGAATTTTCCAGGATCGCGACAACCACCACGCCAATGCTGCAATCAGCCCGACGATGACAATCGGCGGCGGCAGCAGCATCAGGTCGATCATTGCTTTCAGGATGGCTTCTATACCGCTGGCAATGCCGTCGAAAAACCAGTCGAAACTGTCTGTCAGCCAGTTGAAAAGCTGTTTGCCCCATCTGCCAAGCGGGATTTTGTTGTCTTCGAGGAAGGCGCTGATCGGGTCCATGAGGTCAATCCGGTTGATGGGTGTTGCGGCACTTTTGATGTCCTGGCGAACGGTGCAGAAAACGAGGCTACCCGGTTTTGCTGTTCAGGCAAAACCGGGTAGCACACTTTCAAACAAGGCAATCAGTTTACTTGATTGCAGATTTTGCGGCAGCCATGCCGTCTCCACCGTCAAATGTGGTGACCCCGGCAAGCCAGGCATCCATCACGCCGGGATTGGCCTTGAGCCAGTTGGTGGCTGCCTTTTCAGGATCGGTGCCATCATTGAGAATGGCGCCCATGATCTCGTTTTCCATCTGCAGTGTAAATTTGAGATTGGAGATCAGCTTGCCGGCATTCGGGCAATCGGCAACATAGCCTTTGCGCACATTGGTGTGCACCGTGGCACCGCCGAGGTTCGGGCCGAACACGTCATCGCCACCTTCAAGATAGGCCATTTCGAAATTGGCATTCATCGGGTGCGGCTCCCAGCCGAGAAACACCAGGTGCTCCTTCTTGCGACCGGCCTTGGCGACGGCGGACAGCATGCCTGCCTCCGATGATTCAACCACTTCAAACCCCTTGAGGTCGAAAGTGCCCTTCTCAATCATGTCGAGGATCAGGCGGTTGCCGTCATTGCCCGGCTCGATGCCATAGATCTTGCCGCCGAGCTGGTCCTTGAACTTTGCGATGTCCTGGAACGTCTTGAGGCCCGCATCATAGGTGTATTTGGGAACCGCCAGCGTGTACTTGGCGCCTTCGAGGTTCGCCCCGATGGATTCCACTGTACCGTCTTCGCGGTACGGTTTGATATCCGCTTCCATGGTCGGCATCCAGTTGCCGAGGAAAACGTCGATATCCTTGTTCTTCAGGGATGAATAGGTCACCGGCACAGACAGAACCTGGGTAACGGGCTCGTAACCGAGCGCTTTCAGGACGACAGTGGCGGTTGCAGTCGTTGCGGTGATGTCAGTCCAGCCAACGTCGGAGAACCTGACGGCCTTGCATGCTTCGCTGTCGGCAGCCTGCGCCGCGCTCATCGGTACGAATGCGAAGATCGCCGCTGCCGCGACACCTGTCATCACTTGTGAAATTGTCCTGGTCATCAATATCTACTCCCTGTTTCAGTTTTCGCCCGACCATCCTCAACTGATGGTCTTCAGCAGTCCGGATTGGCCGGAATGTGCGCTGCAGCACACGTGCAAGTCAACAGCCCCGCCGAACTTAGGCTGTTTTTAATTGACTGATCAATTAAAAAAAATATTCTGCAACTGAACGCAACACTCCCTGAGAGGTGAAATGCCGAAACTTGGCATGGGTCCGGTGCGCCGGAATCAACTGATAGAAGCTGCAATATCTTCCCTGCATGACTACGGCTATGCAGACACCACTGTTGCGCGCATTGCCAAGAAGGCCGGTGTTTCTTCCGGCATTGTGCATCACTATTTCGACGGCAAGGACGACCTTTTGTTCGCCACCATGCAGCACATGCTGCGCGACCTGCGCGCCGAAACGCTCAAGCGTTTGAAACAGGCGCAGACGCCACGCGGCAGGCTGTCCGCGATTGTCGAGGCAAACTTCGCGCCAAGCCAGTATTCACCCGACGTGATGACCGCCTGGCTCGCCTTGTATGGCTCTGCCCGCCAGTCATCGAACCTCACACGTATCCTGCGATTGTACGATGCGCGGCTGAAATCAAACCTCAGCGATGCCTTCAAGAAACTCACCGGTCCGGCCCAGGCCGCAGAACTGGCGATGGGCGTTTCGGCCCTGATCGACGGTGTCTGGTTGCGCGCCGCCCTGTTCGGTGACGTCTACAACCGCGAAACGGCAATCCATCTCGTCGAATCCTATATCGACGGCCAGCTCCCCCACACACATTGAGACACCTATGAGCGACGGCACGTTTGACTACATCATCATCGGCTCCGGTTCGGCAGGCTCCGTGCTGGCGAACCGGTTGACCGAAAACGGCAGGCACACCGTACTGGTGCTGGAATATGGCGGCAGCGATATCGGGCCTTTGATCCAAATGCCGTCGGCCCTGTCGATCCCGCTGAATACAAAGACCTACAATTGGGGGTACCTGTCCGAACCGGAACCCGGCCTCAACAATCGCCGCATCACCGCACCGCGCGGCAAGGTGATAGGCGGGTCTTCCTCCATCAATGGCATGGTGTATGTCCGCGGCCATGCCCGGGATTTCGATACCTGGTCCGAACTGGGCGCAACCGGCTGGGCCTATGCAGATGTGTTGCCCTACTACAAGCGCATGGAAACCTCACATGGCGGCGAAGAGGGTTGGCGCGGCACCGACGGTCCGTTGCATGTAACCCGCGGCGAACGCACAAACCCGCTTTACCACGCCTTCGTCGATGCCGCTGAACAAGCCGGATACCCGACCACAATCGATTACAACGGCCAGCAGCAGGAAGGTTTCGGCGCCATGGAGATGACGGTCTGGAAGGGTCGTCGCTGGTCTTCCGCCAACGCCTACCTGAAACCCGCAATGAAGCGCGACAATCTCGAACTGGTCACCCGGGCCAAAGCCCGCCGTATCGTGCTGGAGAACAAACGCGCCACCGGTGTGGAGTATGAAAAAGGCGGCCGCATCAAGACCGCCAATGCGCGCCGTGAGGTCATTATTGCAGCCAGTGCCTTCAACTCTCCGCACCTGCTGCAGCTTTCCGGCATTGGCGACGCCGCCACGCTGAAGGCCGCCGGCATCGAGCCGGTGCATCATTTGCCCGGCGTCGGCGCAAACCTGATGGATCACCTGGAAGTCTACTTCCAGCTGCACTCCAAGAAGCCTGTGACGCTGAACACCAGGCTGGGCCTCATCTCCAAAGGATTGATCGGCCTGCAATGGCTGCTGTTCAAGACCGGCCTGGGGGCCACCAATCACTTTGAATCGGCAGGCTTCATCCGTTCGCGCGCCGGTATCGAGTATCCCGACATTCAATACCATTTCCTGCCCGGCGCCATTGCCTATGATGGCAAGCCCGCGACCAAGGGGCATGGTTTCCAGGTGCATGTCGGGCCCAACCGGTCAAAATCCCGCGGTATGGTAATGCCCGTCAGCGCCAATCCGGATGACGCACCGAAACTGACCTTCAATTACATGTCCAAAGACGAGGACTGGACAGATTTCCGTTCCTGCATTCGCCTGACCCGTGAAATTATCGCCCAACCGGCCATGCAGGAATTTGCCAACGGCGAAATTCAGCCCGGTGATGATGTGACCAGCGATGCGGCAATCGACGATTTCATCCGCCGGCACGCCGAAAGCGCCTACCACCCGTGCGGCACCTGCAAGATGGGATCCGAAAAGGACCCCATGGCAGTGGTCGATCCACAGTGCCGGGTAATTGGTATCGAGGGCCTGCGCGTGGCCGACAGCTCGATTTTTCCGTCCATCCCCAACGGCAATCTCAACGGCCCGTCCCTGATGGTGGGTGAAAAGGCATCGGACCATATTCTCGGTCTTGACCCGCTGCCGCCATCCAACCAGCAACCGTGGATCAATCCTGACTGGCAAAATTCGCAACGCTAGGGCCTGACCCTGGCCCGCGATACGCGGTATAGAATTGGCGCATGAACAACGGGGCTGATACCACAACCGGGCGCAACGGCGCGCCGGCGCGCTGGAGCGACCGGCTGGTAACCGTCTGCCTTCTCGGCATGAGCGTGTTCGAACTAATCGAACTGCACATGCATTTTACCCCTGCAGCGAGAATTGCCGCTGTTCTGCTGGTTGTGTTCCTGCTGGTCGGACAGACCCGGCTGGGCCTGCGCGAACGATATCTCATCGGCCTTGCCGTGATAGCAACCGTGTGCGCCTTGCTGTTTTCAGATGCGCCCTATGCCCTGATCGAGAAAGGCTTTGGACAGGCAACCTACCTTGCAGCCTTCATGTTGCTGCTGGCCTTGCTCCGTGATGGCGCGGTGACCTCTCCGTCGGTCCTGAAACTCGGGCGCTACCTGACCCAGCGCCCGCCGGGCCAGCGCTATATCGCCATCCATGCTGGCGGACATGCCTTGGGCATGATCCTGAATTTCGGGGCCCTCAGCCTTCTGGGGCCCCTGATCCAGCGCGGCATCAAGGCGGATGCGGAAACCAATCCGGAACTGGCCGGATGGCGCGAGCGACGACAGATGTCCGCCCTGGCGCGCGGCTTTTCATGGATTATCGCCTGGTCGCCGACGGCTGTCACGCAAGCCCTGGTGGCCAGCGTGGTGTCAGGCTCAAAGCCGCTCGTCATGGCCGGCATCGGGTTTTTCATTTCATTGGGGATCGTGGCAATCGGCTGGGCAGAAGACCGGGTTACCGGCAAGCGCGCCCGGGCCACACTGGCGGCCCACGATGCACTGCCACGACCGGGCATGGCGGCAGAACCGTTTCCCTGGCAGGCCTTCAAGCGCTTCGGGCTGGTATGCGCTGCGCTCGCAGGTATCTCGCTGGTCCTGATATTTGCCACCGGCGCAAAGGTCGTTCCGGCCCTCATGCTGGCAAGCCCGATCGTGACCGCCGTGTGGGTCTGGGTCCAGTACAGGTCAAGACCGGATCAGGCCGTTGCTGCTATTGCCCGCGTCAGGGATATTGCAGGTACGTCGGTTCCTGCAGGTTCACCGGAAGCCGTTACCCTGTCTGCTGCCGGTTACATCGGAATAGTAGCCGCAGGCCTGAGCAATGCGCCGGTCCTTGCAGACATCACCGGGCTTGCAGCCTGGCCGCCGATTGCTGTGTATCTCGCGATCATGGTCATTGTGCCGGTTGCATCCAACCTGGCCATGCCGCCGATGCTGACCGTCACCTTCATGGGGTCGCTGTATTCCGCCCTGCCGGACAGCCAGCTTGACCCGACCCTGCTGGCCACCGCACTTGCACTCGGCTGGACACTGAACCTGACCGCATCGCCGTTTGGCGCCACCGCCCTTATACTGGGCCGGATCACCGGAATTGCCGGCACAACCCTGTCGTGGAAGTGGAACACCAGGTTCACGATTGTCGCTTTCTTCTGGGCGGCACTTGTACTTGGTTGCATCAGCGTTCTCACCAGTTAATCCAAATACCGGAACCACGCTTGCCACGGCGGCCAGTTCAACGCATCATGCGCCGCAGGAAGCCCGGCGGGTGTTTTGCCGAGGCTTGCAAAGCCTGCCCGAAGACAAGCGGGCAATGTCTGTTACAGGGAGTAAAGACGACATGATCAAGAAACTACTGGCGACCACCGCATTGGTCGCGTTCGCCACCACATCCACCATGACGATCGCCCAGGCGGCCGAAGTCGAAGGTCCGGAAGTCAAATGGAACGTATCGCTGTGGGGCAAGAAACGTGCCTTCACCGCAGGTTTTGAAAAGCTTGCCGAACTGGTCAGCGCCAAGACCGACGGCAAGTTCACCATGACACTGCATTATGGTGCAGCGCTTTCAAAGTCCCGCGAAAACCTTGACGGCATCTCGGTCGGCGCATTTGAAGCTGCCATGACCTGCAATTTCTATCATCCGAAGAAAAACGCCGCCCTGATGGTTCTGACCATGCCATTCCTGCCCATGTCCGGCTGGGATGACAATCGCAAGATTCGTGACGCGGTCTATGCCCATCCGGCAATCGTCAAGGAACACGCCCAGTGGAACGCCATGCTCTACATGTCGTCCTACCTGCCGCAGTACGAATTCCTCGGCAAGGGCGAACCGCCAATGAAGCTGGAAGACTGGAAGGGCAAGACCGTGCGCGCCGGTGGCGGCGTCGGCAAGGCCATGAAAGTCATGGGTGCAACACCAACCAGCTCAACCGCAACCGAGGTTTACACCGGTGTGCAACAGGGCACCATGGACGCTGCGTCGTTCCCGTTCACCTATTCCCACGTGGCCTACAAGATCCACGAAGTGACCGATTGGTTCACGGCCAACCTGTCACCGGGCACATCGGATTGCCCGCTGGTGTTTTCCAAGAGTGCGTTCGACGGGCTGCCGGAGCAGTACCAGAAGCTGCTGATGGACGTGAAGGACGAGGCTGCAAAAGCCCAGATCCAGGCCTATATCGACATCGACAAGGTCAACCTGCCGATGCTCGAAGGCAAGCTGAAAAAGGTGACCTACACCGAAGAACAGCTGTCCGCCTTCCGGGCTGCTGCCGGCAAGCCGGTCATCGATGCCTGGATCAAGGAAAATGAAGGCAAGTTCGATGCCAAGGGCCTGGTCGAACTGGTCTATTCCACAGTCGGCAGAAAATACGAATAGTCACGACAAGACACGCCACGGACCCTGATGTCGCCGAACCAAGAGCGATACGGGGTCCGTGGCGAACACGACTGAACTTCGTCCGGGGAGGCATGAAGGGGTGGATAAATCATCACGCGATGATGACGGGCTGGCACGGGTTCTAAAACAGGCCGACCGTCTGCTGTCACCAATTGAAGATGCACTGAACCTGTTGTCCGGCTTGCTGATTTTCGGACTGATGTTTCTGGGCATGCTGCAGATCATTCTGCGCACCGTATTTCGAAATCCCATATTCGGTTACATCGACGTGGTTGAAGCAACCATGATCGCCTTCGCCCTGCTGTCGATCTCGCAGGTCCAGCGGCTTGGCGGCCATGTGCGCATGGAAATCGTGGTCGGTTACCTGAAGGGCGCGGCCCTGTGGGCTGCTGAAACCATTGGCGTCGCGGTCCAGATGTTCATCGTCGCCGTCCTGATCCCCTATTCCTACAGCCACTTCATGCGCTCATGGAGTTTCGGTGACTCAACCATCGACATCGAACTGCCCACCTGGCCGGCCAAGTTGCTGGTCCCGGTCATGCTGAGCGTGTTGCTGCTCCGGCTCTGCATCCAGTTGCTCGGGTACATGCGCCTCGCCCTCAACTCCAGCCTTGCACCCGTTGCCGTGCCGGTCATGAAGACGGTGGAACAGCAGGCCGAAGAAGAGATCAAGGGAGCAAGCACTCCATGATCCTCGGTCTTGACGCCTTTTCCACCGGTATTGCCGGTGTCTGCCTGCTTATCGTGCTGGTCTTGCTGGGGGTCCGCGTGTTCGCCGCCGCTGCGATCACTGGTTTCCTTGGCCTGCTGGAACTGAAAGGCTGGCATGTGGCCGCCTCCATAGCGGGCCAGATTCCCCATTCCAAGACGGTGACCTATCCCCTGTCGGTGCTGCCATTGTTCATCCTGATCGGCTTCCTGGCGTTTTATGCCGGGCTGACCACGCGCCTGTTCGAGGCCGCGCGGCGCTGGATGGGCTGGGTGCCGGGCGGTCTCGCGGTTGCGACCGTCATGGCCACGGCCGGGTTCGCCGCGGTTTCCGGTGCATCAACCGCCACGGCCGCTGTGTTCTCGCGCGTCGCCATTCCCGACATGCTGAAGAACGGCTACGACAAGCGTCTCACCGCCGGTGTTGTCGCTGCCGGCGGTACACTGGCTTCCCTGATACCACCCTCTGCCATTCTGGTGATTTACGCGATCATTGTGGAGCAGTCGGTTGGCAAACTGTTGCTGGCCGGTTTCCTGCCCGGGCTTTATTCGGCGGTAGTCTATGTCGCACTGATTGTCGGCATGTGCTGGTGGAACCCGAAACTGGGCAGCCCGATCAGGAGTTTTTCCTGGAAGGAGCGGTTCGAGAGCATTCCCGGCACGTTGCCGATTTTCGTCGTTGTCGGCATCATCTTTTCAGCCATCTACACCGGTTCGGCCACGCCGACGGAAGCCGGTGCGCTCGGTGCCATGGTGGTGTTCCTGTTCTACCTGTGGCGCGCCTTCCGCGAAAACGAGATGTCGAAAATGTCGGGCCGCCTTAAGGAGGCCCTGATCGAAACCGCGCGGCTGTCCGCCATGATCTTCACACTGATCTGGGGTGTATTCCTGTTTGTGCGCTTTTTGGGCTTCGCCGGCTTGCCGGCAGCGTTTTCCGCCTGGGTAGTCACCCTGGATGTGCCGCCGATCGTCATCATGATCTGTATCCTGCTGGCCTATGCGGTCCTCGGCATGTTCATGGACGCCATCGGCATGCTCATCCTGACGCTGCCGGTGGTCTACCCGGCCGTGATTGCGCTGGGGTATGACCCCATCTGGTTTGGGATCATCGTCGTCAAAATGGCCGAGATCTGCCTGATCACCCCGCCGATCGGACTAAACTGTTTCGTGGTGGCCGGGGTCTCGCGAGACCTGAAGGACGAAGACGGCAACTCGCTGGAAATCCCGCTGCAGGATGTGTTCCGCGGCATCGGCCCGTTCTTTGTCGCCGATGTGGTTACCGTGGCCGGATTGCTGGCCTTCCCGGGCATCATCACCTGGCTGCCGAGCCTGATGGACTGAATCCGGTCCCCGGTCCTGCGCTGCAGAAAGTGCCCCTAGCCTTATATGCAAATATAGGAATACTATTCAATTGAGGCACCAACAGAAGGAACGCCCATAACAGGAGGAAACTATCATGAGCAAAGAGTGTTGCGGACCGGGTTATGCGTCGCCCAAGGAGGCCATGCAGGCAGATCGTGAAAAACTGCTGCACACGGTGGCACTGTATGTCGGCACCGGCGTGGAAAAACCGGACTATCTGGCCACGGTTGACGTGGACCCCGACAGCCCGACCTACTCTTCCGTAGTTGCGCGCACCGAGATGCCGCAAATCGGCGACGAATTGCATCACTCCGGCTGGAACGCCTGCTCAAGCTGTCACGACGACGCCTCGAAATCACGGCAATACCTGCTGATGCCGGGCGTGCGCACCTCCAACATCAATGTGATTGATACGTCCGATGACACCAACCCCAAGTTGCACAAGGTAATTTCCGGCGACGACATCAAGGCCAAGACCAACCTGTCCGCGCCGCATACTGTCCATTGTCTGGGCGCCGACATCATCATCTCCATGCTGGGAGACGCCGACGGCAATGCGCCGGGAGGCTTTCTGCACATCAATGAGGACTTCGAGATTGTCGGACGCTGGGAAAACGACATCTCCGGCATGAACTACAATTATGACTTCTGGTATCAGCCGCGCCACAACATGATGGTCAGTTCCGAATGGGGCGCGCCCAACACCTTCATGCCGGGCTTCGACCTGGAAGATGTCGGTGCCGGGAAATACGGTCAGTCGATCCACTTCTGGGATTTCGACGGCAAGAAAATCGTCAAGTCCATCGACATGGGCGCTGACGGCATGATCCCGCTCGAAGTGCGCGGATTGCATGATCCGGAATCCAATGAGGGCATGTTCGCAGCTACGCTGTCATCCAACGTGTTCCGCTGGTGGAAAACCGATGATGGTGATTTTGAAATCGAGAAGGTCATCGACATTCCGACCATCGATGTCGACGGTTTTCCGGTCCCGATGCCGTCGCTGATCACTGACATCCTGATTTCCATGGATGACAAGTACCTGTATTTCGCCAACTGGCTGCACGGCGACCTGCGCCAGTATGACATCACCGACCGCGCCAACCCGAAAATGACTGGCCAGGTGTGGCTCGGCGGCATGCTGGGCAAGGCACCGGAAGTAAACGGCGTCAAGGTTCAGGGTGCACCGCAAATGATCCAGCTGTCGCTGGACGGCAAGCGCCTGTATGTAACCACGTCACTGTTCTCTTCATGGGACAATCAGTTCTATCCCGGCATGAAAGACCAGGGCGGGCAGATGTACATGGTCGACTGCGACACCGAAAAAGGCGGCATGTCGATCAATCCCGACTTCGTGGTCGACTTCGGCAAGGAGCCTAACGGGCCGTCCCGGTGCCACGAAATGCGCTATCCCGGCGGAGATGTAACGTCCGACATCTGGATGTGAACGCCATGTGTTGTTGCATGCCGCCCAGCGCGGCTCGGGACCTGCCCGACAAGACGCCGACATTCGCCTGGCTACGCCGCTTGCTGGGACTTCCCCGCAAGTCATGACGGGTAACTCCATCCACAAGATCACGGTCGCCAATCGCGGCGGCCGTGAACTGAACGTTGCCGAAGGCGAAAACATTGCCGATGTGTGTGAAGCAGCCGGCATCGCGGTGCCGATAGCGTGCCGCTATGGCGGCTGCATCACCTGTGCCGGCCGACTGGTGTCAGGCAGTGTCCGCCAACCCAAGGGAACAGCACTCAACAAGCGCCAGTCGCAGGACGGCTACATCTTGATGTGTGTGGCGCAACCGAAGGAAGATTGCGTGGTCGAGGTAGGCGTTGAAACCCACACCAACCTGTACCGCAATCCGTTTCTCGGCCCGTTGAAGTAGACGCCAGGCCTGGTTCAGGCGATGCCTGCCTCCGCCTTGATCTCGGCAATGTAGGCTTCGCGCATTTTGCGCGCCATCGGCCCGGGCTGGCCGCCACCGATCATGGTGCCGTCAATGTCGACAATCGGCATCACCAGCGTGGTCGCCGACGACAGGAACGCCTCGTCTGCCGCCAGGGCTTCGTCCACGGTAAACAATCGCTCCTCCAGCTTCACATTATGCTTGTCACACAACTGCAGCAGCGCCTTGCGGCGAATGCCGGGCAGGATCGAGTTTGACAGCGGCCGGGTGATGATGGTGTCGTCCTTGACGATATAGGCCGTTGAAGACGTGCCTTCGGTGACGAAACCGTCCTCAACCATCCAGCCTTCAAACCCGCCCTTTTCGACAGCCTCCTGCTTGGCCATGACCTGGCCCAGCAGGGCAACGGATTTGATGTCGCGGCGCTTCCAGCGAATGTCCTCCACGGTTACCACCTTGACGCCGGTGGTCGCGTTCGGATTGTCGAGCAACTGCTTCTTCATGGTAAACGCCGCCACCGAAGGTGTCGCGGCTTTCGGGAACGCGAAATCCCGGTCGGCAGCGCCGCGGGTAATCTGCGAATACACACCGCCTTCATCGATACCGTTCAGTTCTATGAGTTTTTCATGCATCGCCAGGTAGTCGGCATCGCTCATCGGCATGTCGATGCGCAGCTCGCCCAAAGACCGCTTCAGGCGCTCCAGGAACGGCGCCTTGTCGACCATTTTGCCGCCGATGACCGGCACGACCTCATAGATGCCGTCACCGAATACGAACCCGCGATCGAAGATCGACACCTGGGCCTGATCTTCGGGAACATACTGACCATTTACAAAAACCGTGCGGGTCATCTTTTGCCTCATTGAAACTGGTTGAACGTCTTGATTTCACTAGGGTCAGGAACCATTAATCTTATTCAACTCTGTTTGGAAGAAAACATTCGGATGATGGTGAAAAAGCGCAAGGCAAGGCTTTGTGCCTTGTCGAGCATTTTTCGCCTTCAGGCGGGTGTTTTCCTTCAAACCCGAAGGGCGGGGTCTATTTTGCCCCTGACCGCGTTGAAAGGACTTGAAAACCGGACGGTTTCCTGCGTCATTTCGCCTTGTCAGAAGCAAAATATCTTCCCGCAGAATGGATAAGATTAATGGTTCCGGACCCTACACCAGACACGATGTGCCACAAGATGCCAGAAGACGACAAGTCATATCACCAGACCGGACTGAATGTGCACCATGACGGCGAGCGCTATCATGTGCCGGCCCACAATGTGGTCAACTGCACCAGCGACTTCTGGAAGTGGCAGACCTCCGGCGAACGGCAGAAATGGCCGAAGTGGATCGACAACGATGTTCACCCGGCGCCGCCGCAGCGAGTTAACGGAAAAGACCTGTCAGCCACCTGGATCGGCCATGCCACCGTGCTGGTGCAGACAGGTGGATTAAACATCCTGACCGATCCGTTTTTCTCGAAACGGGCCAGTCCGTTCCAGTTTGCCGGGCCGAAGCGCGTACGCAATCCCGGCGTGGCCCTCAAAGACCTGCCGCCGATTGACCTGATCCTGCTCAGCCACAACCATTACGACCACATGGACCTGCCCGCATTGCGCAAGCTGGTGCGGCACCATGATGCCCCGATCCTGACACCGCACGGCAATGCGCGCATCGTGAAGCGATGGATACGGCAGGCCAACGTAATCGAACACGGCTGGCATGAACCGTTCGAACACTCATCTGATTTAGTGATCACGCCCACCCCGGCGCTGCACTGGTCGAAACGCACGTTCAAGGACCGCAACAAGGCGCTCTGGTCGGCGTTCATGATCGAAGCAGGCCGGCACAAGGTGTATTTCGGCGCGGACACGGGATTTGGCACAGGCGAACACTTTACTCAGACCAGAGACCGGTATGGCGCTCCGGACCTGGCCCTGTTGCCCATCGGCGCCTATGAGCCGCGCTGGTTCATGAAGGCGCAGCATATCAACCCGGATGAAGCAGCTCGCGCTCACAACCTTCTCGGTGCCACCGCGTCCCTGGCCATCCATCACGCCACCATTCAGTTGACCGACGAGGCAATTGACGCACCGGTCGAAGCACTGCAGGCCGCCAAGCTCAAACACGGCATTGCGGATCACGCCTTTCGCGCGACTTCCGTTGGCGAGACCTGGACGGTATCGCCAACCGGTCAGAGCCATGATAGTCATAGCCCGGATTAGAGAATTATTCAGGAGTAGCACGCATGTCAGCAATTATCGGTTGGGCGCATTCACAGTTCGGCAAGCTCGAAGACGATGATCTTGAAACCATGCTGGCAAGGGTATGCAAACAGGCCGTAGAAGACGCCGGTATCGGCTTCGACGAAGTTGACGCCATTTATGTCGGCAACTTCGGCATGTTCGAAAAGCAGTCATTTCCGGCCGCTTTTGCACTGGATGCCGATCCGGCCCTGCGCTTCAAACCGGCCACCCGCGTTGAAAATGCCTGTGCCACCGGGTCGGCGGCCGTTCACATGGGGCTCAATGATCTGGCCTCGAAGAAGTCGCGGTTCGTGCTGGTGGTCGGCGCGGAGAAAATGACCTCGGCACCGGGCAGCGTTATCGGCGATGTACTGCTCAATGCGTCTTACCGCAAGACCGAAGCCGATACGCCGGGCGGATTTGCCGGCGTGTTTGCCCGCATTGCCGATCTGTACTTTCAGCGTTATGGCGACCAGTCGGAAGCCATGGCGCGGATTGCCGCAAAGAACCATGCCAATGGCGTGCACAATCCATACGCCCAGATGCGCAAGGATTTCGGCTATGAGTTCTGCAACACCATCTCCGACAAGAACCCGACGGTGATCGGCGCCATTCGCAGGACCGATTGTTCGCTGGTGTCCGATGGTGCCGCTGCCGTGGTCATGACCGACACCGAAACCGCCCTGCGGTTTCCCAAGGCGGTACATTTTCGCGCTGCCGCCCACGCCCAGGATTACCTGCCCATGGCAAAACGTGACATCGTTGCGTTTGAGGGCTGCGAGCAGGCCTGGGGCAAGGCCCACCAGCAGGCCGGCACCTCACTGGACGACCTGTCGTTCGTGGAAACCCATGACTGCTTCACCATTGCCGAACTGATCGAGTATGAAGCCATGGGACTGACCCCCAAGGGTGAAGGCGCGCGCGCCATTGCCGAAGGCTGGACCGCCAAGGACGGCAAGCTGCCGGTCAACCCGTCCGGCGGCCTCAAGTCCAAAGGCCACCCGATCGGCGCCACCGGGGTGTCCATGCACATCATGGCGGCCATGCAACTGACCGAAAACGCCGGCGACATGCAGCTGCAGGCGCCGGAACTTGCCGGAATCTTCAATATGGGCGGTGCGGCAGTAGCCAACTATGTGTCAATTCTTGAGCGCTTGCGCTAGGCACTTGCCTATATTTTAATCAGCACGATCGACTGATGTCAGAATCTACGTGTTTTGCACGGAAATCGTGCAAAATGCGTTTGCGCGTGCCCGGTATTTGATTAAACCTTCGGCAAATTGGAACCTGCAGAAGGGCAATACTGATGGTAAATGGCGCCGATACGGCCTGGATTCTCACCTCAACCGCACTCGTTCTATTCATGACATTGCCTGGCCTGGCATTGTTTTATGCAGGCCTCGTGCGCGCGCGCAACATCCTGTCGGTTCTGATGCAGTGTGTCTCGATAGCCGCCCTCATGTCCCTGCTCTGGCTGATCGCCGGGTACTCTCTGGCGTTCGCCGAAGGCTCCCCCTGGGTCGGCGGTCTCGGCAAGATGATGCTGACAGGCGTAACGCGCGGTCAGGTGTTCGACGGCACCGGCATCCCGGAAAGCCTGTTCTTCATGTTCCAGATGACATTCGCCATCATCACCCCTGCCCTGATCGTCGGAGCCTTTGTCGAACGCATCAAATTCTCCGCAGTGTTGTTGTTCTGCACGCTCTGGCTATTGCTGGTCTATGCACCGGTGACCCACTGGGTGTGGGGCGGCGGCTGGCTCGGCACCATGGGCGTCAAGGATTTTGCCGGCGGCATCGTAGTTCACGTCACCGCCGGGGTGGCCGCCATCGTACTGGCGGTCATGCTCGGCGCGCGCAGCGGTTTTCCCTCTCACGTGCAGCCACCGCACGCGCCCTGGATGGTCATGGTCGGCGCGTCAATGCTGTGGGTCGGCTGGTTCGGCTTCAATGCCGGCAGCGCACTGTCTGCCGGTGCCGACGCCGGCATGGCCATGCTGGTGACCCATGTATCTGCTGCCACGGCAACACTGGTTTGGATCGGCATCGAGTGGAAGCGTTTCGGAAAGCCGAGCCTGGTTGGCGCCGTGACCGGCACCATTGCCGGACTGGCAACCATCACTCCCGCGTCGGGCTTTGTCGGTCCGATCGGCGGATTGACCTGCGGACTTGCCGGCGGCTTCATCTGCTATTTTGCGGTCGACCTGATCCGCAACCGCATGCGGATCGATGACAGCCTCGATGTCATGGCGGTACATGGTGTCGGTGGTGCAACAGGCACGCTGCTGACCGCCGTGCTGATGGGTGCCGGGCTCGGTGGTGTCGGGTTTGACGAAGGCACCAGTGCCGGCAGCCAGTTCCTGGTGCAGTTGACCGGCGTGGCGGTAACCGCTCTCTACTGCGCCATTGTCAGTGTCATCATCGTCATGGTGGTCAAGGCAACCACCGGTTTGCGGGTCAGCACGGACGAAGAGCGCGAAGGCCTCGACCTCGCCTCGCACGGCGAAACCGGTTACAATCACTAATCCAACTGGATGCAGGAGTTCGAACGATGAAATTCATCATAGCCATTATCCAGCCACACCGGCTTGACGCAGTCCGCGAGGCCCTGTCGGGCGTTGGAGTGAGCGGCATGACTGCATCCGAGGTCAAGGGATTTGGCCGCCAGGGCGGGCACTCCGAGATTTACCGCGGCGCCGAGTACACAGTGCACTATTTGCCAAAGGTAAAGCTCGAAATCGCGGTCAACGGCGACGTGGCCGACAAGGTCGTTGAAACCATCACCCAGGCCGGTCACACCGGCAAGATCGGCGACGGCAAGATTTTCGTGCTTGATCTGGAAAACGCCTTGCGCATCCGCACCGGCGAAACCGGATCGGACGCGCTCTAGGGTTATCACCTATGCGAAAGAGATTTCTTTCGACAACGGCAGTTGCCGGATACGCTTGCCGGTTGCGGCAAATATCGCATTGGCAAGTGCCGGCAGCGACGGCGGCGTGCCCGGCTCTCCGGCGCCGCCCATCTTGCCGGAATCCTGCAACACCCGCACTTCGATTTCAGGCGCCTGGTTCATGCGCATGGCATCGTAGCTGTCGAAATTGCCTTGTTCGACCGCACCGTCGGCAAACGTGATCTCCTGCCCAATGGCAGAAGACAGGCCGAATATGATCCCGGACATCATCTGCGCTTCAAGGTTTTTCGGATCTAGCGCAGTACCAAAATCAGCAGCGCACCAGACCTTTTCGATCCGAATACCGTCATCAGTATCAGCCACCTGGACCACCTGCGCTACCCATGTGCCAAATGACAGGCAGAAGGCAACACCGCGCCCGCGTGATTTCACACCGGCAGCCGACAGTGGTGTTCCCCATCCCGACATGTCCTTTACCGCTTGCAGGGCAGCAACGGCGGCAGGGTAAGGCTGCATCAGCTTCAGGCGCATTTCCAGTGGGTCCTGACCGGAAGACTGGGCGATTTCATCCATGAAACTCTCATGGAAAAACGGATTGTGCGAATGGCCCACGGAGCGCCAGAACCCGACCGGTATGTCCATGTCCACCGGAATGCCGGTGACGCGATAATTGGCCAGCGCATAGGGCTGGTCCCACAAACCGTCGACAATGGTCTTGTCATTGCCCGGTGGCGTGATAGCGCCTGCCAGGCGTCCGAATGTCGATGCGATGGGTGACTGGCTTGCCACCCTGAATACCACCGAAGGCATGCCCTCGCTGTCAACCACCGCAGCAGCCTCACAGATTGCGCCGGGCCGGTACATGTCGTGACGCATGTCTTCTTCCCGGGTCCAGGTGACCTGAACCGGCTTGCCGTCGGTTTCTTTCGCTACGCGGGCCGCCAGTATTGAAAAGTCGGTTTCAAACCGCCTGCCGAAACCGCCACCAAGATAAGTTGAGTGAACCGACACATCACTTGCGTAAAGGCCAAACACCGAGGCGGCCTGCGTCACGATCGACGTCGGCGCCTGGTTGCCGCTCCACACGGTAAGCTTGCCGTCTGTCCATTGCGCCGTGGCATTCATCGGTTCCATGGTGGCATGGGCCAGATAGGGCGCGGTATAACGCGCGCTGATCGCCTTGCCGGATGCCGCTGCTATCGCGCCGGATGCATCACCGTCATTGCGCATGTTGAATCCGCCACCCGCTCTAAGGGCTGCATCAATGCCGGCGAAGATCGCCTCCGTTGTTGCGGGATAGGTGGCTTCGGCCCATTCAGGCGCGACCAGGTCAGCCGCCTTGAACGCGGTCCACGTGTTATCGGCAACCACCGCGTAACCGGTGCCAAGGTTTATCACCTTGACCACGCCGGAAACCTTTTCGGCAGCCGATGCATCCATGCCGGTCATCTTTGCGCCCTGGCGCGGGTTCATGCGCACCGTGGCGAACAGCATGTCGGGCAAGCGCACATCAACGCCAAACTCTGCCTTGCCGGTAACCTTTGCGGCCATGTCCAGGCGTGGTTGCGATTTTCCGAGATAACGCCAGTCCGCCGGGTCTTTCAGCGTAATGGTCTCCGGCACGTCCTGCTCGGCTGCAGTGGCGACCAGTTCGCCATAGGCAATGCTGCGGCCAAGCGCCGGATCCAGCACCTTGCCGTTCTCGGTTTTGAGCGACGCCGCCGCCACCTGCCATTTATCGGCTGCGGCAGCGATCAGCATGGCGCGTGCGGCGGCGCCTGAGGTGCGCATCCGGTCGAAGGCGTCAATGGTCGAACTCGACCCGCCGGTTGCCTGCATCGCAAGGAACTTGGCCACAACACCCTGAATGTCGCGGGTCATCTCCGCGATAAATGAATTGTCGAACACCTGGAAAGGCGCACCTTCCTCGAGCATGGCGCGGTTGTAATAGACACT